>DASUZY010000123.1:0-5741 GCA_036376635.1 Sphingomicrobium sp.
TGCTTTGTCGACCGCCATGAGGATGTCCGAGATCCTCAGCATCCGTAGAGAAAACGTGGATGTGGCCCGACGCCGAATTTACGTCCCTAAGGCCAAGGCTGGCGCTCGCGAGCAGCCGATGACGGCAGAGCTAGCCGCCTATTTGGCGAAGCACATGGCAGGTTTGCCCAAAGGCACCCTATGGCTGTTTCCATCCGTGGCAAGCAAGTCGGGTCATCTTGCTACAATTCGAAAGGCACACCGCCGCATTGTGAAGGCCGCTGGCTTGGATCCAGATGTGGTCGTGCGTCACACATTCAGGCACACAGCGGTTACTCACCTCGTCCAAGCCGGCGTTGATCTTCCAACCGTCCAAAAGATCAGCGGGCATAAGACGCTGTCGATGGTTGCGCGCTATGCTCACGCAAACGGCGCTCACATCGACGCAGCAATGGAGCGCCTTGAAACTCGCATCGGTGCGGAAAAAGTGGTCTCGATTACACCGAAATTACACAAAGGCTCTTCGGCAGCTTAAGCCGCGTCGGCGCTAAGATATTGAAAAGAAATGGTGCCCAGGGGCGGGATCGAACCACCGACACCGTGATTTTCAGTCACGTGCTCTACCAACTGAGCTACCTGGGCATTCGCGAAACAGCCGGCTGACCGGTGAAGCGAGCGGGCTCCCTAACCGTCGCCCCCTTCGCTGTCCACCCTTTCGGGATCGGCGGCGGGACCCGGTATCCGATAGCCCTCTCCGAGCCACTTCAACAGGTCGCGATCCTTGCAGCCGCGGCTGCAAAAGGGTGCATGGTCGGGGCTCTCGGGCTTTCTGCAGAGCGGACAGGTTTTCGGTTGGTTAGGCACTTTCGGCATACCCGCCCGACATGGGAATGGCGGCATCGGCCCGCAAGCTGACGGCTCCTCCGACTTGCTGTGCAAGCCGATCGAGCCAATCCATTCTCGACTGGAGCACCTTGATCACTGCCGGGTTGGCGGCGAGCCGCTTCGCGCCCGGCGTTTCACCAGCCGCCAGACGCAGCAGCGCTCGGGCCTCGAACGATGCACGATCTTGGGCGAGCTCGACGAAAGAGGCCCGAACGCGAGGTCTCACAATCTGCACGAACCCAAAGCCGTTCACCGCGGTGCGCTCGAAGGGCTGCGGGAGGACCTCATCGATCGCAGCTCCGATCGCCTGACGGTCCTCCCTGCCCGAGACCGTTGGCAGATCGATGCCAATCGAACCGCCAATGTTCAGCCTCAGCACCGTTCGCGCCGCGGCTGAGGCTCCCGCCAAGGCCAGATCGCGTGGCGGGAGGTAGCCGTCGACATCGATGAGCGTCATGGCCGGCGTCGCTGAAATCCGAAGCTCTCCTCCAGAAAAGCGAACGATGCCGCTGCGGCTTTCCTCGACGAGGTCATTCCAGCCTGCCCGCCCAAGAGGATCATCCGGCGAAGGGAAGGGGAGATCAGTTGCGCTCAGGACGACAGCATAGTCGGGAGCCTGGCTCGTAACTTGCGCCAGCGGTCGCTTCCACGGCTCGACTCCGGGAATGGCCTCGCGGGTGACCTCGATCACCACTCCCGATCCCTCCGCGAATCCCGCCGCGCCCTTTGGCAGCAGATATTGCTGTCCATCGGCTTCGGCGATCGCTCGCGGCCTGGAGGCCATGATCCGGGCGGAGAGTCGCGATCCGGCGCGAACGACGCCGTCCAGCAAAATCCGCGCCTCGACAATTTCGTCGCCCTCGATCCGCACTGCCCGGCTTTCGCCAATGCCGTGCTCGATCAGCCATTCAGGCAAGCGGGTATCCTGCGCTCTTCAGAAGCACCCGGGTCTCGGCGAGCGGCAGGCCGACAACGTTCGAATAGCTTCCCGCGATATGGCGGACATACACTTCACCGTAGCCCTGCAGCGCATAACCGCCGGCCTTGCCGCGCCATTCCCCATGGGATGCGTAATAGTCGATTTCTTCATCGCTGAGGCGCTTCATCGCGATCATTGTCTCAACGAGCCGTTCGCGCGCGGGCTTGCCGGGAGCTGCCAGCACCACGCCGGTGAGCACTCGATGGCGACGCCCGGACAGCAGCTTCATGCAGGCCCGCAATGTCGGCTCATCTTCGACCTTCGGCAGGATACGCCTTCCTACCGCGACCACTGTGTCGGCCGCGAGCACCAGCGCTTCGGGATCCTTGGCAGCGACCGTCTGCGCCTTCTCGCGAGCGAGACGCAATGCATGTTGGCGAGGCAGCTCGCCTCTGGGAACGCTCTCATCGATATCGGCGGGCACCACCGCGTCAGGAGTAACTCCGATGCGGGCAAGCAGATCGAGACGGCGCGGGCTCGCCGAAGCGAGGATCAGCCGCATCAGGGATAACCGGGTGGGCCTCCGCGGCCGGGCATGAAGCGATAGGTGATGCGCCCCTTGGTCAGGTCGTAGGGCGTCATCTCGACCAGCACGTCGTCGCCGGTCAGCACCCGGATGCGGTTCTTGCGCATCTTGCCGGCGGTATGGCCGAGGACCTCATGGCCATTCTCGAGGCGGACGCGGAACATCGCGTTTGGCAGCAGCTCCACCACCGTGCCGCGCATCTCGAGCAATTCTTCCTTGGCCAAGCGATTCCTTCCTTCGGTACAAAAGTCGCGGAGACTTAGCTGCGCATCGCTGAAATGTGAAGGCGCGCGGTTGCTAGATCGTCAGGACCGTTGAGCCGGTAGTTTTCCTTGCTTCTAGCGCGCGGTGCGCTTCCGCAGCATCCTTGAGCGGAAACCGCTGCTTGACCTCGATCTTCACCTTGCCGCTTTCGATGACTTCAAACAGCTCAGCCGCGGCCTGCTCCAGCTCCTGCCGATCGGCGACGTAATCGAACAAGGTCGGCCGGGTCAGGAACAGTGAACCCTTCTGCGCGAGCAACGTGGCGGGGAACGGCTCGACCGGTCCCGACGCATTGCCGAAACTCACCATCATGCCGCGCCGGTGCAGGCAATCGAGCGACTTCATGAAGGTGTCTCGGCCCACGCCGTCATAAACGACGGGGAGCTTCTTGCCGCCCGTAATGCGATCGACCTCGGCGACGAAGTCCTGGCGGGTGTAATTGATGGGATAGTCGCAGCCGTGGGCGCGGGCGAGTTCGGCCTTTTCGTCGCTTCCAACGGTGCCAATGACCGTCGCGCCAATCGCCTTCGCCCACTGGCAAAGGATCAGCCCAACGCCGCCCGCCGCGGCATGGACGAGGATCGCCTGGCCGGATCTCACCGGATAGACCCGCCGCAACAGCATTTCCGCTGTAAGCCCCTGCAACATCATCGCCGCCGCCTGCTCGAAGCTGATGTCGTCGGGCAGCTTGATCAGGCGGTCCGCCCCGATCAGCCGCACTTCAGCGTAGCCGCCGATCTGGCTCGCGTAGGTGACGCGATCGCCTGCCTTCACGTTCGTGACGCCCGGTCCAACCGCTTCGACGACGCCGGCGCCTTCGACCCCGGGGGTGAATGGAAGCTCCTGCTTGTAGAGGCCGGTGCGGTGATAGACGTCGATGAAGTTCAGTCCCGCCGCTTCCTGTCTCAGGCGGACCTGCCCGTCACCCGGATCGCCGACGGCGACCTTTTCCCAATTGAGCACTTCTGGCCCGCCGGTTTGATGGACTCGGATCGCGTGCGGCATCGCCTTCTCCAAATGAAAAGCCCCGCCTCACACGTGGTGAGACGGGGCCGAGGTTTAAACCGCGTTGCCGCGATTATCCGGCGGCGTGTGCCGCCAGCGCCGCGAGCAGAAGCAGTGCGACGATGTTGGTGATCTTGATCATCGGGTTCACTGCCGGGCCCGCCGTATCCTTGTAGGGATCGCCGACGGTATCACCGGTCACGGCTGCCTTGTGGGCTTCCGAGCCCTTGCCGCCGTAATTGCCGTCTTCGATATATTTCTTGGCATTGTCCCAGGCGCCACCGCCCGAGGTCATCGAGATGGCGACGAACAGTCCGGAGACGATCACGCCGAGCAGCAGAGCGCCGACCGCGGCGAGGCCATTCTCCTTGCCGGCAACGAGACCGATCACGAAGTAGACGACGATCGGGGCCAGCACCGGAAGCAGTGACGGGATAATCATCTCCCGGATCGCGGCGCGGGTGACGAGGTCGACCGTGCGGGCGTAGTTCGGGCGGACCGAACCATCCATGATGCCAGGATTGTCGCGGAACTGGCCGCGGACTTCCTCGACCACCGCGCCGCCGGCGCGGCCGACGGCGGTCATGCCCATCGCACCGAACAGGTACGGCAGCAGTGCGCCGAGCAGCAGGCCGACGATCACGTACGGGTTCGACAGGCTGAACAGCTTGTCGAGGTCCGTGGTGACGCCGATCTTGTCGCCGAACTCGCGGAGGTCGGCGGTGTAGGCGCCGAACAGGACGAGTGCCGCCAGGCCGGCCGAGCCGATGGCATAGCCCTTGGTCACGGCCTTGGTGGTGTTGCCGACCGCGTCGAGGGCGTCGGTCTTGTGCCTAACGTCCTCTTCGAGGCCCGACATTTCCGCGATGCCGCCCGCGTTGTCGGTCACCGGACCGTATGCGTCGAGCGCGACGACCATCCCCGCGAGCGCAAGCATCGCCGATGCGGCGAATGCCACGCCAAGGAAGCCGGCAAGCTGGTAGCTGGCGATCAGGCCGACGATGATGACGATGGTCGGGAGAGCCGTGGACTCCAGGCTGATGGCCAGGCCCTGGATGATGTTGGTGCCGTGGCCGGTCTGGCTCGACCGGGCGATCGACTGCACCGGGCGGTAGTTGGTGCCGGTATAATATTCAGTGATCCAGACGATGAGCGCCGTGACCGCGAGGCCGATGAAGCTCGCCCAGACGAGGTTCATCGCGCCAAAGCTCGTTCCAGCAGTGGTGGTGATCGTCTGGTTGAGGTCGCCGAGCGTGTACTTGGCGACGCCGTAGATTGCGGGAATGGCAAGCAAGGTCGCCGTCCAGAAACCCTTGTAAAGCGCGCCCATGATCGAGCCGCCCTTGCCGAGCCGCACCATGTAGGTGCCGATGATCGAGGTGATGATGCAAACGCCGCCGATCAGCAGCGGGAGCTCCATCATGCGAGTCAGCAGGTCGCGGTCGCCGCCGCCGAGCGCGAGAGCGATCGACACCATGGTGATGCCGACGGTCACGACATAAGTTTCGAACAGGTCCGCGGCCATGCCGGCGCAGTCGCCGACGTTGTCGCCGACGTTGTCCGCGATCACCGCCGGGTTGCGTGGATCGTCCTCAGGGATTCCGGCCTCGACCTTGCCGACGAGGTCGGCGCCGACGTCGGCGGCCTTGGTGAAGATGCCGCCGCCAAGGCGAGCAAAGATCGATACGAGGCTGGCGCCGAGGGCGAGGGCGGTGAGCGCAGTGACGACCGGACGGTCGTTCGGTGCATAGCCGCCGGGGCCGGTCAGGTACCAGAACAGGCCGCTGATCGCGAGAAGCGCGAGCCCGGCGACGAGCAGGCCGGTGACCGCGCCGGCGCGGAAAGCGGTGGTCAGGCCGCTCTGAAGGCTCTTGCGGGCGGCTTCAGCAGTGCGGACGTTGGCTCGGACCGAGATGTTCATGCCGATGAACCCGGCCGCGCCCGATAGGACCGCGCCGAGCACGAAGGCGGCAGCGCTCAATCCGCCCAGGAACACGCCGATGATGATCGCGACCACCACGCCAACGATCGCGATCGTCGTGTACTGGCGCTTCAGATAGGCTGCGGCGCCCTCCTGGATTGCCGCGGACACTTCGACCATCC
>DASUZY010000124.1:0-2764 GCA_036376635.1 Sphingomicrobium sp.
GCCTCATCGAGCATCTGCAGGATGTCCATCTGCCCCAGATGGAATGCCTGCTTCTTCCACTCAGAGCCCGTTAGCCGCTGGAGGGCCAGGAAGGCGGCAAGGCCTTCGCGCTGCGTCCAGTAATGATCATTCTCAAAGCCCGGCAGGATATCAGCCGGTGCAACGCGCCCGCCATGCGGGTCCACTTCCCAGGTATAGGCGAGCCATTGACCCGAGCCCTCCAGCGTCAGCCAGACAGGCTCCGCGTCGGCCATGTACGCGTCCTTGCCGGTGAACCATTTGGCATAACGCGCCTTCATCGCCATTCTAGCCTGGCGAACGAGCGCCACCGCGTCTCGCCTGGTCTTCGCGTGCCACGCATCGAACAGCAGCCTGGATTCGCGATCCACCGAGGCGGTGAAATCCTTGTTGTCGGCGAAGTGTTGCTGAATGCTGTCGTCGCTGAAGTCCTGCGGCAAATGATTGCGATCGGAAATGCGCTGGATGGCCTCGCCGTAGGTCGGCATTTGCGCGACGTGCGTTCCCTCGTGCAGCATGACGGCGGTCATCAGCGTTTCGAGGCTCGCCCCCTTCCCCGTCTTCCCCGCCGATCGCCACACGCTTGGAGTCGACATGACGAAGAAGGACCGGTCCTTGGTCGATCCGCTGAACGAGATCACCTGCGGTTTCAGCGGAGTACCATCCGGAAGCACGATTTTCCCGCCATGAGCCCTGCCCTGCCAGCGGTTCGGGCCACCGTTCATCGCGGTCGTGCTGGTGACGACGCATTTGTCATCGAAGATCACCGCTTCGATCTTCTTCACGTGACCGATGCCGCTGATCTTCATCGCCGCGTAGTTCCACGCGGCCATCGACCGGTTGAGCCATGCCTCGTCGGCGCTTCCCAACGCGCAAGAGCTCGGAGCCGCCGAGGCGGAGTATGAAGAAGCAGCCAGCAACGCCGCGAGGATGAAGGAAACGCGCATCATTCCCGGTAGCGCAGGATAAGCCTCACTGCGAGCAAAGGTGATTATGAGGAAAATGGCGCGCCCGAAAGGATTCGAACCTCTGACCCCCAGATTCGTAGTCTGGTGCTCTATCCAGCTGAGCTACGGGCGCGCAGCACGGCGTTTCGTACGCCGGCGAGGGCCGCGACATAGGGGTGTCGGTCCCGGCACGCAACCCTTGCCGTTGCGCGTCTTGCGGGTGCTCCGTAGAGCCTGATCCACGCATGCGCATCGCCATTTGCCTGACTGTCCTTGCCCTTGGCGCCTGTTCGGCTCCGGGAGGGCCTTATCCATCGCTCCGGCCCCGCGCGGCGGAATCGATCGACCCCCGGCTTCCGGTCTCGAGGCCGATGAACGATCGGCCGGTGGGAGCAGCGCTGGCGGCCCGGCTGTCGGAACTGCTGGATCAGGCACGCAGTGGCAACGCGGCGTTCGAAAGCGCCATCGCCGATGCAGAGCGCCTTTCCGGCTCGGCGGGAGCGCCGCAGAGCGAAGGCTGGATCGCCGCGCAGGAGGCGTTGACCACAGCAATCGCCGCGCGGAAGCCGACGGTGACCGCGTTGGCGGAGATCGACGATCTTGCCGGGAATGCATTGCAAACCCAGCGGGGCATCGCGCCGAACGATCTTGCCGCAATCCAGCGCGCAACGGCTGAGGCGGGAGCCATCGACGAGCGACAGGCAGCCCGCGTTGCCGCAATCCAGCAACGGCTGGGGATCTAGCTTAGCGCTGCAACCCTTGCCGCGGGCCAATCGGCGGCCTGCATCAGATAGACGATCGACGGGTTCATTTCCGGCCCGAACCGAGTGTCCACATAATCGAGGTCCTCGCGCCGGGTCATCCCGAGGCGCTTCATCAGTCCCTGGCTCGCGACATTGTCGTGAAGGGTGGTGGCGATCACTTCGGGCGCGCCGAAGCGATCGAAGGCGAGGTCCACGCTGGCGATCGCGGCTTCCTTGGCGATCCCCTTGCCCCAGGCATCCGGACGAAGGCGCCAGCCGATCTCGTGCTTTCCGGTGAGATCGCCGGCGCCCGGAGCGTTCGACAGCTTCACTCCGCAAAAGCCGAGGATCTCCCCGCCGGCGCGGTCCTCGACGATCCAGAAAGTATGGCCGACATCCCGCTGAATGGCGGTGACCCGCTGGAAAGCGGCGCTCCATTCCTCGGGCGATTGGACCCCGCCGAGATGTTGCATCACTTCGGGCCGGTTCATGATGCGATAGAAGCGCTCCTCGTCCTCCGGATCCCATTCCCGAAGGCGCAGGCGTTCCGTCTCCGCGACAGCCCTAGCCATTGACCAGCCGCGCGGCATCGACCGCGTGATAAGTCAGCACCCCGGTCGCGCCGGCGCGCTTGAACGCCAGCAGGGTCTCCAGGATCAGCGCCTCGCGGTCGCCCGCCCCGGCCTGAGCAGCATGCTCGATCAGCGCATATTCCCCGCTGACCTGGTAGACGAAGGTGGGCACGCCGAAGGCGTCCTTCACCCTGGCAACTACGTCGAGATAGGGGAGCCCCGGCTTCACCATCACGAAATCGGCGCCCTCGGCGAGGTCCAGCTCGACCTCACGCAGCGCCTCTTCGATGTTCGCGGGGTCCATCTGATAACCGCGCTTGTCGCCCTTGAGCCGTCCGCGCGAGCCCACCGCATCGCGGAACGGACCGTAGAAGGCCGAGGCGTATTTCGCGGCATAAGCCATGATCGCTACGTTCTGGTGACCCTCGCGCTCGAGCGCTTCGCGGATCGCCGCGACGCGGCCGTCCATCATGTCCGAAGGGGC
>DASUZY010000125.1:0-24111 GCA_036376635.1 Sphingomicrobium sp.
GCGTAGTAGAAATAGAGCTTGGCCATCGGCGACGTTGTAACCCTGCGAAAGCAGGGGTCCAGTACGTCCGATCAATCCACCGAGGCGGCTTCCTCGTGATGCATGAGCACCAGCGAGCCGAGCACTTTGCGAGCGGCTGACACTTCGTCGTTGCTCACGCGCGCGAGAAGTCGGCCGTCAATCCTGTCCCGCGCCTTCGTTTGCACATCGGCAGCAGATCGCCCACGCTCGGTGAGCGCGATGATCAGCTGTCGGCGGTCGCTTTCGTCGACCGTCCGCGAAAGATAGCCGCGCATCACGAGCGCGTCGACGAGCTGGCCTGCGCCCTGCTTGGTAATCCCGAGCTGCTTCACCAATTCTCGGAGCGGAAGGCGCTCATCGTCGAGCGCGAGGCCGCCGATGATGTAAAGCCCATTGGCCGGGATGTCGTCGTAACCGGCCTCCTCGAGCGCTGCCCGCATCGCCTTGCCGTACGTATATCGTGCCTGCCGGAGGAGGGCTGGGATCGAGACCTGTTCGTACCAGGGTGCTTCTTCCATTCGGTCGAGATAACGAGATGGATGGATAAAGTCAACTGGGTTGACTGTCAGAGTGCTTGACGAACTCCGGTCAGGAGCAATATTCGTCCCTCAAAATCGCGAACAGCACCGTGTCGCGGACATGGCCGGTCCAGGTTATGCGATCCGCGCGGACGATGCCTTCGCGGACCGCACCCAGCTTCTTCATTGCCGCCTGGCTGCGCGCGTTGCGCCGGTCGACGCGAAATTCGACGCGGCGGATGCCGCAATCGAAGGCGCGCCTCAGCATCATGTCCTTGACCCGGCGGTTGAAGCCGGTGCCGCGGAACTTCGGACGGTAGTAGGTGCCGCCGATTTCCAACACCTGGCGGGCTCGGTCGATGCCGAGGAAGCTCGACATGCCGGCGAGCTCATCGCCCTCCAACAGGACGAAGGTGCGATTGCCTGGGTTCGAGATATAGCGGTCGATGCTCTCGTCGAAGCCGTCGGGTCCAAAATTGTTGGCGTAGATTTCCCAGATCTCGCGATCCTCGGCGCAGGCCAACTTCAGAGAGTTACGGTGGCTTTCCGAGAAGGGCGCCGCTCGGCAACCGTCGCCAGCCATCGGCTCAGCGAGCCGGACGAGGTCGATCATTCGCCTTCGAGGTCCTGCGCCACCTTCTCCGAACGCAGGATCCGGTCGATGTGCGTACCCTCATCGAAGCTCTCATCGGCCACGAACTTGAGCTTCGCCGCATATTTCATGCGGACCCGGTGGGCGACTTCGCGCTGGAGGAAGGCGGTATTCTGGCGAAGCGCCTTCAGCACCGCCTCTTCGTCCTCGCCCAGCAACGGCTTCACGAATACGGTCGCGTGGCGGAGGTCGGGGGACATGCGCACTTCGGTGATGCTGACGAGGTGCGTGGCGAGGACGTCGTCATGAACGTCGCCGCGCTGGAGCAGCTCGCTCAGAACGTGGCGTACCTGCTCACCAACGCGGAGCAGGCGTACCGAGCGACCTTCGGCGGATTCGGTCCGGCGCATCAGAGCGTCCGGGCGCGTTCCTCGACCTCGAACACCTCCAGGCTGTCGCCCGGCTTGATGTCGTTGGTGTCGGCCAGGAGCACGCCGCATTCGAGGCCCGAAGTAACTTCGGCCACGTCGTCCTTGAAGCGGCGGAGCGAGCTGATGGTCGTCTTCGACACGATGACGTCTTCGCGGGTGAGCCGGGCGTTGAGGCCCTTGCGGATGATGCCTTCGAGGACGAGCAGGCCGGCGGCCTTGTCCTTCTTGCCGGCCGGGAACACTTCCTGGACCCGGGCGCGGCCGACCACAGTCTCGATGATCTCGGGCCCAAGCTCGCCCGCCATTGCGCCCTTCACCCAGTCGGTGAGGTGATAGATGACGTCGTAGTAGCGGAACTCGACCTTGTTGCGGTCCGCGACCTCGCGGGCCTTGGCATTCGGACGAACGTTGAAGCCGATGATTGGCGCGCCGCTGGCGCTGGCCAGCGTCACGTCGCTCTCGGTAATCGCGCCGACGCCCGAATGAAGGACGCGGACGCGCACTTCATCAGTGCCGAGGCGGTTGAGCGCCTGGACGATCGCTTCGACCGAACCCTGCACGTCGGCCTTCACGACCAGCGGTACTTCTTTCACCGTCGATGCGTGGTTGGCGAACATGTTCTCCAGACTGACCGGAGCGCTGGTGGTGCGCTTCCTGTCGATCACGCCCTGACGATAGGCCGCGACCTCGCGGGCGCGCGCCTCGTTCTCGACCACCGTGAACGGGTCGCCAGCCGACGGAACGGCCGACAGGCCGAGCACCTCTACCGGCATCGACGGCCCGGCTTCCTTTACCTGACGGCCATGGTCATCGATCAGGGCGCGGACCTTGCCGCTCGACGCACCCGCGACGAATACGTCGCCGACGCGCAACGTGCCGCGCTCGACCAGCACGGTCGCAAGCGGACCACGGCCCTTGTCGAGCTTTGCCTCGATGACAGTGCCCTCGGCCGAGCGGTCGGGGTTGGCCTTGAGCTCGAGGATTTCGGCTTGGAGCTGGATTGCCTCCAGCAGCTTGTCGAGGTTGGTCTTCTTGGTCGCCGAGACTTCGACGTCCTGAACGTCGCCGCCCAGGTCCTCGACGATGATCTCGTGCTGCAACAGCTCCTCGCGGACCTTCTGCGGCTTGGCTTCCGGCTTGTCGATCTTGTTGATCGCGACGATCATCGGTACGCCTGCTGCCTTGGTGTGGTTGATCGCCTCCACCGTTTGCGGGCGCAGCCCATCGTCCGCCGCCACCACCAGGATGACGATATCGGTGATATTGGCGCCCCGGGCGCGCATGTCGGAGAAGGCTTCGTGGCCCGGCGTGTCGAGGAAGGTGACCTTCGACTTGTCGGGTAGTGCGACCTGATAGGCGCCAATATGCTGAGTGATGCCGCCGGCTTCACCAGACTGCACGCTGGCGCCACGGATCGCGTCGAGCAGCGAGGTCTTGCCGTGATCGACGTGGCCCATGATCGTGACGACCGGGGGACGCGGCTGAAGCGTCTCGGGCGCATCGACGTCTTCAGACGTGTCGATGTCGACATCGCTCTCGCTGACGCGCTTGATGCGGTGACCGAATTCGGTGACCAGCAGTTCGGCGGTGTCCTGGTCGATCGTCTGGGTCAGCGTTACCGGCATGCCCATCTTGAAGAGGGCCTTGACCAGGTCGGCGCCACGCTCGGCCATGCGATTGGCGAGTTCCTGGACGGTGATGGCCTCGGGTACGACCACGTCGCGAACCTGTTTGGCCGAGGGGCCCGCCTCCATATGGTGGCGTTTTTCCTTTTCGCGTGCGCGGCGAAGTGCGGCGAGCGAGCGAGCGCGGCTGTCGTCTTCGTCGGAAAGAGCACGGGTAACGGTAAGCTTGCCGCGCTGGCGATGATCGTCGCCGCGACCGCGGCTGGGCCGAGCGGGTTCCGGACGGCGTGGAGCAGGCGCATGACCGCCAGCCGGCCGACGGACTTCCCGAGCCTCTTCCTGCTGAGGCGCTGCCTCTTCGACCTCGGCCGGAGCTTCGGCAGCGATCCGCGCAGCCTCTTCGGCGGCAACGCGCGCCTGCTCGGCCGCGACTTCCTCGGCCTTGCGGTTCTCCTCCGCCCGACGGCGTTCCTCCGCGCTGGCATCCTTGAGGGCGCGATCCTCGCGGCGGCGGGCCTCCTCGAGCGACGCGAGACGAGCTTCCTCGGCCTCCCGAAGCAGCCGGGCCTGCATTTCCTTGCGAGCAGTAATGTCGTCCTGTGGCGAAGGCTTGCGAGGGACAGGCGCCGGAGCAACGGGTTTCGGAGCCGGCTTTGAGGCTTCGGCGATAGGCTCTGGCTTCGGTGCCTCGACCGGCGGAGCTTCGCCGGGGCGGCCCAGGATGCGCCGCTTCTTCACCTCGACCACCACCGTGTTCGAGCGGCCGTGGCTGAAGCTCTGCTTCACCTTTCCGGTCTCGACCGTGCGCTTGAGGCCCAGCGGGGGCCGGGTTCCAAGCTTCGGCTTTTCGGTCTGGTCTGTCATTCTATTCCTTCGTCAAATCTTCGTCAGCCGAGACTGTCCTCAAGGCGGGTTCTCCGCCTTCCGGACCACGATCGGGGCCAGTGAAAGCCCGCCAACGCCTGAGCGCGTGGGAAACACGCGAGGCGGCAGCGGGATCGGTCAGCGCGGCATGTACCACATTCTCGCGCCCAAGTGCCATGGACAAGATAGTGCGCCCCGAGGGGAATATCATCCCCTGTGACTCACCCCCGCCGACGCGCCACGCCTGGTCAAGACTGCGGTTGCCGTCCGCTCCCGCGTCAGCTGCGTGGAGCAGCAGGTGGACCTTGCCCGAGCGAGCCGCATTCTCGATCTTGTCGAAGCCGTTGATGAGGTTGCCGGAGCGAGCCTCCATACCGAGTCGGTCGAGCGCATTCTGGCGCAGTGCAGCCTCGGTGCGTTCGCCCAGGTCAGGTGGAACGCTCACCGAGTTTGTTTTGAAGGCGCGCTGGAGGGCGGCCTTGAGCCTGCCCTTGGAGTTCGCCTCGTCCAGCTCCGCGCGGGTGACGCCGATCCAAGCGCCGCGGCCCGGTGCCCGGGCGCGAACGTCAGGAGCGACTTCGCCATCAGGCGACAGGGCGAGCCGGATCAGCTCCTCCCGCGAACCCTTTCGCCGCGTGAGGACGCACGTCCGCTCAGGGACGTGCGGCTCCGATGCTGCTAAATCGAGCGGGTCATTCTGCGGAGTCCGCATCGGCGGCCTCCTCAGTTGCCTCGGCGGCCGGCTCGTCCTCGAACCAGTGCGCACGCGCCGCCATGATGATCTCGTTGCCCTGCTCGTCGCTGAGACCGTACTCCGCGAGAATACCGCCCTTGTCCTCCGGACGGTTGCTCGGCTCACGCTGACGGCGCTGCTCCGGCCGCTTCTTCTGTACCAGCTCGTCGGTGGCGAGATCAGCGAGATCGTCGAGCGTCCTGATGTTCGCCTTTCCAAGCGTCACCAGCATGGCTTCCGTCAGATGCGGGATCGTCGCGAGATCGTCGGAGACGCCCAACGCGCGGCGCTCTTCGCGAGCCGCGGCTTCACGGCGGTCCAGCGCCTCGGTGGCCCGGCTCTGCAACTCGGATGCGATGTCGTCATCGAGACCTTCGATCGAGGCGATTTCGTCGACGGGGACGTAGGCGACCTCCTCGAGGCTGGTGAATCCCTCGGCGACCAGCAGCTGCGATAGTGTTTCGTCGACGTCGAGCTCGTTCTGGAAGAGCGAGGAGCGTTCGACGAACTCGCGCTGCCGTTTTTCGCTGGCGTCGGCCTCGGTCAGGATGTCGATCTGGCTGATCGTGAGCTGCGACGCGAGGCGCACGTTCTGACCGCGGCGGCCGATCGCGAGGCTGAGCTGGTCGTCCGGAACGACCACTTCGATCCGGCTTTCTTCCTCGTCGATCACCACGCGGCTGACCGTCGCCGGCTGGAGCGCGTTGACGACAAAGGTCGCCGTGTCCTGGCTCCACGGGATGATGTCGATCTTCTCGCCCTGAAGCTCCTGGACGACAGCCTGGACGCGGCTGCCCTTCATGCCGACGCAGGCGCCGACCGGATCGATCGAGCTGTCGTGGCTGATGACGCCGATCTTGGCGCGGCTGCCCGGGTCTCGGGCGGCCGCCTTGATCTCGATGATGCCGTCGTAAATTTCCGGCACTTCCTGCGCGAACAGCTTCTTCATGAACTCCGGGTGCGCGCGGCTGAGGAAGATCTGCGGGCCGCGAGCCTCGCGGCGGACCGACATGATCAGCGAGCGGATGCGATCGCCGACACGGACCATCTCGCGCGGAATCTGCTGGTCGCGGCGGATGACGCCCTCGGCGCGGCCAAGGTCGACGACCACGTGGCCGAACTCGACGCGCTTGACGACGCCGGTGATGACCTCGTTCGCCCGGTCCTTGAACTCCTCATACTGACGCTCGCGCTCGGCATCGCGGACCTTTTGGAAGATCACCTGCTTCGCCGCCTGTGCGGCAATTCGGCCGAACTCGATCGGCGGCAGCGGGTCGACGATGAAGTCGCCGACGGCCGCGCCCTTCTGCAGCTTCTGAGCGCCTTTCTCGTCGATCTGTTTGAAATGGTCTTCCGGCTCGGTGACGACTTCGAGGACTCGCCACAGACGGAGATCGCCCGAGTTTGGATCGAGCTTGGCGCGAATGTCGTTCTCGGCGCCGTAGCGGGCGCGGGCGGCACGCTGGATGGCGTCCTCCATCGCCTCGATGACGATACCCTTGTCGATCAGCTTCTCGCGCGCGACGGCGTCGGCGATCGCAAGCAGCTCCGCCTTGTTGGCGCTGACGGCGGCGGGTGCGGTGGCCATTTGAATTATTCCTCTATCGTCAGAATTGAATCTGCGCCCTCGGTGCTGAGCGGCGCGGTGGCGTTGATGAGCTTGTCGGTCAAGAGGAGCTTGGCCGACGAGATGTCGGAGAACGGTAGGACGTGTTGTTGTCCGCTCTTGTCGGTGAGCTTCACTTCATCCCCTTCGACGCCGTCAAGCGTGCCGGAGAATTGCTTGCGGCCGTCGCGCTGGTAGCGGAGGCTGATCCGCGCTTCATGGCCGGTCCAGTCGGCATAATCCCGGAGACGGGTTAGGGGGCGATCGATGCCTGGCGAACTGACTTCAAGCCGGTAGCCACCCTCGATCGGGTCGTTGGCGTCAAGCCAGTCTGACAGGCGGCGCGAAATGGTTTCGCAATCGGCGAGGTCGAGCTGGCGCGTGTCGGGCCGCTCGGCCATCACCTGCAGCGTCGGGTCCGACGTTCCGCCGATCATCGCCACGCGCACAAGATCATAGCCGAGGCTTTTCACCTCGGGCTCGATCCGTTGGGCGAGACCCGTAATGTCGGTCATCCGAACTCCGCTAAAACTCAAACGTCTCTCGGACCGGAGCCGTGGGGCCCCAGCCTCAGGCATCTAGCGATGTCGAGGAGAGGAGGGCGATATAGGCTCGGCTAGAAGCAAGAGCAAGCAGTGCTTATCGACCGAGCGCGCGGTTCTCCTGGTGGATGCGGACGATCAGCAACGCAGCGTTGAGCAGGCTGAACAGCAGAGAGACCCACCAAAGTCCGAAAACGAGCGGCAGTACCGCAATTTCCGCGATCACCACCCAGTAATTCGGGTGGTTGATCCAGCGATAGGGACCGCGGCGGACCAATGGAGCTTCGGGCAAGACAATGATCCGTGTCGTCCAGCGCTCTCCCAAGGATGCAAGCGTCCAAATGCGGGCAAGCTCGATGAAGACGAATAGGGCAAGCCAGAATGGGTCGATCGTCCGGGACAACGCGAGGAGCCAGAGCGCGATCAGCCACGCCGCGTGCAACGCGACGATCAGGGGATAATGTTCAGGCGCATGTTCGTGCGCTCCTTGAGCAAATAAGCGCCGGGTGTTGCGGTTCGACAGGCAGAGCTCGCCAACTCGCTGAAGCGTCACCAGCGCGAGGATGATGATGTTGACGATCATGCCGCTTCGAGCAGCAGGCCAGCGCAGGTGAAGCCGGGGCCGAATGCGGTCATCAGCACTTTGTCAGGAAGCCCCTGCGCCAGCAATCGATCGAGTACGAACATCACCGTTGGAGCGCTCATGTTGCCATAGTCGCGCAGGACTTCGCGTTCGAGGTTGAGCTCGCCCTGATTGAGGTTCAGCGCGGCTTCGATCGCGTCGATCACCTTTACCCCGCCGGGGTGGGAACAGAGGCGGTCGATCTGATCGCGAGCGACGCCGAGCGTGCCGCACATCTCGTCGATCGTCGTGGCGAGATGTTCTTCGATGAACGGCGGGATGGCGCGGTCGAAGACAACCGAAAGTCCTGGGTCTTCGACGTCCCAGCCCATGATCCGCAGCGTGTCCGGGAACAGCTTCTCCGCCGATCCCTGAATGCGCGCGAGGCTGTGATCGCCGCTCGTAACCACCGCCGCGGCGCCGCCATCGCCAAACAAAGCCGTTGCAACCACAGCTGCTGGATCGTCGCTGTCGAGGCGGATCGAGATTGAGCAGGTCTCCACCGTCACGAACAGCCAGACGCTTCCAGGGTCGGCTGCGGCGAGGCGAGCGGCGAGAGACAGTCCATTCACACCACCTGCACACCCAAGCCCGAACACTGGTACACGCCGAACATTGGCACGAAGCCCCAGTCGGGAGGAGCAGCGGGCATCGAGGCTGGGTGTCGCTATGCCAGTGGTGGAGACGGTTACGACGCCGTCGATCTCGTCCGGCCTAAGTCCGGCCTTTTCGATCGCCGCTGATGCGGCGTCGATGAACAGCTGCTCCGTGGCTCCAAGGTAGAGGGCATTTCGATCATGCCAGCCATGGCTCGACATGTACCAGTCTGGCGGAGCGACGATGTGGCGGCGGGCTATCCCGGCATTATCGAACACGCCGGAGAGACGGTCGAACAAGGCCTTCTTGCCACCGAACGCTTCGCGGGCACGAGCTTTCGCCTCGCCCTGTTCAACGACGAAGGGAGGAACCGAAGTGACGAGCGAGAGTAAGCTGCAGGGACGCATGTGGATGAATTTCCTTCAAGAGGTCCACCATCGCCCCCGCGATGTACCTAAGTCTTAGCGTTAACGTTTCGCAGATGGAACAGAGCTGATGACCTTTCGATCCTTTCACGCTGCTATTGCACTCCTGCTCGCCGGATGCGGCGCCTCGCCTTCCCAAAGCGCCGATGCCCCATCGAGCGGCCGGCCCTTCGCTGTCCACGAGGTTGCGACCTTCAACTCGCCCTGGGCAATGGCGTTCCTCCCGGGATCGACGACTGCGCTGGTTACCGAGAAGCCGGGGCGTATCTGGCTCGTCGACACTCGAAGCGGGAATAAGCGGCCGGTCAGTGGTGTGCCTCGCGTCGTGGTTTCCAGCCAGGGCGGCCTCCTGGATGTGGCATTGTCCCCGCACTTCGCGACCGACAATCTGGTCTATCTTACGTACGCCGAGCCTTCGTCGAACCGGGGGAGCGGGCTGGCCATGGCCAAGGCGAAGCTTGTCAGGAACTCCGCGGGCGCTGCGCTGCAGGGAATGCAGTTGCTTTGGCACGATCCGGCGGGAGGTGAGGGCGGCCAGTTCGGTGCGATCATCGCCTTTGCGCCCGACGGAAAATCCCTGTTTTTAAGTTCTGGCGAACGGCAGCGTTTCACTCCAGCGCAGGACCCGAACCAGCCGCTCGGCAAGATTCTTCACCTGACGCTCGATGGAAAGCCGGCGCCCGGCAATCCGATGGCAGGCCGGGTCGGGGCCTCGATTGTGACGATCACTGATCCTCCGGAGGACACGGAGGCTGCAAAAACTGCAACTGGCCGGCGCTTTCGTTGGCCGGGACCGAACCTCACGCCGGCGGAGACGTGGAGCAGTGGACATCGAAACCCGTATGGCCTGGCTTTCGATGCTCAGGGTCGTCTGTGGTCCGAGGAAATGGGCCCGCGCGGCGGGGACGAACTCAACCTCATCCTCCCCGGCAAGAATTATGGCTGGCCGCTGGTTTCTGAAGGCAGGAACTACGACGGCGTTCCCATTCCCCCACCATCCAGCCGCCCGGACCTGGAGCCTGCGAAGCTATTCTGGAACCCGGTGATCTCGCCGAGCACATTGCTGATTTACGACGGCAAGATGTTCCCGCAGTGGAAAGGCAGCGGGTTCATCGGAGCGCTTTCCGGGAAGGCGCTGGTTCGGGTTACTTTCAACGGCACCAGCGCACAGAAAGCGGATCGCTGGGACATGGGCAATCGCATTCGATGGGTCGGCGAAGGTCCCGACGGCGCGATCTACCTTTTGGAAGACGGGAATGGCGCGAAGCTGCTTCGACTGACAGCGGCTCGCTAGATCAAGCAGCCAGCGAACGGATCGCCGCGGCCAGCGCGTCGCAATCGCTCATCCGGCTAGCGAGCGCAGGGGTAACGCGAACGCACGAGCCGGACGCAAGCCCATCACGATGGACGGTGAAGATCCGATGCCTTTCGAGCAGGGTCTTGGCGAGCCACACATTATCCTCATGAGACGTATGCCCGCGTAGCCGGAATGAGGTGATCGCGCCGTGCATGTCCGGGGCCTCGGGCGTCAGGATCTGAACCGCCGGTAGGTCGATGACTTGGCTGACCCAGCGGTCACGGAGCGCCCTCAGGCGCGATGCGCGGCGGCCGGCGCCGATCGCCGCTTGGAATGATAAGGCAGTGGGAACCGTCAATTGCGCCGCGTAGTCCGGAGTCCCCGTGTGCGCGCGGCTCACGATGTCGTTGCTGCTTGCATCTTCGGCGGAAGGATCGGGGTCAATCGCAGCGATCTGACTGCGCCGGATATAGATTGCCCCCACGCCGAGCGGCGCTCCGATCCATTTGTGCACGTTGATCCCGATAAAGTCGGCTTTGAGATCGGGCAGGCGAAAATCGAGTTGGCCCACGCTGTGTGCGGCATCGACGATGACATCGACCCCACGTTCGCGGGCGGCCGTCGCAATTTCCGCGACCGGAAGAACGAGACCGGTTCGATGGCTGAGGTGAGTGAGCAGAACCATTTTGATCGCCCGATTGGCTGCGATGGCTTCGCTGTAGGCGTTGATCAGCGACTGCCGTGTGGCGGGCTCGGGCAGCGCGATCTTGATCGCTCGCACGCCCCGGACCTTGGCGAGCGATTCCATGCAAGCCTGCATGCTGTCGTAATCGAGGTCGGCGTAAAGCACGGCATCGCCGGGCTTCAGCCGGTTGTATTGCATGATGAGCGCGCGCATCGCTTCGGTGGCGTTGCGGGTGAAGCTGATCTCTTCGACACCGACTCCCATGGCGGAAGCCAACGCCGCGCGGGATGCTTCCAGGTCGCCAACCATATTTCGGCGCGCATAATAGCTCGTGTCGCGGTTCACCCGTTCAACGTGCTCGCGATAGGCTGCGAGCACCGGCCGGGCCATCATCCCCCAATTGCCATGCTCGAGCTGGATGACTTCGCGAGTCACGTTATATTCGCGAGCGATGCGCTCCCAATCGTCTATGGCCGCGGCTGCATTGATGGGCGCGGCCGCAAATGGCAGTGCCGCGGCTCCGAGCATGGTCCTTCGATCTATGTCCATGCGACCGATAGTGGGTCAGACCCGACGGTAGCGCAAATAATAAGGTTGGCGGCCCTCGCGGCGGGATTTGGCGCCATATCGCGTTTCGATCCAGCCGCCGGGAGGATTCAGGAAATCGTTCGGCCGTTCAGCGAGCCAATCGAACAGCCCGACGTGACGCCGCATGATCATTAGCGACCAAGCGAGATATGTTGGGTCGTCAGTTGCAAGCCGGAATTCGCCTCCAGGCTTAAGCTTCGCTGCAAAGAGGTCGATAGGCCTGTCGTTCATCATCCTTCGCTTGGCGTGCCGTGCCTTTGGCCAGGGATCCGGATGCAGGAGATAAAGGAAGCTGAGCGCTTTGTCGGGTATGCGCTGGAGTACCTCGAGTGCGTCGCCGCGCCAAAGGCGCACGTTCGCCAAATGCTTGTCCCGGATATGACCAAGCGCCGTCGCAACCCCGTTGATGAACGGCTCGGCGCCTATAAAGCCATGATCCGGAAGCATGTCGGCCCGGTCGGCCAGATGTTCGCCCGAGCCAAAACCGATCTCGAAATGCAACGGCCGGTCCTCGCCGAACAGCGCGGTCGCCGTCACGTCGCCTTCCGCTGGCACCTCGAGCGACGGCAGCAGGCGCTCGACCAGCTCCTGCTGCCCTTGTCGCAACTTGTGCCCGCTCGACCGGCCATACAGGCGGTTAAGCGTGAGCGGGTCGCCGGATTTGAAGGCGGTCACGCCGTCAGGCGGCGAGAGCCGTCTTGAGGTCGTCGACGAGGTCGACCCGCTCCCACGGGAAATAATCGCCTTCGGAGTTGCGGCCGAAATGGCCATAGGCCGCCGTCGGCTGATAGATCGGCTTGTTCAGACCCAGGTGCGTACGGATGCCTCGTGGAGTGAGCTTGCCAAGCTTGCCGATGCGCCCGATCGCCGCTTCGATCTGATCGTCTCCGACAGTACCGGTGCCGTGCGTGTCGACGTAGAGCGAAAGCGGCTCGGATACGCCGATCGCATATGCGAGCTGAATGGTGCAGCGCTTGGCGAGGCCCGCCGCAACGATGTTCTTCGCAAGGTAACGCGCTGCGTAAGCGGCCGAACGGTCGACCTTCGTCGGGTCCTTGCCCGAGAAGGCGCCGCCGCCGTGCGGAGCTGCGCCGCCATAAGTATCGACGATGATCTTTCGTCCGGTGACTCCCGCATCGCCGTCGGGACCACCGATCTCAAAGCTGCCGGTCGGATTGATGTGGTAGACAGTCTCGTTGCCGAGAAGCCGCTGCGGCATGACGCGAGCAACCACGTCCTTCACGTAGGCATGAAGCTCTGCCTGCTTCTCCCCCTTGTCATAGCCCGGCTTGTGCTGCGTCGAGACGACGATCGCGGTCGCCTTGGCGGGCTCGCCGTCCTCGAAGCGGAGCGTCACCTGGCTCTTGGCGTCCGGCTCCAGGAAAGGAGCGGCGCCGCTGTGGCGGTCCTTGGCCATCTCGGCGAGGATCTTGTGGCTGTAGTCGAGCGTCGCGGGCATGAGGTCCGGGGTCTCATCGCAGGCGAACCCGAACATGATTCCCTGGTCGCCGGCGCCTTCGTCCTTGTCCTGTCCGGCATCGACGCCCTGGGCGATGTGAGCGGATTGCGGATGCAGGTGGTTCGAGAAGTCGAACCGGTCCCAGTGGAAGCCTTCCTGCTCGTAGCCGATGCGCTTCACGACGCCGCGAACTGCCTGCTCGATTTCCTCGCGGACGCCCGGAGCCCAATTGCCCTCTTCATCCATGATGCCCTGCCCACGAATTTCGCCGGCCAGAACCACGCGGTTGGTGGTGGTCATCGTCTCGCAGGCGACGCGTGCTTCCGGGTCTTTCGACAGGAACAGGTCGACGATGGCGTCGGAAATCTGGTCGGCGACCTTGTCGGGATGGCCTTCGGAAACCGATTCGGAGGTGAACAGGTACGAGCTGCGCATGAGAGTGAGCGGTCCTTGATTCAGTGATATAAAGAAAGCTTTATATGTTGCCTCTAGCGACGGCGGCGAGCCAGCACAATGCCGCCTGCGACGAGCAGGAATCCCAAAATTAGCGGGATGGCATTACCGAAGCGGGCGAACAGCGGCGGTCCGTCGGAGCGCGCCGGAATCACTGCGTTGATCACTCCGGCCGTCCGCCAGGGTATTGATTTCACGAGATTACCGCGCGCGTCGATCACCGCGCTGATCCCCGTCGGGGTTGAGCGCAGGATCGGCAACCCTTCCTCCGCCGCGCGAAGCCGGGCTTGAGCGAGATGCTGCGGCGGACCCCAACGGCCGAACCAGGCGTCGTTCGACGGATTGAAAATGAAGTCCGGCCGGTTGTTCTCGTCGACCACATCTCCCGAGAAGATCATCTCGTAACATACCTGGAAGCCGACCTTGCCCCACTCGCCGCCGAGGTCGATGGTGCGCGGACCGGGGCCGGAATCGAAGTCGAACTCGCCGGGCGCGAGACGCGAGATGCCGATGGCGGACATCAAGGACCGCATGGGCAGATATTCGCCATAAGGCACCAGGTGCGCCTTGTCGTACCGCCCCTTTATCACGCCTCCGGGAGCGACCGCGAAGACACTGTTATCCAGGCTGCTGATGTCGATCCCGTTGGTCGAATTGACGGTCGTGCCGCCAGTTAACAACAAATCATTCGGCCCCAGGAGCGAGCCCAACTGAGTGCGGAGGTTGCTCGCAAACAATGCCGGGTCGCCCAGTCGCGCATCTTCGAGGGGAACGGTGAGGGCCGCCTCCGGCCAAAGCAGCAGGCGAGCGTCCCCGGACGGACCCCCGGACAAGCGCGTGAGGCTTAACGATGCCTCCTGATTATATGTGTCACCATGCTTTATATCCTCGCCGATATTGGGCTGGACGATGCGCACGTTGCGGACCGTTAATGGATCGGACGGGACGCGGGACGACGGCAGCAGCCACAAGAAGCCGGTAACGCCGATGATCAGCACCAGCGGCAGCCACTTCTTGTGAATCTCGAGCCATACGGCCCCGCCGAGCAGGACGACCAGGCCAGAGGCCGCATAGGTTCCGATCAGTGCCGTTATGCTGATCAGCGGGGTAGGGACGAGTGCTGCCGCTGCTGGATTCCACGGGAAGCCCGTCAGCATCGTGCCGCGAAGCCACTCTGTCAGGATCCAGGCGCCTGCGAGCACCAGCACCAGCGTGACCCGGTCTTCACGACCGAACCGCCAGGCAAGTGCCGCCGCGATCGAAGGATAGATGGCGAGGTAAAGCGATAACAGCACCACGGCGACCCAGCCGAGCCAGGGAGGCATCGCGGCCTGATATGTGAACGACGTCGCGATCCAGTTGAGACCGACGACGAATTGTCCAAGACCGAAAGCCCAGCCTGTCAGCAGCGATTTCCACAGACTCTTGGTCCGGTCGAGCAATTCGCAAAGCAACGCGAAAGCCACGGGCAGCAGCGGCCACAGATCGGTAGGCGCGAACGCGAAAGCGGAAGCGGCGCCGACAAGGAATGCGTAGAGTGCTATTCGCATCGGGTTCGTCATTGCGGGGAGCGCAGCGACGAAGCAATCCACAAACGGCTGGATTGCTTCGCTGTGCTCGCGATGACATGGCAACCGCATGACACTGCCGCCATTCCATCTCGCCTTTCCGGTCGATGACCTCACCGCTGCCCGGGCCTTCTATGGTGAGTTACTCGGCTGTCCCGAGGGTCGAAGCGCTGAGAAGTGGATCGATTTCAACCTCAATGGCCATCAGATCGTCACGCACCTTGCACCTGATCTAGTTCGGCAGCGCACGACCAATCCCGTCGAGGGCGAAGATGTGCCGGTGCCACACTTTGGCCTGGTCCTGACCATGGACGAGTGGAGGCGGTTGGCCCGACGGCTGGAGGAGGCGGGCACGAATTTCGTCATCGCTCCGACAATCCGCTTCGAGGGCGAGCCCGGTGAGCAGGCGACGATGTTCCTGTTCGACCCCGCCGGAAACGCGCTCGAATTCAAGGCGATGTCCGACCCGGGGAAATTGTTCGCGAAGAACTAGTCGCCGTCCTGAGGCTGGCTTTCCGGGGCGTGCAAGCGGACCCTGATGATCTTGCGCGGGTCGGAATCGACTGCCTCCAATTTCCAGCCGGACGGGTGCGTCACACATTCCCCGCTGACCGGGATGTGACCGGCGAGCAGGAATACGAGGCCACCCAGGGTGTCGACTTCATCCTCGTCCGATGAGAGCCGGGAATCGACGGCCTCGGCCAGCTCTTCAAGCTCAAGCCTGGCATCGGCCTCCCAGAGGCCCTCTTCGAGCATGGTCAGCATCCCGCCCTCGTCCTCGTCGTGCTCATCCTCGATTTCACCGACGATTTCCTCGACCACATCCTCGATCGTAACGAGCCCCTCGGTACCGCCGAACTCGTCGACGACGATGGCGAGGTGGACGCGCTGACTGCGCATCCGGGCCAGAAGCTCGATGACGCCCATCGATTCGGGGACGAACAAGGGTTCGCGGATGAGCGCTGGCATTGACCGATCCTTCGAAGGATCGACATTGGCCATGAACACGTCCTTGATGTGGATCATGCCTATCACCTCGTCGAGGCTTTCGCCGTAGACCGGCAACCGGCTGTGACCTGCGTCCGCGAAGGCTTTCACCAGCTCTTCGAAGCTGATGTCGCTAGGCACCGCGATGATGTCGCCGCGCGTGACGGCGATGTCACCGGCGGTATGATCGCCGAAGTGAAGCAGGTTGCGGAGCATCTGCCGCTCCGGCGGCGATAGGTCGCCGGCGACCGGGCGAGAGTCCTCGGCTTCCTCGATCGCTTCCTCGATCTGGTCGCGCAGTGTCGGTTCCGAATCCTCGCCGAAGATGAGGTGACGCATCCCTCGCCAAATTCGGGAACCGCCGGCGTCTTCGTTACGCGTCGCCATCAGGCGAGTTCCTCATAGGGATTGGCAATGCCCAGCCGCTTGAGCGCGCGGACTTCCCGCGCTTCCATGTCCGCGGCGTCGCCGTCGTCATGATGATCGTAGCCAAGCAAATGCAGGGTGCCATGTACCATCAGATGCGTTGCGTGCTGCTCGATGGTCACACCCTTCTCCGCCGCCTCCTGCCGACAGACACCGTGCGCCATGATGATGTCGCCCAGCAACAATTCGATCTCAGCAACATTTGTCGAACTGAAATCTGCCATGTCGGCCATCGGAAACGATAGAACGTTGGTCGGGTTATCCTTGCCGCGCCATTCGTAATTGAGGGCGCGAACCTCGTCGTTGCTCGTCAGCCTGACCGAGATTTCAACGGGACGGTCGGCTTTCGCCAGCTGCGGGAAAGCGCTTTCGGCAATCGCCGCCTCGGCGGCGCCGCGGACGAGATCGTCCCAGGAGTTGCTACTGTCCCATTCCTCGTCGGCATCAATGGCGACCTCGAGCATCACCGGCCAGGTCCCTCATAGGCCTCGACGATTCGTCCGACGAGCGGGTGGCGGACGACGTCGGCGGCGGTGAAGCGCACCGTTGCGATGCCCTTGACGCGCTCAAGCTTATTCACCGCGTCGGCAAGACCCGACTTGCTCGGATCGGGCAGGTCGACCTGGTTGGGGTCGCCGCAAATGACCATTCGGCTGCGCATGCCGAAACGAGTCAGGAACATCTTCATCTGCGCAGGCGTCGTGTTCTGTGCCTCGTCGAGGATGATGAAAGCGTCGTTGAGCGTTCGTCCGCGCATGAACGCGATCGGCGCGATCTCGATTTCGCCCGATGCGATGCGACGCTCGACCTGTTCGGTCGGGAGCATGTCGTAGAGCGCATCGTAGAGCGGGCGAAGATAGGGATCGACCTTCTCTTTCATGTCGCCGGGGAGGAAGCCCAGCCGTTCACCCGCTTCGACCGCCGGGCGCGACAGGATCAGGCGGTCGACGCTCCCGCTGATCAGCTGAGACACGGCTTGAGCGACTGCGAGATAAGTTTTGCCGGTGCCGGCGGGACCCAACGCGAAGATCATGTCGTCGCGGGCCAATGCCTCCATGTAGACGGTCTGAACTGGCGAGCGCGGGACGATCGTTTTCTTGCGCGTTCGGATCATCACTCGCGGGGGGCTCGCGACCTCCTCCGATATGATTCCGTCGAGGTTCGGTTGCGCGGCCATGCCGAGTATGGCCTCGACCGCCTCGGCATCCACGTCATGACCCTGGTCCAGGCGGTTGTAGAGGCCGACCAGGACCTCGCGGGCACGCGATGCTGCGTCGGGATCGCCCTCGATCTGCACCTTGTTGCCGCGGGCGGCGATATGGACGCCGAGCCGCTGTTCGATCGTGATCAGGTGTCGGTCGTAGTCGCCGAACAGCGGGCCAAGCAGGTACGGCTGGTCGAACTCCAACTCCAACCGAGCGCGATCCGGGACGGCGGCTAGGTCACGGCGGGACATCAGGCAGCTTCCTCGCGGCGCTCGGCACCACCCATGCTGTTGGGTCCTGCACTCACCAAGGTCACGTCCACGAAGTCGCCGATTGCCGCGCCGCTGTCGATATGAACCGACTGAAGCCACGGGGACTTGCCAATCATTTGTCCGGGATGCCGCCCGCGACGATCGATCAGAACGCTCACGCCGCAACCGATCTTGGACCGGTTGAAGGCAAGTTGATTCGCGGTGATCCGAGCCTGCAATCGCTGCAGGCGATCGTCCATCACATCTCGCGGAATCTGGTCCTCCATGGTTGCGGCGGGCGTTCCCGGCCGCGGTGAATATTTGAACGAATAGGCCGACGCGTAACGCACGGCGTCGACGATCTGCAGCGTTGCTTCGAAGTCCTGCTCGGTCTCTCCGGGAAAACCGACGATGAAGTCACCGGACAGGGCGATATCGGGACGCGCCGCGCGCATTTTCTCCAAAGTGGCGAGATAAGTTTCGGTCGTATGACTGCGATTCATCGCCTTCAGGATGCGATCGCTCCCCGACTGAACCGGCAAATGCAGGTAGGGCATCAGCTTCGGGATCTCGCCGTGGGCCGCGATCAGTTCGTCAGTCATGTCGGTCGGATGGCTCGTTGTGTAGCGAATGCGCTCCAGACCATCGATCTTCGCGAGCACCAGGATCAGGTCAGCCAGTCCGCGCTCTGCATCCGACCAGGCGTTCACATTCTGCCCAAGCAGAACGACCTCGCGAGCACCCGAATCGACCAATCCATGCGCTTCGGCAACGATGTCCGCCTCGGGCCGCGAGATCTCCGCGCCGCGCGTGTAGGGCACGACGCAGTAGGTACAGAACTTGTCGCAGCCTTCCTGCACGGTGAGGAAAGAGCTGGGATTCGCGCGACGGAGCGGCGGCATTGCGTCGAATTTGCTGATCGCGGGCATGTCGGTATCGACCGGCCTCCCGCCACGAGATGCTTCGCCGATCATTTCCGGCAAGCGGTGATAGGCTTGCGGGCCAACAACGATGTCGATCATCGGTGAGCGCCGCCTCGCTTCAGCACCCTCAGCCTGAGCCACGCACCCTGCCAAGGCAATCAACGGCTTCGACCCGTCGTCGCGCCGCAGGCGCCCGATGTCCGAATAGGCCTTCTCGGCCGCCTTCTCGCGAATGTGGCAGGTGTTGAGCACGACCAGGTCTGCGTCCGCGCCTTCTGGCGCTGCTGTCATGCCTTCCGCATCCAGCAGCTCGGCCATCCGCTCGCCGTCGTAGACGTTCATCTGGCAACCGAAGCTTTTGATCTTGAAGGTCTTGGGAGTCATTCTGTCTCGCCTATAGGCGAGTGGACTTCGGACTTGAAGCGGAGCGTGCGGGTGATTCGATCGCGTGCTTCACTGGCGAGTTGCTTCCGATCGCCCGCGCGATCCAGCGGCGCAAGCAGGTGGATGGTTACGGGGAGCTTTCCTCGTCGCCCGAGGATTCTCCAGACGTTGGCCATTCCGGGCTCGTCGTCGAACCAGCCGAATTCGCGGCGAGCGCTCCCGTAGTCGATCGCCACTGGCCGGACTTCGACGTCCCGCGCTGCGTAATTCGCAGCTTCGAGCAGTGTCGATCGGAATGGAAGCAAATGTGTGCCCGGTCCTGTTGTTCCCTCTGGAAAGACCGTGACCGGCTGTGCGCCTTCCAGAGCGCGGGCGAGGGATAGAGCCTGATCCTTGGCGCCTTTCAGGTGCGTTCGCTTGACGTAGATCGTGTGGTTCTGATCGGCGAGCCAATGGATGACGGGATGACCCAGTTGGTCCTTGGCCACAAACGCGCTCCCTACTTCGCCGCCAAGCAGGAGGATGTCGAACCAGCTCGTATGGTTGGCGATGAGCAGGGCATGCCGTTCGGGACAATTGCCTTCCACTGTCACTCTAGCGCCGAGGATCCACGCAACCGCCCACAGGAAACGGCGGGGCCACGACGAGTGGCCTGTTGTCGCCTTTACGATGATGTGGGCTGGAGCGATGCAGGCGAAGAGAAGCAATATGCCGGCGACGCGCGCGATTGCTCGCCCATTCGGACCCGGTCTAGCGATCGCGGTTGAGGGAGACGCCGTACAGCTCCATGCGATGGTCGACGAGGCGGAATCCAAGCTTCTCCGCGATGCGTCGCTGGAGGCTCTCAAGCTCATCGTCTACGAACTCGATAACATTGCCGGTCTCGACATCGATCAAATGGTCATGATGACTTTCCGACGCCGCTTCGTAGCGCGAACGGCCGTCGCCAAATTCATGACGCTCGAGGATGCCAGCCTCTTCGAACAATCGGACGGTGCGGTAAACCGTCGCAATCGAGATGTTGGGATCGATCGCGGCGGCCCGGGCGTGGAGGGTTTCCACGTCGGGATGGTCCTCGCTGTCGCCGAGAACCCGAGCGATGACCTTTCGCTGCTCGGTGATGCGCAATCCCTTGTCGGCGCACAGCGTTTCGATGTCGATGGTCCGCGTCATTGGCGCAAGTTAGGCATTGGCGGGCGGCCGGTCAAAGGGCGGCGGCTCGCACGTTATCGTCAGCGGTCCATGAACACGGCCGGACCCGAACGCCCCGCCACTGGTGTTCACGGAGGCTGTGAGCCTACTTTCCGCCGCGACTTCTCCGACGCTTGGTGCCGAGGCCAATGGACTTGGCAAGCGTGCGGCGTTGCTCCGCGTAGTTGGGAGCAACCATCGGGTAGTCGGCGGCAAGTCCCCACTTCTGCCGGTACTGGTCCGGGGTCAGATTATAATGAGTCATCAAATGCCGCTTGAGCATCTTCAGTTTCTTACCGTCCTCCAGGCAGACGATGTAGTCCGGTTTGATTGACGAGCGGATCGAAACCTTCGGCTCTGGCTTCGGCTCTGCCGTTGCACCGTTTCCGGAAATTCCGGTCAACGCAGCGTGAACGTTCTGGATCAAATTCGGCAAGTCATTGACGGCTACGCTGTTATTGCTGACGTGTGCGGCGACGATGTCCGCGGTCAGCGTAAGCAGCGTGTCCTCGCCATTTGTTAGTTCGGTCATGAATAGTTCCTGACTTCGAGCAGAGGCTGCGCAGTTACTACTGCACGTCCTTATTGCTACGCCTGTAAGTAAAGCGGTGCAACGGCGTACGAAGTCATAAACAAGGATTAAATTAACTTAACTAAAGTCTGTGCGCCAGTGTAATGGCGTCAAATCGCGTCCCATCGGGCGCATGATAGTAATTTCGCCGGCGGCCGACTGGCGAAAAACCGACATTTCGGTACATCGCTACCGCTGGATTACCATCCCGAACTTCGAGATGGACTCGCGTTACTCCGTCGTTTCGGGCGCATTCGAGAAAAGCCGAAAGTAAGCGCTGACCCACGCCTCTGCGGTGATAACGTGGAGCAACGGCGAGCAGGAGCAGTTCGGATTCGTCGGCAACCGTTCGGAATAATGAGAAGCCCATTGCGCCGTCGGCGAGCGCCTCGCGCGCGACCATCAGGCTGACACCTCCCATCGGCAGGATTCCTGCCAGTTGCGATCGAGTCCAGGCCTCACCGAACCGATTGCCGAATGCCGCTTCCATCACGCCCATGACGGCGTCGATGTCTTCGGATGTGCCATTTGTGATCTGCACTTCTCGTTCGACCGTGGCCATCAAGCCGCCTCGGGAATGCGGGCATCGGGCGCCCGGGCGTATACGGGCTTTGGGGCGAGGGTGCGGAGCGCGTCAGGGAGCCTCATCGTGTCGGCGGCCGAGACTACCAGATCGGTTGCTTCGCCCCAGCCGCGGGCTTCGACCAATGCCGCTGCGCCCGAGCCGATTACCCGCTCTGCCGAGACTTGCTCCGCCGCGGCCTTGGGTGTTGCGTTGATCAGGGGAGATGTCGGCTGGACGGTGGAACCGTCGAATTGCTGTACGAACAGCTCGCCATGACCGCCTCGAACCGCCCCCGCCACGGGGCCTTGGGCCCGCGCGGCTGCGGCCAGCAGGGCCAATGACGACAAGCCGAATAACTCGGCGCCCCAGCCGATTGCCAGGCCATGCGCCGCCGCGATTGCGACGCGAATTCCAGTGAAGCTTCCCGGACCGACACCGACGAGTATTCGGCTTGCGGAACGACCCTCCATCAGTTCGGCAATCATCGGTACCACGCGCTCGGCGTGCCCGCGGCCAATCATTTCATCCGCCTGAGCGAGACATCGGCCATCGCCGTCGAACAGGGCGGCGGTGCAAGCTGCGCTGGACGTGTCGAACGCCAGGATCATGGGAGAGATTGTGCCCACAGCAGGCTCAACGCCGCAAGCCCCAGAAAGTTAGACGGTTTTAAGTTAGACCGCCTCGACGCTTTCCACTTCGGGTACGTAATGGCGGATCAGGCTTTCGATCCCGCGCTTGAGCGTCACGGTTGAAGAAGGGCAGCCGGAGCAAGCCCCGTGCATGGTCAGATAAAGGTGTCCGTCGCGATAACCCTTATAGGCGATGTCGCCACCGTCCTGCGCAACGGCCGGCCGGACTCGAGTTTCGATCAGTTCCTTGATCTGGCCGATGATGTCGGCGTCGGCCGGATCTTCGTCGAAATCTTCCGTGGCGACGTGAATGCCGGAGGCAGTGCCCGCCACGAACAGTGGCGCGCCGCTGACGAAATGATCCAGCAGGGTTTCGAGAACCAACGGTTCGAGGTCGGTCCAGGAGACGCCCGGGGCGGCGGTGACGGAGACGAAGTCGCGGCCGTAGAAAACGCCTTCCACCATTCCGCTGTCGAACAAGGCTTTGGCCAGCGGAGAGACATCCGCATTCTCCGGATCGGCGAAGTCGCGAGTGCCCGCTTCCATCACCGGCTGTCCCGGAAGGAACTTGCGCGTGGAAGGATTCGGCGTCTGTTCGGTGCGGATCAACATGGCGCCGATGTGGGCCGCCAGGCCGCTAGGATCAAGACGGAGTCCAGTGCCCGAATGGGGGTGCGCCGGCGATGATCCAACGCGTGGCGCCGATTCCCGCGGCGAGGCAGATCACCGCAACCCACCATTTGCCAGGCCGCATCGGCCCGATGCCGGGCTCAAGCCTGCCGCGCCCGGTGATCATTGGCCCGGTGAGGCGCTTGCCGCGCAATCGATAGAAGAGGATCGCAGCTACGTGGAGCGCGACTAGCCCGAGGATGATGTTGAATCCGAGTTCGTGAAGTTCTCGGGCCTTGTCTGAGGTATCGATGCTGACAAGTCCCGAAAGCGGCCCCGTATAGATGCCGTCCTCGTCCTCGGCGATGAGGCCGAGCCCGACCTGCAGGGCGAGGGCACCGAACAGCACCAGCACACTGAGCGCTCCGAGCGGGCTATGTCCGATCCCCCTCCAGTCGCCGCGAAGATAATCGCGGACGGCTCGCGGGCCGCGAACGAAGCTGGCGAAGCGGGCGGTCGAGCTTCCAACGAAGCCCCACAGCAGACGGAAGATCAGCAGGGTGAGGATCGCGCAGCCCGACCAGATGTGCCAGTCGGTGTGATGGTTGTGAACCGACCACCAGCTGAACACGATCAGTAAAGCGATGAGCCAGTGGACTAGCCGCACTGGCAAGTCCCATACCGGCTGCGGATCAATGGTCGTGGTGCATCTCCGACCGGTATTTGTCGTGGCACGCCTTGCAGGTGCCCGCGAGATCAGCGTAGCGCGCCTTCATCTGTCCTAGGTCATCATGGGTGGTGGTGGCATTAAATGCCGCAGCCGAGCGCTGGAATGCTGCGAGCTTCGCGGCGAAATCCTTCGGATCCTGCCAGATTTCGGGCTTCGCGCCGGTCTTGCCGACTTCCGGTCCGGTGCCTGCGGTGAACCAGCCGGAGGCTTCCCGCGATAGGCCGGTGATCTCTCCAGCGGCGGTTCGGATTAGTGCGAGGTTCGGTGAGGAGGAGTCGAATTCGCGGTGAAGGGCTTTGAAGTCCTTGCCGATCGTTTCCATGCCTTCGTGGCGAGCGTGCATCACCTTAATCGCCGCGGGACCGCTGAGCGATGGCACAGCGAGCATTGCCATGGAGTTTGAAGCGTTCGAGCTCGCATTCCCGGAAGTGCGCGAGTCATTGCTGATATTCGCCTGCGCGTTGTTCACCTGGCTGGTCTGGGGCCCGCCGCAGGCCGCCAGCATGGCGCAAGCAGCGGCAGTCATCACGATACGCATCAATCTTCTCCCTATCGCTGACCGCTCTCGCCGATCATCTTGATGATTCCAGAGAAATCCTTTGATCCGCCGCCCCCTTCGACGAAACGCTGATACAGTTCCTCAGCTCTGGCGCCCATTGGCGTGAAAGCACCGACCTGCTGTGCCGCTTCTTCGGCCAGCTTGAGGTCCTTGAGCATCAAGCCGGCCGCGAAGCCGCCCTCGTAATCGTGGTCCGCAGGGGTGTCGGGGCCGACGCCCGGGACCGGCGCGTAGCTCGTCATCGACCAGCTCTGACCCGACGCTTTGGATGAAATGTCGAAGAATACCTGCGGATCGAGCCCTAACTTCTGTGCCAGCACGAATGCCTCGCAGGTGGCGGCCATGGTCGCGCCGAGGATCATGTTGTTGCAGATCTTCGCTGCCTGGCCGGCGCCGAGGTGGCCTGCGTGGATCACTGCCTTCGCCATTGGCTCGAGGATCGATCGGGCGCTCTC
>DASUZY010000126.1:0-21867 GCA_036376635.1 Sphingomicrobium sp.
GGCTTGTTGAACGCCTTGTAGAGCGTGATCGGGCCGCCAATGATCGTCGGTACGTCGACCCGTTGCTGCCCCAGCATCCAGGCGCCGATGATCCCCGCGGCAAACCAGATGATAATCGCGCCGATGATGTACGGTTTCATGGCTCGACCCTCCTCCAGCCACTTTTAGGTGCGAATAGGGTTACGGGCTAGTTTATAAGGTTGAAGAGAATGATGCCTTTGGGCCCAATCATCACTTTGCCTGTTGCCGGCTGTGGGCGATCCGCGATCCTCGTCGAGCGCGAGCACGAGGAAGGCCGGTAAGCCGCGATGGGGGAGACTGAGCTGATCGGCGTCATCCGCGACGTGAACGTTCAATATGCGTCGCTGTTCGGGCAGATCATCACCATCAACTTCGCGATGATCGTGGCGATCTATTACTTCCTACACCGCGCCGCTCTACTCTTCAGGATGGCCGCCTTTGGCTTCTACGCTATCGGGATGCTGGCGCTCATCGGCCTCATGCTGGAACAGGCCAATTATAAAGTGAATGCGCTGAACCACCTCACCGAGTTGCCCAGGCGCTCGCCGATGGGTGATACGGTCATCGCTATCCAGCACAGCTGGCTGTCGCAAGCGACCAGCTTCTTCCTCAATGCCAGCCTGTGGGTCCTGTTCGCCGTCGTCGCCTACCTGCTCTTCTGGTGGAAAGGCGATCCAGACAAAAAGTGACCGACCTGACATTCCTCCGTCGAAAAGTCCGGTCGTGAGTCCAAAATGGATGGCGAGGAGTGTATGATGGCGGCAAGCGGAAGCAGTTTGCCCGCTTGAGAGGATCGCCCGGTGCGTCGCTTAGCAATGGTCCTGCCGCTGGTGCTGCTGTCCTTCGCCAGCGGCGGCGGTGCGCAAACCGTCGCCGACGAACCGAGGATCGGCAAGCCGGTCGCTGCACCCGCGACTCCTCCCGACATCCTTCCGCTGCCGCCGGCCGAGATCGACAAGAATCTGGTGATCGGTGGCGATCCCGTAAAAGCGCGAGAGGCGGATACGCGGCTCAGCGTCGAAGTGCACGTCAACGGGCGGGGCCCTTATCATTTCGTGGTCGATAGCGGCGCGGACACTTCCGTTGTCGGCGCCCGAATTGCCCGTGAACTTTCGCTGCCGCTGACCACTCCGGTGGTCTTGAACGGAATGACGGGACGCAGCCTGGTCGCTCGGGTCAAGGTTGCCCAGCTGACCCTCGGCCCGAGCACCATCCGCAATCTCGATGTCCCGGCGCTTCGCGAAGGCGACGTCGGCGCGGACGGGCTGGTCGGGATCGACGCCCTCGTCGAGCAGCGGCTGATGATGGATTTCGACAAGAAGGTCATCAAGGTCGAGGATGCCCGGATCCCGATGAAATACATCCCGGGTGAAATCTTGATCCTGGCCAAGCGCCGGCGCGGCCAGCTCATCCTGACGCAAGTGCGTGCGGACCGGTTCAAGCTCGATGCGGTCATCGACACCGGTTCTGAGATCACGATCGGCAATTCGGCGCTGCGCGACAAGCTGCTCCGCAAGGGCCGGACCAAGTTCTGGGATGTCGAGGCGATTGGGGTGACCGGTGAGAAGATCAAGCTCCAGCTCGCCCGGGTCAGCGAGCTGCAACTGGGCCCGATCACGCTTCAGGATGTGCCCATCGCCTTTGCTGACGTTCCGCCGTTCGAGATGTTCGGCCTCTCGGACGAGCCTTCGCTGATGCTCGGGACCGACCTCCTGCAAACCTTCCAGCGCATTTCGCTCGATTTTCGGGCCCGCAAGGTCCGCTTTGAGCTCAGGAGGTGTCACCAGGATGGCTTGGTGATCAGCACCGCTCCGATGGACATGTTCACGACCGTGTTTTCCACGGACCCGGAAGGCGTCTGCATCCGCTAGATCGGTCAGATCGGACGCGGGAAGCCTTTGAACAGCGCCGCTGCCAGCCGCTGGGCAATCGCCTGATCGGTCCAATGCCTGTCGCCTTCGCGAGCAAGAACCTCGGCGCGCCCCTGCCAGAGCAACTCTTTAGTCCCCGAATCTAGGATGCGGGCTTCGAGTGTCGTTGCGACCAGGGCGCGCAGCGGTTTCGAGAGATCGATACTGAGGCCGAGACCGAAGCCGGATCCACGATTGCCGCCGCCCACTGCGGCGCCGCCGCTCACCGGGTTGTGAGGCGGTTCCGGCGGCTGGACGAGCTCATGAACGACCGAGAATTCGATCGTCTGTTCGTTGCCAGCGGCAGAGGAATTTTGATAGCCGGCTCGTGCCAGTTGATCGGCGAGCGCCGCTTCATACGCGCCTTGCTCCGGACCGAGAATCTGGCCTCCGGCAGCCGGTGTGACGACGATCGCGCCGTGGCCCAGCGTAGTGACTGCCGGGGAATTGGCGACGAAGGTCTGAACCTGAATCTTCCCCTCGCGCGGATCACGCACGCCATAGGGCTCGAGATAGCCCGGGGGCGGCATTGACGGGCCCGCACCAGGCGGACCCCAGCCGTAAGGCTGCGCCTGCGAACCATTAGCGGCAGCGAGAAGCGGCGCCGCCACCCACGTCAGGACTGTAGCTGGCTTCATGACCTTCATCCTCATCGAGTGCCAATCGAATGGCTGCTCCCAACCGAGTTGCTGCCTGCTGAACAACCTTAGCGCCCACGCACGAACCATTTGTTCACCACTTCGGCGGAAAAAGCGCGTCAGGGGTAAGGAAATCGCATGGCCCAAACCAGCAAAGCTCAATCCGAACGTCGCAAGGTCGAGCGCAGCGCGCTCCGGCTCAACGCGACCATGCGCGACGGGCGCAGCAGTCGGGTCCGTGCCCGAGTGATCGACATGTCGACCAATGGCTGTCGAATCGAGTGTACCGCACCAGTCGACGACGACAGCTGGATCTGGCTCGCCATTGCCGGGCTGGAGACGCAATATTGCCGCGTCGTCTGGCATTGCGAGGAGTTCATCGGACTGGAGTTCGAGAAGCCGCTGGCACAGCCCGTCTTCGACAAGCTCCTCGCAGACCAGGGCTCGCTTCCCGAGAATACGATCAAGGAGCTCCGGAGCATCGCCACCCGCACGCATTGGCTGGCCCGCAAGGCAAGCGACTCCGACATCGCGATCCTTGCGGACCTGTCGCGCAAATGCGCCGTCGATGCGGTGGTTGAGGGATTGCGGCTCGGCGAAGGATCGCGTCGCCGCTAATTCGAATTGGAAGTGCGGGGCTGCCCGGAGACAGCCCCGGCCCCTCCCACTAACTTCAGCCGAGGATTTCCTCGAGACCGCCAGCGGCATCGATCTTCGCCGGGAGCGTCCCGCGCGGCAGGTCCTGCTTCAGAGCCCAGGCGAGCACGGCTTCGAGATCCGCGATCGTCTGAGCGTCGGCGAGGCCGTCGAAGGCGAGCTTCACGACCGGCTTCATCGGCGCGCGAAGCTGGATCTTCAGACCCTTGGACTCGACCAGTCGGAGATATTCCTCCGGCTCATTCTCTGCATCGAGGGCGAAATCGTACGCAGCGCCGAGGCCCTCGCAGAGAGCGGCGGTGGCGGCGAGCCGCGCCTGGCGAGCCTCGTCGGCCTTGGCGCGGACATTTTCTAGTTTGGACTGCAATGATCCCTCCAATACTTGCGCCGGGCGCTCGCTCTTCTTGCTCACCGGCTTTTCAGGCTCGGCTGCAACCTCAGGCTGTTCAACCTCGACTTCTTCGGCTGTCGGTTCCTCGATCTCCGGCACTTCGGCCACCGGCTCCTCGGCAGCGATTTCATCAACCGGCTCTTCGGCCGCCATTTCGTCTTCGGCCTGAGACTCCTCAGGCTGTACGTCTTCCGGTTCAGCAGGCGGCATGACGGGTTCGACCTTGACCGGCTGGCTTCCGTAGAAACCGGTGAGACCCGCCAGGCTGTCGAGCAGCTTGGAAAAGCCGGGTGCTGCCTTGGACGCCGTCGCCTGGACTGGCTCCTCGACTTCCGACTCTTCGATCGCGTCCTCGGGCTCGTCGTCTCGAACGGCCTCAGCCGGCGGTTCGTCCTGCAGAGCTTCCGCCGGCTCGTCCTCGACAGCTTCAACAGGCTCCTCGTCGGTGGCCTCTTCGACGGCCGGCTCGTCGACTTCTTCAGCAGGCGCTTCTTCAGCAACTGCCGGCTCGTCAATCGCCTCAGGCTCCTCGGCGGTCACCTCTTCAGGCTCGTTCGCTTCTTCGACGGCGGGTTCGGGAGTTTTGGCCTTCTTCTTGGCCGAGGACCTGGCCTCCTCCGCGTCGATGCTGACGAGCGCATAGACATAATCGACCCACGCGCCGCCGGCGCTCAGCGGCAGCAGAGTGATCCAGCAGCGCGTCTTTGCGCCGCCGTCGCTAAAATCGTCCTCGAATGCCAGGAAGTCGCGGCTAATCGCGACGATCGGCAGCTTCTTGGCGATGCACGCGAGGATCGATGGATTGTCCGCATCGAGGATACGCTCAGGCCAGTCGCCGTCGCGCAACGCTTCGCCCATGTGGCGGATCTCGGCATCATGGCCGCCGCTGATCAGCTCCAGCAGGATCGAATTGGGCCCCGCGTCCGACAGCTCCAGTGGATCGAGGTCGTGAAGCGGCGGAAATTCCTTGTCGCCGCGGATCGACAGCCAATAATTGAGCACGCTGGCATGACGCCGGCGTTCGGTCGCGGAAATGGTCTTGAACGCGTTGAGCAGCGTCTCCGCTGCCGGCTGTTCGGCCGCTTTTGTGCCTGATGCAGGCGCACCCATGCTCGACTCCGCTTTTTTCCCACGGCGAGCTATGCTCCGACGGGTGCTTAGAAAGGGTTAAAGCTCTGCTCTCCACAAACGGAAACCGCCGCCCGACAGGGGGCGGCGGCTCCTGTTTCCTCCTGTTGTGACGGTTAGGCCTGATCCACCTCAGGCCGCCCCTGCTGTTCGGCGACCATTCGATCGGGAAGGCCCGCGGTCGGATCGACCGGCGCAGCCAGGCCCGCCGCAGCGTCGCGTTCGCGCTTGTCCATGAACGCAGCCCGCTTCAGCCGCTTACGAAGCGACAGCGACGGGTTGTCCGGCGTCGGACCGCGATAGGCCCGATCGACGTGGCTCTCGCCATCGCGGCGCGGCCTCTCGACTCCGTCCCAGACGAAGGCGGCTGGCGCGACGATGTTTGGCTGCTCTTCGTGAACAACCGTCGGAGTGGAGATCACCGGCTCCTCATCGGTCACCGCCTCGGGCCCATCGCCAACCCATTCCTCCTCCTCGTCGCTGCGACGGCGGGTCATTGCCGCCGCGGCTCCGCCGAGCGCGAGGAACGCAAGCGCTCCGCCGGCGATCGGAAGGGTCGGATCGGGCTTCTTTTTCGCCGGCTTTGCTGCAACCGCCGGCGTGGCGGGCTGCGGCTTGGCGTTGAGGTCGACGATTGGCGCCGGTCGCGTGGAAGCCGGGGCCGTTGCCGGGACCGCGGCATTCGTCGGCCGAGCGGCGGGAGCGGGTGCGGGCGCAACCGTTCGCGTCGTCATGGTTCGCGAAGCCGTGTGGACCACTGGCGCGGTCTTCACTGCGGGCCGCCGTGTCCCCGACTTGGTCTTCGTGGCCGTCTTCGCAGTCGAAGTATCGGCCATTGGAACATCTGGCTGAACCGCGGGGCCACTGTCCGTGGTGGTCGCAGGCGTCGTTGCGTCGGGCGTCGGCGCCGGCTGAGCCGCCGGAGCGGGATCGGTCGGAACCGGCTGCACTTCCTGCGCAAGGACCGGGGTTGAAGAAAGCGCCAGGGCCGCGGCAATCGCGGGGAGGGCGCTGGTTCGCTTGTATCGATTCACATACATCATGGCTGAAACAACCGCGCACGCGCGTGTCGGTGGCACGATTATCGATTGGATGAGGGACTCTGCCGACCAGCCGATGCCGTTTGACAGCCGACCGGATTGACAGATGTACGAGACGGTAAACCCGCACCCATGCTAAGGCCCGACGAGAGGAGGAATTGATGCATCGCTTTGGGCTTCTCACGACGGCGCTGACGTCGCTTGCCTGTCTTGCAGCCGCACCGCCCGCCTCCGCTCCCGCAAGCCACGACGACATCGTGGTGCTGGGAACCCGCAACCCGGATCAGGTTCGCCGCGACTATGTCAGGCAGATGGCGGTGCCGTCCGAGGACGACCAGCTCGCCAGATTTGCAAATCCGGTTTGCCCGATGGTGATGGGACTTCGCGATCGATACGACCAGATGATCGCCGAGCGGTTGCGGAAGGTCGCCGCCGCTTCGGGCATGCGGGTCGCTCCCGAGAAATGTGCGGTCAACGCACTCGTCTTCATCGTCGCTGACAAGTCCAAGCTGATCGAGGGCTGGCATAGGTCGAGCCCGGAAATGTTCAGCGAGACGATGACCGACGCTCAGATCGCGGATTTGGCGAAGAGTCCTGAGCCGGTGCTGTCCTGGCAGATCCTCGACGTCCGAGGCTCGGATGGGCGCGAGCTTGCGCGCGAACGGCTCAACAAGAACGGTGAAGGCGCCAGCACCTGGGGCGCGGATTCGGCGCTCGAGGTGCCGTTCGCTCTCGGGTCACGCTACATGAACCAGGTTCATTATGAGTTTGGCGCGTCCGTCGTTGTCATCGACGCCAAGGCTGTTGCCGGTGCCGACCTCCGGCAACTGGCCGACTTCGCGGCGATGCAGCTCTTCGCCCACACCGATCCGAACAAGGCGGCAAAGCAGGCCGCGCCGACGATCCTGACCCTGATCCAGGATGCCGCGGCCGGAAGGCCGTCGCCGCTCAGCCTCACCGAATGGGACTTCGCTTACCTCAAGTCGCTGTACGCCTACACCGACATGTACAAAGCAGGCGCCCACGAGGGCGAACTCGCCAAGCGAATGTCGAAATACATGGTCAAGGACAGCCACCTCTAACCCCGAGAACCAGCTTCACTGGCCACAAAAAAGGGCGCCCGTTTCCGGACGCCCTTCGTCTTCGACGCGTGCTCTCGCGTGAACTTATTTCTTGGTGGTGTTCGAGGTCGTGTTCGACGCCGAGTTCTTGATCGCCGCGGCTTCGTTCTTGCCCTCGTTCTTGATGTCCGCGGCCTCGTTCTTGGCTTCGTTCTTGACCGCGTCCGCCTTGTTCTCGGCGCTGTTCATGATGTTGGCCGCGCTGTTCTCGCCCGCTGCCATCACATTGGCAGCCTGGTTGCTTGCGTTGGATTCAACGGCAGCCGCATTGTTGTCGGCCGGGCTCTTCTTGTTGCACGCCGCGAGCGCGAGAACGCCGGCGACGATGATCATGCTGGTCCGAATTTGCATACGCTTTCCCTCTGTTGGCGCCCTGAGGCGAACAGGCGAGATAGCTGTCGCCCAATGACCGCCACATGTCCGCAACATTAACTGGAAGCTATTTCAAGGCCCTGACGGCCGCCAGAGTCTTGGCGACATGCTGGCTGAAATCGAGGTCGTCGTGGACCATGACGATCTTGCCGCTGCGGTCGATCACGTAAGAAGTTCGAGTGGTGATCCCCGGATGCGCCGCCCAGGCAACGTCATAGGCCTTTTGAGTCTCGGGAGTGGCAGTGGCGACGGGGAAAGCACTTCGGCATTCCTTGGTCGAAAAGTCGTGGAGAGTCTTGAGGTCGTCGCCGGACATCCCGATCACCTGCGCCCCCGCCTTCTTGTAGTCGTCGATCGAGGCGCTGAACGCATGGGCTTCCGCCGTGCAGCCGCTCGTGAATGCCTTGGGGAAGAAATAGAGCACCACCGGTCCCTTCTTCAGCTGGTCGGCGAGGTGCAACTTGAACTCCTTGCCTCCGACGGCGCCGATGGTGGTGAAATCGGGCGCCTTGTCGCCAACCTTAAGCGCGGCAAGAGCGGGAGAGGCGATTACTGAGGCGGCGGCCAAGGCCATTAACAGCTTGCGCATGATGGAATCCCCTATGCGTCCGATAGCCCCCGCTCGCGCTCCTTAGCGCGCGGTGTTCAATAATGCGAGCGTGTGCCCGTCGCGCTGTCCGGAATAGAATGCCGCAAGAGCAGCGGCGAAGCCAGCACGGGGCTCGATCTCATCGAACAGCGTGAGGCTCGATCTCAGCTTGAGAGCGTCAACGGGGCCGAGGATTTGCTCGGCGGAAAAGCCAGTCGAGCGGAGGAGCGCCTCAACGCATTCTCGCAGACGCGGGCCGAGCAGCGGATGTGCAAGATAGGCGTGGGCCTCATCCAGTGAAGCAATGCCGAAGAATTGCGCGGTGGTGCTGCGTCCGAGGCCGGCAAGCTGGGGGAAGATGAACCACATCCAGTGGCTCTGCTTCGATCCCCGGCAAAGTTCGGCGAGCGCCGTCTCGTAGATGCCTTTCTGCGCATCGATGAACCGCTGGAGATTGTAGGGATCGGTCACGCCCGCATCATGACCCCTTATACGGCCGGCGGGGAAGGGCCGCTCGCGCTTATTGGTGCGGCGCGAGCAGCCCCGCGAGGACGTAGAACAGGATCATTACCGGGCCTGTGAGCAATGTCAGCGCGACGAAGCCCAGGCGGACGATGGTTGGATCGATCCCGGTGTAATCGGCAAGTCCGGCGGCGACGCCCATGACCTTGGCGTCGCCGCGGTTGATGAGGAAACGTCCGTTCATCTCGGTTTCCTTTGGTGTGAGTGGGCTCAGGCGATCGGCAGCATCGAGGTGGCGGCCGAAATGAGCAGCATCGCGGACACGAAGGTCGCTGCAACAACCGTGGCGGTCTCACGAACAGAAGTCATCGTCATTGGTAATCCCCTTGGCATTTTGCTTTTGAACCCGACCATCGGGTCCATGCCATCATCAATGCAGGGGGCGTGCCAATTTGAAAAAGTCGTTGTTTTTCAGTGTTGCCTGTCACGACACGGTAAATTTCACCGGTGATCGGCGCCGCGAGTTGGTGAAATTTCCCACGCTCAGCTGGACGTCGTGTTGCCGCCATCGGGGTGAAGGATCTGTCCGGTCATGTAGCTGGAATCCTCGCACGCCAGGAACAGGAAGCTCGGTGCGACTTCATTGGGCTGCCCCGGCCGACCCATCGGCGTGTCCTTGCCAAACTCGGGCATCTTCTCCTTCGGCTGACCGCCCGATGGATTGAGCGGAGTCCAGATCGGACCTGGCGCAACGCCATTTACGCGGATCCCGTCCTTGACGAGCGCTGTCGCCAGAGACCGGGTGAAGCCGAGGATCGCTCCCTTGGTCGAGCTATAATCGAGGAGCAGCTTCGAGCCTTGGTACGTCGTCTCGGATGTCGTGTTGATGATCGCCGAGCCTTGCTTGAGGTGCGGACGCGCCGCCTGGGTCATGAAGAACATGCCGAAGATGTTGGTCTGGAAGGTCCGGCGCAGCTGGTGCTCGTCGATGTCGGTGATGTCCTTCGCCCAATGTTGCTCGCCGGCATTGTTGACGAGGATATCGAGCCCGCCGAGCTGATCGACAGTCTGCCGGACCGCATGTTCGCAGAACTGCTTGTCACCGATGTCGCCAGCAATGGCGAGGGCGCGGCAGCCTTCCTGCTCGACGATCTGCTTGGTCTTCTGCGCGTCGTCATGCTCGCAGAGATAAAGGATTGCGACGTCGGCTCCCTCGCGTGCGAACAGCGCCGCGACCGCACGGCCGATGCCGCTGTCGGCACCGGTGACCAGAGCGACTTTCCCCTTCAGCCTGTCCGAGCCTTTATACTTCGGCTCCCAGTCGGGCTTGGGCTCGAGATTACTTTCGTGACCCGGCTCCTGGTCGTTCCGAACCATCGGTTCCATGACGTCAGACATGCGCTTTGCTCCTCGGGCGAAACTTGATCGCCCGACAGCAAACCGCCCGGGTCGGAATGGAGTTCCTACGGTTCAGCCGCGACGGGCGCTGGCCGGGACGGGCTTCATTTCAGCTTCCGCGCTCTTGGCGGAAGCGGCCGGACGGCAGCGTGCAAGCAGGGTCGGGAAGTCGAAATTGCTGTTCGCCTCGAGCGCCGAAGTCGTCGCCGCAGCGCATTCCGACTGAGTCGCGTAATGCGCCTGGAGAGTCGCAACGGGAGTGCACGCCGACCCGCCGTCCGCGCAGCCCAGAATGGCGATGACGAAGTAACCCGGTCCCATAGGAAGTTCCCCGATAAGTCGCTGTTCCAACTGCCGAAATTGACGACGGTTCCACCGGCTCTGCACCGTGTGGTTTGCTCCCCGCCATCCGCGTTCCTACGTAGGTGAGATGGCGGGCGATCAAGTAGCGGAGAAGAAGAACAGCGGCCTCGCTGCGCTGTGGCGATTCCTGCCCATGCTATGGCCGAGGGGCGAGGCCGAGCTGAAGACGCGCGTCGTTGTCGCCGTCCTGCTCGTGCTGGCCAGCAGGGCCGTCGGCTTCGTCGGGCCCTACGTACTCAAGGTCGCTATCGACCGGATGAGCGCCCACGCCGCCTTCGCCGTCGTCGGCGGCCTTGTGCTGGCCTACGCGGCCGCGCGGTTCGCCGGCGTCCTTTCTGACAACCTGCGCAACGCGATCTTCGAGAAGGTCGGGCAGGATGCCGCCCGGCGCCTCGCCGGCAAGGTCTTCCGCCATGTTCACGACCTGTCCCTGCGCTTTCATCTGGAACGGCGGACAGGATCGCTGACCAAGATCGTCGAGCGCGGGACGAAAAGCATCGACATGATGCTCTACTTCATCCTGTTCAACATCGCGCCGACAGTGATCGAGCTCGGCGGGATCTGCATCATCTTCGGAGTGAAGTTCGGCTGGGGGCTGGTCGCCGCGACCCTCGCCATCGTCGTCATCTACATCGCCTTCACCCGGAAGGTCAGCGACTGGCGGACCCACATCCAGCGGCAGATGAACGATGTCGACAACAAGGCGATCGGCCGCGCCGTCGATAGCCTGTTGAACTACGAGACGGTCAAATATTTCGGCGCGGAGAACCGCGAGGCAAGCCGCTACGAAGAAGCTGTCGGCGCGTTCGCGCGCGCGTCAGTCCGCAACGAGGTTTCGCTCGCGTGGCTCAATATCGGTCAATCGCTGATCACCAACCTGATGATGGCCGGCGCGATGATCTTCACGGTCTGGGGCTGGAGCAAGGGCCGCTTCACCCCGGGCGACGTAGTGTGGATCAACGGACTGTTGATGCAGCTATTCCGCCCGCTCGACATGTTGGGCTGGGTCTATCGCTCGATCCGTCAAGGGCTGATCGACATGGAGGCGATGTGGGACCTGCTCGACACACCCGCGGAGGTTGTCGACGTTGCCGGAGCCCCTCCGCTCGATGTGACAGAGGGCAATGTTCGCTTCGAGCACGTCCGCTTTGGCTACGAACCGGATCGCGACATCCTGAAAGGCCTCGACATCGAGATTCCGGCGGGAACGAGCTGCGCGATCGTCGGCCCCTCCGGCGCCGGCAAATCGACCATCGCGCGGCTGTTGTACCGCTTCTACGATCCGTCGGCCGGGCGGATCACGATCGACGGCCAGGACATCGCGGAGGTCAACCAGCGAAGCCTGCGTGCCGCAATCGGCATCGTCCCTCAGGACACTGTGCTGTTCAACGACACGATCGGCTACAACATCGGTTATGGGCGCGGCGGCGCTTCCGAAAAGGAGATCGAGCGCGCCGCCAAGGGAGCTGCAATCGACCGGTTCATCGCCGCGCTTCCCGACAAATATGAGTCGATGGTCGGCGAACGCGGACTCAAGCTTTCGGGCGGCGAGAAGCAGCGCGTGGCAATTGCCCGCACCCTGCTGAAGGACCCGCCGATCCTGGTCTTGGACGAAGCGACGAGCGCGCTCGACAGCAGGACCGAGGAAGCGATCCAGCAGACGCTCGATCGCGTATCTCGCAGTCGCACGACGATCATGATCGCCCATCGCCTCTCGACGATCGTCAATGCGGACCAGATCATCGTGCTGGACGACGGCCGCGTGGCCGAGCGAGGGACCCACGAGGAGCTACTGGAGCGCAATGGTCTCTATGCCGACCTTTGGCAGCGTCAGGCAGCGGAGCGATTAGCCGAGGAGGTCGCGCAGGCGGCGGAGTGATCAGCGTCGCCGAAGTCCCCGCAGGATATTGCCTTCGGTGCTGAGATAATTGCGGCGATAGTCGAACCGCGGCGTGTCGGAGAAGATCAGGTAGTAATATTTCATCTGCTCCGACCACCAGTAGCCGGGACAGTGGTCGCTCTGGACCTTCGGATTGGCGGTTACGTCGGCAAGATCGGCGTAGCCGAAGCGCGCCTTGTTCCAGCGTTTCATCGCCAAATAATGATCGCGGCACACGTGCCGCCACTCCTCGCGGCGGTCGAGCAGCCAATGGTTGAATGCGGCGTCGGCTAGTTCCGGGCGGAGGTCGTTGGTGGTGCTGAGCGCACGCATGTCGGCGGAATCGATGCTCTCCGGAAGCACGCCAAAGCGTGCCTGCACACGAGCCCACGTGCGGGTGTGCGAAGCACCAGCAACCGTATTCCCACCCTGGGCCAATAGCCCGCCGTAGAAGGATCCGAGCTCATCCTGTTCGGTGTCGAGCGGGTCGCCCGTCTCAAAATCGACATTGTCGAACCAGAGATTCGGGCCCCGGAGCACCGGCTGATACTTCAGGATCGCATCGGTGCACGCACGATACATGACGAGGCAATCGCGGTCGCCGAGAAGGTCCCAGCCGTCCCACAAATATTCGTAATAGCTGTCCGACGGTGGTCCGACGGTCGCTCGGCGGCTCTTCCACTCGCCGGTCATGCAATCCATCGCATCGGCAAGCAGTCCGATTCTGGAGCGGCGCTCGAACATCGAAACCTGCGCTCGCTTCGCGGCGGCCCGATAACGATCGTCGCCCGTGGCTTTGCTGAGGAATCCGAACTCGGGGATGAACGTCCCAGTCTCCGCGGGATTCGTGACCTGCCCGCGAAGCGCTCCAGTGCGAAGGTTGATGTAGCGGTGCGGAATGCCGAGCGGTGAAGCAGCGAAGCTCGGCAACAGCCGGTCGGCGAGATCGCGGGCCCTGGCGAGCAGCACCGGATCGCCGCAGGCGTGGTAGGCGGAGAGCAACCCGCCGACGATCCGGATCGACGTCTCGAACACCGATACCTCGCCGTCGATGTCGAAATGCAGGTTCGCCTTGACCCAGTCGACGCCCTCGCGGAATTCCCGATCAAGCTCCATCACCCACAAGGTGTCCAGTGCCTCGACAATGGTGAGACCGAGGTGGTGGTCCTTGAGCGGGAAGCTTTCCGACGCGCCCGAGATCGGCTTGATCTGATCCTTCCCCCAGGCATGCTCGCGATATTGCGTCCAGGCCCAGCGCATTTCGGAGCGAACGTCCTCGCCCAGGGCTCGCCAATTGGCCGGATCTGCGGCCGATAGCGCAGGCAGCAACAGGGTCGCGCCGCTGGATCTGAGCAACGAGCGGCGGGTGACAGGCGGAATGTCCATCGTGCGAGGCTAGCGGGGGCGGAGTCGCAGCGCTACTCCGGTCGAAGTAGCGTTCATGACCAACCCTCATTCCATCCTCAAACGAACCTTCGGCTTCGATCACTTCCGGGGCGTCCAGGAGGAGGTAATCCAGCGGGTGCTCGACGGGCATCATACGCTTGCGGTGATGCCGACCGGCGCGGGCAAGTCGCTCTGCTACCAGCTCCCCACGCTTGCACGGACCGGCACTGCGCTCGTGATCTCGCCGCTGATCGCGCTGATGCACGACCAGATCAGAAGCGCCGAAGCCTTCGGCATTCGCGCCGCTTCACTCACCTCTGCGGATAGCGACCGCGAGCGCACGATCGAGCGCTTCCGCAACCGCGAACTCGACCTGCTTTATGTCGCGCCCGAGCGGGCCACGCTCGATGGCTTTCGGCGGCTTGTCGACCGAGTGGACCTGTCGCTGATCGCCATCGACGAAGCCCATTGCGTCAGCGAATGGGGACACGATTTTCGTCCCGACTACCGCAAGCTTCGCAGCTTGCTCGACGACCATCCCGAAGTGCCGCGCCTCGCGCTCACCGCCACCGCCGATCGGCGCACTCGGGAGGACATTCTGGCGCAGCTCGGGATTCCGGCGGGCGGGCTGATCGTCGCCGGCTTCGACCGGCCCAACATCCGCTATCACATCCGCCATCGCGAGCAGACCGGCAGGCAGTTGCGCGAGTTGCTCGCGACGCAACCCGGACCGGCGATCGTGTATGCGCCGAGCCGCGACAAGGCGGAGAGACTCGCCGAGACCCTGGGCGCAGGCGGACGTCCGTCGCTGCCCTACCATGCGGGCCTGGAGCCACAGATCCGGGCTCGCAATCAAGCTGCGTTCGTCAACTCCGAGGAGATGGTGATCACCGCGACGGTCGCGTTCGGCATGGGGATCGACAAGCCGGATGTACGGGTCGTTGCTCACGCCGCCATCCCGAAGAGTATCGAGGCCTATTACCAGGAGACCGGCAGGGCGGGGCGTGACGGCGAGCCGGCGGAAGCCTGGCTGTTCTGGTCCGCGCAAGACTTTGCGCGAGCCCGGCAGCGGATCGAGCAGGAAGTCGAACCGGAGCGCCGCCCTACCGAACGCGATCGGCTGAATACGTTGGCAGCCCTCGTCGAAACGCCCGGATGCAGGCGAGCGATCCTGCTGCGCCACTTCGGCGAGAACCCGCCGGAGCATTGCGGCAATTGCGACAACTGCCTCGAGCCGCCCGCCACAGTCGATGCCACAGAGGTCGCGCGCAAGCTGCTGTCGGCGGCGTTCCGCACCGAGATGCGGTTCGGCGTCGGGCATCTGGCAGACGTGCTGGCGGGTAATGACAATGAGAAGGTCCGTAGCTTCGGCCATCACCTGCTGTCGGTTTTCGGCATTGCAAATGCCGAGGAGCTGGCGTTGGTCCGGCCTGCCGCGCGAGCCTTGATCGCCATCGATGCGTTGCGCGCCGACGCCTACGGAGGGCTCAGCTTTGGGCCTGCCGCCAAGCCGATCCTGAAAGGCGAGCAGCAGTTGACGATCGCGGTGCCGCCAACGCGCAAGCGGCAGCGGCGGCAGCGGCTCGACCAACCCGCGGATCCCGTCTTCGAATCACTGCGCGAGAAGCGGCGACAACTCGCCAGCGATGCCGGCGTGCCACCTTACGTGGTGTTTCATGATTCGACGCTTCGCGAGATTGCGGAGCGAAGGCCGCAGACCTTGAGCGAGCTCGCCAGAGTCCAGGGCATCGGCGCCGCCAAGCTGGAGCGGTACGGCGACGCCATGCTGGAGGCCCTGCGCGGCAACTGCTGATATTCAGGCTTGCGTAACCCGCGTTACCGTTCGACAGGCGCCAAGGCTGAATAGTTCCAGAGGTTGTTCCGAAACATGACCAGCAAGCTTCTTCTCGCCGCGACCGCGCTCGCGGTTGTCACCACCGCGCCCGCGGCTGCCGCCGCACCCCGCAAGGCTTCGACAATGACATCGACGACGCTTCCAGCATCGAACCCCTTCGCGAAGCCGAGCACCCTCGAATTCCAGGCGCCCGATTTTTCCAGGATCAAGGACAGCGACTATCTCCCCGCGCTGCTGGCCGGCATGGCGCAACAGAAACGCGAAGTGACGGCGATCGCCAACAATCCGGCGACCCCGACCTTCGACAACACGGTGGCGGCGATGGAGATGTCGGGCCTGCTGCTCGAGCGAACCAACCTCGCGTTCAGCGCGGTCAACGGCGCCAACACCAATGATGTGCTTCAGGCGACGGACACCAAGACATCGCCGATGTTCGCCGCACTGAATGACTCGATCTATCTGAACCCCAAACTGTTCCAGCGCTTTCAATACCTGCACGACCATCAGGCCGAGCTGAACCTCAACCCCGAGCAGGCCAAGTTACTCGACGTCTATTACAAGGGCTTCATTCACGCTGGCGCCCAGCTTTCTCCCGAGAAGCAGGCTCAGCTGAAGACGTTGAATCTTCGCCTGAGCACGCTCCAAACCTCGTTCGGCCAGAAGCTCCTCGCGGCCGCCAAGGCCGGGGCGCTCCACGTGACTGATCCCGTCGCCTTGGCCGGCCTGTCGCCGCAACAGATCGCCGCTGCACAGCAGGACGCCAAGGACCGAAAGCTCGCCGGCTATGTGCTGCCTCTGCAGAACACCACGCAGCAGCCGGCCTTGTCGTCGCTGACGAGCCACGCGACCCGCCAGCAGCTGTTCGACGCAAGCCTCAACCGCGCCGAGCACGGCGATGCCAACGACACCCGCGCAATCATCAGCGAGATCGCCCAGCTGCGCGCAAAGAAAGCCGCCCTCCTCGGCTATCCGGACTGGGCCGATTACACGCTCTACGACCAGATGGCGCAGAACCGCGCGACGGCGGTCGGATTCCTCGATCGGCTGGCAGCGCCGACCGCCGCCAAGGAGCGGCAGGAGTGGTCGGACATTGTGGCGCTGGCCAAGTCGCAGGGCGCCAACTTCACCCCGACCGCAGCTGACTGGAACTACTACGCCGAGCAGATCCGCAAGCAGCGCTATGACCTGAATCAGGACGAGCTGAAGCCCTATTTCGAGATCCACAAGGTGCTGACCGACGGCGTCTTCTACGCCGCCAATCAGCTGTATGGCCTGACCTTCAAGGAACGGCACGACCTGCCGACCTGGAACCCGGACATGATGACCTTTGAGGTGATCGATGCAGACGGCAAGACGCTCGGCCTGATGTATTTCGATTACTGGAAGCGCGACAACAAGTCGGGCGGCGCGTGGATGAGCAACCTCGTCAACCAGTCGTATCTGCGCGGCACGCATCCGGTCATCTACAACGTTGCCAACTTTACCAAGCCGGCGCCGGGCCAGCCCGCACTGATCAGCTTCGACGACGTGACGACCATGTTCCACGAATTCGGTCACGCACTGCACGGCCTGTTCGCCGCGCAGACCTATCCGACTCTTTCGGGGACGAGCGTCGCACGCGACTTCGTCGAGTTCCCCTCGCAGTTCAACGAGAACTGGGCGCTCGATCCGAAGGTGCTCGCCCATTACGCGGTGAATTATCAGACCGGGCAACCGATTCCCCAGGCGCTGGTCGACAAGATCAAGAAGTCGCGCACCTTCAATCAGGGCTACGAGAATGGTGAGGTCCTGGAGGCCGCGCGGCTCGACATGGACTGGCACTCGCTTCCCGCGACCGCTCCGCGAGAGGATGTCGACAAGTTCGAGGCTCAGGCGCTCGCGAGCAGCGGCTACGATACCGCGGACGTGCCGCCGCGCTATCGGTCCAGCTACTTCCTGCACATCTGGAGCAACGGCTATTCGGCGGGCTATTATGCCTATCCGTGGACCCGAATGCTGGGTCAGGATGCCTTTGCCTGGTTCCAGGCCCATGGCGGCCTCAGCCGTGAGAACGGCCAACGGTTCCGCAACATGATCCTGTCGCGCGGCAACACGCTCGACTACGGCGCCATGTACCGGGGTTTCGCCGGGCGGGATCCGGACATCAATCCGTACCTCGAATATTACGGCCTTCCGGTGACGGCGGCATCGCCGGTTGCACCGGCGCCGGTTCCAGCGCCCCCGGCTGTTGCAGCGCCGGTGCCAGCGCCTAAGAAGGGCGAAAGGGGATAAGCTCATGATCCGCCAGCTCGACGACAAAGTGATGGTCAGCGGTCAGGTCGCACCGCACGAAGTCGCCGGGCTGGCGGAGCAAGGCGTGACGATGCTCGTGAACAACCGCCCCGATGGCGAAGAGCCCGGTCAGCCGATGGCTGGTGACATCGAGGATGCCGCTGCCGCAGCCGGGATCGAATATCGCTTCGTTCCCATCATCCGCGGGATCGGTCCGGCTGATATCGAGGAAATGCAGAAGGCGATCCGGGCGACTGAGCAGGGCAAGCTGCTGGCCTTCTGCCGCTCAGGAACGCGCTCGGCGCTGGCGGTCGCGCTCGCCAAGCGCGAAGAAGGAGCATCGAGCGAGGAAGTCGTTCAGCAACTCAACCAGGCGGGCTTCGACCACAGCCCGATCGCCCACCTGCTCTAGGGCCTATAATCCCGGAGCACCTGGCTAGCCTCGTCGAGGTCTTCGTCGAGCACCATCACCCTGACGCCGACCGTCGCACCTTCTGAATAAACATTGCTCTGAGCGTCGAAGACGACAGCCTGGATTCCGTTGCTTTCCAGGAACATCCGACAGAGATCGGCCTGAAATGCCCGGTTGAAGCGCGCGACCTCGACGACGTCGCTCACCAGGGCGTCACCTCGCCCGCGGCGATCTCGTCGGGACGGGCCGCGCGGCCCAGGATCGCGTTTCGGTGGGGGAAGCGGCCGAAGCGCGCGATCACGTCGCGGTGCTTCTTCGCGGCGTCGATGAATTCCTGATTTCCGGTTTCGCTCTGCAGCAACACGGCCCGGTTCTGGTTTTCGAGCTTCTCACTGTGCTCGAACGGCATGTAGAGGAAGCTCCGCTCGATCGGCTGCAGCTCCTCGTCCAGCTTCCGGGCCACTGCTTCACTTGCGATCGCCAATGCCAGCTCATCAGTCGCGAATTGCTCGGCATTGCCGCGAAACATGTTGCGCGGGAACTGGTCGAACAGGATCACTCCCGCAAGCGCGGTAAGCGGGTCATCGAGAAACATGTCGGGCGGCAGCTGCCGCTTCTCAAACCACAGCTTCAGGAATTGCTGCTTGATCCTGAGGTCCAGCTCAGGGGGACCGTTCCACCATTCCTTCGGACTGAGGCCAAACCAGAACTTCAGGACATCCGCACGCCAGTCGCCCCGTCCCGCACCGAGTCGCGCGGTCAAGCGGCGGTACCCCCCACGGTGAGCCCGTCGATCAGCAGCGTTGGCTGACCGACCCCCGCGGGGATGCTCTGCCCGGCCTTCCCGCAGATGCCGACGCCCTCATCCAGCGCGAGGTCGTTGCCGATTCCCTTGACGCGGGTCAGCACCGTCGGGCCGTCGCCGATGAGTGTCGCTCCCTTGATCGGTTCGGCGATCTTGCCGCCGCGGATCCGGTAGGCTTCGGTGCAGGAGAAGACGAACTTGCCGCTCGTGATGTCGACCTGGCCGCCGCCGAAGCTCCTGGCGTAGATGCCGTCCTTCACTCGGCTAACCAGCTCGTCCGGATCGTCCTGACCGCCAAGCATGAACGTGTTGGTCATTCGCGGCATCGGGGCATGGGCGAAGCTCTCGCGCCGACCGTTGCCGGTCGGCTCCATGCCCATCAGGCGGGCATTGAGCCGGTCCTGCAGATAGCCCTTCAATATGCCGTCTTCGATCAGCGTGGTGCGCCGGGTCGGAGTCCCTTCATCGTCGATCGTCAAGGACCCACGGCGCTGGTTCATCGCTCCGTCGTCGATCACCGTGACGCCAGCAGCAGCGACCCGCTCGCCGATACGACCGGAGAAGGCAGACGTGCCCTTGCGGTTGAAGTCGCCCTCGAGGCCATGGCCGACCGCTTCGTGAAGCAACACGCCAGGCCATCCTGGCCCCAGCACGACCTGCATTTCGCCGGCCGGAGCGGCGACCGATTCGAGATTGGTCAGCGCCTGGGCGAGCGCAATGTCGATGGCCCGGCTCCACTGGGTCTCATCGAACAGATGATCGTAGAGATAGCGCCCGCCGAGGCCGTGGTGACCGGTCTCGCGGCGCCCATTCTGTTCGGCGACGATCTGGACTCCCAGCCGGACGAGGGGTCGCACATCGGAGGCGACGAAACCATCGGCGCGAACGATGTCGACCACGCTCCAGCTCGCCGCGAGGCTGACGCTGACTTGCGCGACGCGCGGATCGCGAGCGCGGGCCGCCGCATCGATCCGTTGGCAGAGCGCCACCTTGTCGGCGAACGGGATGAGGCTCAGCGGATCGTCGGCCCCGTACATCGCCTGGTTGGTGCGAGCGGGCGCCGCCGCAGGGTCGCCTTGCCTCGGATCCAGCAGCTTTAGAGTCGCGGCGGCCCGATCGATCGCCGCCTCGCTGATCTCGCTGGCATGCGCGAAGGCGGTGGTTTCGCCCGACACCCCGCGCAGTCCGAAGCCCGAGGTCGTGTGATAATCCGCAGTCTTCAGTCGGCCGTCGTCGAAGCCGAACGCCTCGTTGGTGCTGTACTGAAGGTAAAGCTCGCCGTCGTCGTGGGTGGGGAGATGCTTGGCGGCGAGGCGCCGCGCTCCGTCAGGATCGAGGGAGCGATAAAGGAATCGGCGCGGATCGGGAGCGGTCATGCCGTCCTGCTGTCCGCCGGTCCCCCCTTAAGGACGAAGCGCCGGTCGCAATATCCGCATTCGACGAAGCCGGTTTCCTCCTCGATCCTTAGAAAGACGCGTGGATGGCCGAGGGCGGGCGCGATCTCGCCGGAGCCGTCGCAGGCGACCTGCAGTTCGGACACTCGGATCACTTCGGGGGGCGGAATTTGCGATGCCATGGCGTGCAATTAGGAGCACCGGGACGCCCTCACAAGCTTGTCGGCTCGATATGGCGCTCTTATGCGCGGGCTCACGATGGACGAACCGGCAATCCGCATCGAAGCTTTGTCGAAGACCTATGCGGCCAGCAAAGGCGCCGAGCCGAAGCGCGCACTTAACGAAGTCAGCTTCGACGTGCCGCGGGGCCAGATCTTCGGCCTGCTCGGTCCCAACGGTGCCGGCAAGTCGACGCTGATCAACATCCTTGCGGGCCTCGTCGTGAAGACCAGCGGCAAGGTCACGATCTGGGGCTTCGATATCGACGAGCATCCTCGCAACTCGAAGCGTTCGATCGGCGTGGTGCCGCAGGAGATCATCTTCGACCCCTTCTTCACGCCGCGCGAAACCCTGGAGATCCAGGCCGGCCTATACGGCGTTCCGCCGAGCGATCGGCAGAGCGATGCGTTGCTCGCGGCAATGCACCTCAGCGACAAGGCCAATGCTTATTCGCGCACCCTGTCGGGAGGAATGAAGCGCCGGCTGCTGGTCGCCAAGGCAATGGTCCATTCTCCCCCCATCCTCGTCCTCGACGAGCCCACCGCCGGTGTCGACGTCGAGCTTCGCCGGCAGCTTTGGGACTATGTGAGGAGCCTGCACGCGCAGGGAGTCACGATCGTCCTGACGACACACTACCTCGAGGAAGCCGAGGAGCTCTGCGACCGAATCGCGATCATCAACCACGGGCGGGTCATCGCGAACGAGCCGACCCGCCAGCTGGTCTCAAAGGCGCAGGAGAAAGCCGTCGTCGTCACCTTCGACCGTGACATTGCCCAGGTGCCGGCCAACCCCGCCTTCGAGAATATCGAGCTGATCGACGAGCGCACGCTGTCGATCACCTATCGCAAGGACAAGGTGAATGCGGGGCAGGTCCTCGCCTCGCTCACCTCCGAAGGCCTCGGCATCGTCGATGTGTCGACCCGCGATCCCGACCTTGAGGACGTGTTCCTCAGCCTGACCTCGGCGGCGCAGGAAGCGGCGTGAGCATCGACGCCGACGTTCTCATCGTCGGCTCCGGAGCGGCGGGCCTGACGGCAGCGCTCAACCTTGCCGAAGTCCGCAAGGTCGCGGTGATCGCCAAAGGCTCGTTGAGCGAAGGCGCCACCAGCTGGGCGCAGGGAGGCATCGCCGCGGTGCTGGAGGAAGGCGACAGCTTCGAGGCGCACGTCAACGACACGATGATCGCCGGAGCCGGGCTCAACGACCTCAAGGTCGTCGAGCATGTCGTCGAATCGGCGCCCCGGGCGATCCAGCATCTGATCAACCTCGGAGTGCCGTTCGCGATGGACGGGGATGCGCTCCACCTCACTCGCGAAGGCGGCCACAGTCACCGCCGGATCGTCCATGTCGCCGACGCCACCGGTTATGCAGTCCAGCAGGCACTCGAGGCGGCGGCGGCCGAGCATCCAAACATAACGCTGGTGCCCGACATGGTGGCGATCGACCTGATCACCGGGCGCCACGCCACCCATTTCTCGACCAACGGCGCGGTTCACGGCCTGTACGCCTACAACCGCAAGAAGAAGCGGGTCGAAACCCTGACCGGCCGAGCGACG
>DASUZY010000127.1:0-6637 GCA_036376635.1 Sphingomicrobium sp.
GTCGTCGCCCCGCTCGCGTTCTCGCGATCATAGACGCCGGCAAGGGCGGCGGAGTCCGCGGCACGTTGCAGCTGACGTTTCCACAATGTCCATTGAATGGTGTCCGTGGCGAGCCCGGCGCAGCCGACGACCATCGGCATCGCGGCGCAGGCGATCGCAAGCGCGTTGCCACGGCGATCCTTGAGTAGCTTCCTGAAAAAACCGATCATCTGCCCGTCCCGGAATGGCGTCAGCTTCGGAAGCTCCTACCGTTATCAGGGTGAGCAAACCGTTGAAGCGCATGGTTAAAGCCTGTTCACCTTTGGGACGGTCGCATCTTGCCCTGTTGTGTATTGCGCCTATAATACACTGCTCGACCGGACGTTGACCGGTCTCACGGAGCGCCGCAGAGAGGCAGTGAAAGGATCGATTGATGGCAACCGACCCCGAGACCACCACGGCGGCGCCAGCCGCAACTGCGACGAAGCTCAAGCTCGATCCGCCGGACGTGCTGCAACCCGTCGCGCCCGCCGAGGCTTCCGGTCTCGTGCCGCTGAAAGCCGAGGAGACGAGCGAGCTCGACAAGCGTGTCTCGCAGTTCGTCGATGAGCTTGCGGCGCTCGACACGAACAGCCCGGAATTCGGCAAGAAGGTCGATCAGCTGACCTCGATGGGCCGCAAGGAGATTGCGGAGGCTGCCGGCGCTTCCAACAGGTTCCTCGACCGCCCGGTGAAGGCGATCGACAAGGATACCGGAATCGGTGCCGACTTGACCGAGCTTCGCCGCACGGTTGAATCGCTCGATCCCAAGGAAGCAACCAAGACCAAGAAGTTCCTGGGTATCATCCCGTTCGGCAACCGGGTGAACCGCTACTTCGACAAGTATCGCAGCTCACAGACCCACATCAAAAGCATTCTCGGCAGCCTCGCCAACGGCAAGGACGAGCTGCTGATGGACAATGCGGCGATCGACACCGAACGCGCGAATTTGTGGAAGACGATGCACAAGCTCGAGCAGATGGTGCACATCTCCAAGAGCCTCGACCAGCAGCTGGAGGACAAGGCCAACGAGCTCGACGCGACCGATCCTGCAAAGGCGAAGGCCATTCGCGAGACGGCTCTCTTCTATACCCGGCAGCGCACCACCGACCTGCTGACGCAAATGGCGGTGACGGTTCAGGGGTACCTTGCGCTCGACCTGGTCAAGAAGAACAATGTCGAACTGGTAAAGGGCGTCGATCGCGCGTCCACCACGACTGTCGCAGCGCTCCGCACGGCGGTGACCGTTGCCCAGGCGATGACCAACCAGAAGCTGGTGCTGGAGCAGATCACCGCGCTCAACACCACGACTGCAGGGATGATCGATTCCACCGGCGAGATGCTCCGGACCCAGACCGGCGCGATCCACGAGCAGGCGGCAAGCTCGACGATACCGCTGGAGACGCTGCAGCGCGCGTTCCAGAACATCTACGACACGATGGATCAGATCGATCAGTTCAAGCTCCAGGCGCTCGGAAACATGAAGCAGACCGTCGACACGCTCGGCAAGGAAGTCGAAAAGTCGAAGGGCTACATCGCCCGCGCCGAAGGGGTGAACCAGGGCAAGCTCGAAGGATCGACCTCGCCCCTCACCCCGATTGAGGCGAAGTGAGCGACGTCACCGACAAAGTTGAGCGCGCGATCGCCCGCTTCGACCGGGTGACGCAGCGACTGGACGAGCGCGGCGGCCCCGCGCAGGCCGCCGCTCGGCGAGAGCGGCAGCGGCTCAATGCGGGCTTCAGCAAATTCGCGATCCGCGTTGCGGTGGCGACTGCGCTGATCTGGCTCGCGACGATCGCGGTCGGAATGATTACTCCGATCGGCATGTTCGGCTTCCTCGGCGCCCTCGTCGCAACCGCGCTGGTCGTCGTTCTGTTTCTGGCCCGCAGCGGCCGCGACGCAATCGCCGCGCCGGCGCCGCCGTCGGCCGATCTTCCGAACGGCCTGATGGTCGATCGGTTCGACTCCTATCTCTACCGAGCGCGCCCTGCCTTGCCCGCGCCCGCGCAGGCGGAGATTGATGCGATCAACCGGATACTGCCGTCGCTCAAGCAGACGCTAAGCCGGATCGACACGCTCGACCCCGAAGCTCAGGACGCCCGCAGGCTGATGTCCATCCATCTGCCCGGCCTCATCGATCGCTATGCCAATGTCCCGCCTGCCTATCGGAAGGAGGAGGACGGCGAAGGCAAAACGGTCGATCAGCGGCTGATCGATGGCCTCGCCGCAGGACGCACCGCACTCGCCGACGTCTGCGAGCAGCTCGCGCGTGGCGACGTCGCCGCACTCGAAACCCAGGGCCGCTTCATCGAGTCCCGCTATGGCGAGCAGCGCATCGAAGGTCAGGGCGCCGACAGTTAACGATTGCGCGCCGACGCCGCTCCGCTCATGATAATAAGGAGTTAATTGCGGCCGGGGCGCACGGATGCTGGTTGCCTTGCCCACTGCAGGAGAGCGCGGGACAGGCGGTTTTCGCCTGCCTCCCTACGTGCCGCCGTTCAACACGTTATCCCTGCGACTGTTCACATTGCTGTGGGTCTGTGCCTTCACGCTGGCGCTGATCGGGCCGATTGCCGGCTTCTACCTGCGTTACACCGAGCCGGCGAACAATTCGCAGCTGCTTCTCGGCAGCCGCGCGGGCTTCGCCGTTTCGCCCGCGGATGGCACGAAGATCCGCTTCACCGTTGGACCAAAGGCCCAGCAGGCGGGAGTGGTGGCGGGCGACAAGATCACCGCGATCTACGGCCTTCCTCTGCCACCGAGCATGCCGGTCACCGAGAAGACGCTCGCCCAGCATGCCAACGATCCGGCCTATATCGCCTTGGGCAATCTGCTGTTCGGCTCCGACAGCACCGACATTCCACTCACCGTGCGCGATCCGAACGGCAAAGTTCGCGACATCACCGTCACCACAGGTGAGCAGCACATCGATGCAGGCGCCAAGGCGCTCGGCATCGCGCCGCGATGGCTAAGCTTCATCGACCTGATGCACGTTCTCGCCTACCCTTTCCTCCTGTGGGCGGCGTGGATGCTGCACCATCGCAACTCGCGCGACGTCGTGAGCTCGCTGTTGTCATTGGCGGTGCTCCTGACGATCGGCGCCGAGCAGCCGTCATCGATGTTCCTCGATCATTTCCATGTTCCGCGATGGCTGAACGTGGCGATCTTCGACCTGGGCAACGTCTTGTTGCTGACCGGCATCCTGCTGTTCCCGCACGGCAATCTGTCATGGCGCCGGATCGCGGTGATCGTCGCCTTGCCCGGACTGATGTTCCTGCAGGGCATGGCCTATCAGGCCTATTTCATCTGCGGCATGATCCTCGCGGTCCTCTCGCTGCTCCGATGCCTGCGTTTCACGGATTCGGCTGAGCAGCGACAGCAGATTCACTGGGCGCTGCTCGGGATCAGCGCTTACGCTGTGCTCCGTACGATCTCGATCGTCGCTGACGAGCTCAAATGGACTACCGGCAGCTTCGGGCATCAGCTTCTGGTCGAGATGTCGGCGGGGATCAGCTTCGCACTGGCGGTACTTGTCCTCCAGTTCGGCTTGCTGATCGCGCTCATCCGCTACCGGCTGTATGACGCCGAATTCGTCATCAGCCGATCGGCCAACGTCGCGCTGATCACGGTAGGCGTTGCGGCGGTCTTCGCCGGGACGGCCGATGGCCTGAAGCAGATTGTGATCAACTTCTCGGGCAACACCGACAGCGAAGGCCCGGTGATCTTCGCCGCGGCGCTCGCGACCGTCCTTGTCGACCCGATCCAGGAGCGGGTAAAAAAGTGGTCCGAGCAGCGCTTCCAGCGCAACCTGTTCCTCCTCCGCGACGACCTTCCGGAGGTGGCGCGGGACATGCGCGAGACCGCGTCGCTCGGCGACATGCTCGACGAGATTCTCGCACGCGTGGATCGCGGCGTCCGGGCGGTTCGCAGCGCGGCGATTGTCAACGGCTGTGTCCTGCGCTCCCGCGGGATCTCGATCGACGAGGTCGAGGCCTGGCGCACGAGCGCCTTCGCGCAGGACTATAAGCGCGACATTTGCGAACCGTCGGACAAGCTTTTCCCGATCCGCGTGCACCTGGTGCCGAGCTCCGACAAGGAAGAGCCGATCGGCTACCTGCTGGTGGGACCACGGCCCGATGGATCGATCCCTGCTCGTGATGAACAGAAGGCGCTGAAGGAAGTTTCGGAATCGATCGCGCGCGCCATTCGCACCGTCATCAAGCGCGAAGCGCGTGAATCCCAGGTCGCCGAGTTGATCGCTTCCAACGCGCGGCGCATCGAAGCGCTAGAGGCGTTGCTCGCCGTTCCGCCGGCAATCGCGGGGAGGCAGAGGCCCCGGACCGCCTGACGATTTCATTTACATTTTGTTGACCACGTTCAATTCGAAGCATAGTTCGTCCGCAAACCACAAGGAACTTCGACTCGGCCGCTGCCCGGCAATTGGGCGATGCGGGAATTCGATTTTTTGCGAATAAGAAGCGAGGAGTGGGATAATGCGGAAGGCAATGCTGTGGGGCACAGCAGTCGCGATCGCCTGTGGATCGACGGCAGCCGTTGCCAATGTCGTGGTCGTTAAATCTTTGGGGCCGTCGGCCAAGGCTTACCCGCCGGGCAAGACTCTTCCCGAGAGCGCCAAGATCAGCCTGCAAGGTGGCGACGTCGTCACCGTGCTCGGCCCCGCCAGCGCGCAGACCCTGCGCGGGCCGGGCAATTTCGACGCCAAGCAGGTGACGCTCGCCTCGGCGGCCGGGCAGCGCGGCCGCTTCGGCGCGCTGCGCGCCGCGGAAGTGGCCCACAATCCGAGCGTCTGGGACGTCAACGCCAGCGAAGGCGGCAAGATCTGCGTCACCGACGCATCGAAGCTGCAGCTCTGGCGCCCGGACAGTGAGACGGCGGCGACGGTTGAAGTCCGTTCCGAGGATGGCAAGGCGCAGCAGCTCTCTTGGGCAGCCGGCAATGCGTTGACGGCATGGCCAGCGGCGCTGCCGATCAAGACGGGTGCGACCTATCAGATCGAATGGCCGGACACCGGTGAGAAGAGCAGCCTCAACTTCGTCGCGACGCCCGATGCGCCGACCGATCTCGTCGGTGCCGCACAGGTGCTGATCGAGAACGGCTGCACCAAGCAGCTCGACCTGCTGGTCGATGGCGCAAGCAAGGCCGCGCCGCCGAAGTGATCAGCCGACGATGCCCCCGGCCCTGAGCCGGGCGGCCTCGCCGTTCGTGACCCCGAGTGTCGCCAGCACCTCCTCGGTATGTTCGCCGAGCGCGGGCGGCGGAAGTTCGGTGCCCGCACGCTCACCGTCCAGCAGCACGGGTGATCCCACCAGGGGAACTCCGGCAATCGTCTGAACCATCCGGCGATGCTGCGTTTGCACGTCGGTCAGTGCCTGACTGATGCGGTTTATCGGGCCTGCGGGAATTCCAGCCCTCTCGAGTTGCTCGAGCCAACTCACCGCGGGCTTCGTCGAAATGACCTTGGCGATTTGGTCGACGATGAGACTGCGATTGGCGACGCGCGCGGCATTTGAAGCGAAGCGCTCGTCACCTGCCCATTGCGGATGACCGCAGATCTCGGCCAGCCGGGCAAACTGCCGGTCGTTGCCGACCGCAATGATGATCGGCTGATCCTCGGCGTCGAACGGCTGGTAGGGCACGATGTTCGGATGAGTGTTTCCCTGCCTGGGCGGGTCTTCGCCGGACACCAAGGCGTTGGAGGCCTGATTGGCCATCACCGCGATCTGCGTATCGAACAACGCCATATCGATGTAAGCGCCCTCGCCCGTGGTCGTGCGCCGGTACAGCGCCGCCAGGATCGCGGTGCACGCGTACATGCCCGTGAACAGGTCGGCGATCGCGACACCTGCCCGCATCGGGCCGCCGCCCGGTTCGCCGTCAGGCAGGCCGGTGACGCTCATCATCCCGCCCATGCCCTGGATGATGAAATCGTAGCCCGCGCGGGCGGCGTAAGGACCGTCCTGACCGAAGCCGGTGATAGAGGCGTAGACCAGCCGCGCGTTGGCAGCGCGCAATGTGCCTGCGTCGAGCCCGAACTTGGCCAGGCCGCCGACCTTGAAGTTCTCAATGACGACGTCGGCTTTGGCGGCGAGTTGGTGAACCAAGGCCGCACCCTCGGGTTGCGCGAAGTCGATCGCGGCGGACTTCTTGCCGCTATTGCAGCTCAGGAAATAAGCGGCGACGCGATCGTCGCCCTCGCCGAACCATGGCGGTCCCCAATGCCGTGTATCATCGCCTGCGCCCGGGCGCTCGATCTTGATCACCTCCGCGCCGAGATCGGCAAGTAATTGCGTGCACCAGGGTCCCGCCAGCACCCGGCTGAGATCGAGGACCTTGATCCCCTCCAGCGGCTTCAATGGCGCCGCCCCCAGAAGCGGCGGTCGGCGAGCACTGCGTGCGCCGCATTATGTCCAGGTGCTCCGGTGACCCCGCCGCCCGGATGCGCACCCGATCCGCAAAGATAGAGGCCTCGAAGCGGCATCCGGTAATCGGCCGCTCCGACCATCGGCCGGGCGGTGAACAGCTGATCGAGCCCCATCTTGCCGTGAAAGATGTCGCCTCCGATCAGTCCGAACCGCCGTTCGAGGTCGAGCGGCGAATG
>DASUZY010000128.1:0-6431 GCA_036376635.1 Sphingomicrobium sp.
TCTTCAGGCGGCAGGACGACGGCAGGATGAAGCTGTGGCGATCGATCGGGAGTGACGAGCCGCCGGCGAAATAATCAGCGGCCGACGACGAGCCCGATCTTCGGCTTGCGTTCCTTCGCCTTGCGGGCTTCGGCTTCCTGGTAGAGTCGGTACTCGTCCTCATGAATGCGGATGGCGTCACGCCAGTCGTCGCCGTTGGCGGCGAGTTCCGCCGCCCTGGCCGCGACGAGCGCCATGCCGACCAGCGGGACGATTCCGCCGCCGCCGCAACCCTGGCCCTGACCGCCGATGCAGCCACTTTGCGGGACCGCTTCGGCGGTGACCGGTGGCTTGGGCGGCGGGGAGTCGTGCTCACGGCTCGCCGCGAGCACCGAGGGGTCGATGCGATAATGCTCGCGGGACGGGGCGCAGACGAGCACCTCGTCCGGCGAAGGATTTTTGCAATTGCCCTGCGGAACCATCGCAAGCGGGCTTGCTCCGGCGGCCGTGGCGGCCATGAGGAGGAGTGCGATCGTCACTCTTGATACTATAGCCGAATCCGCTGCTGGCGGCGAGTGTATTACTCCGCTAGGCCTCCGGCATGGCCGACCTGACGCCCATTATCGAAACGCTGGAGCACCGCTGGATGCGGGCCTGGGTCAATCGCGATGCGAAGACACTGAAAGCGCTGACTACCAAGGATTTCCTGCTGCTGATGGGCGCCAAGCCGCCGACGATCCTCGATCGGCCGAGCCTGCTGGAGGCGGCGGTGGAGCGCTGGGACTGCCAATCCTACCGCTTCGGCGACATCCTGGTGCGACGCGAGGGCAAGCTTGGCATGTTCTCCGCTTCGGTCGAGCTCAAGGCGCGGATGGATGGTCGCGATTGGTCCGGGACTTATTGGCTGACCGATGTGTGGCGCCGGGGCCGAGTGCGACGCGGCTGGAAGCTCGCGCACCGGATCTTCTCCCGCCGCGACGAGGCGCCGGAGGTCGCAAAAGCGATCAAGTCACTTCAATTGTGGAAGTGAGGGCCCAGGCCCTCAGTGGGTGACGAACCCCGCGAACAGGTACATCGCTGCGTCGATGCCGAGCGCGAACAGGATCATGCCGGCGATGGCGAGCCCGATCTCCCACTCGCGAGACTGACGCCACAGGGCCTTGTCCAAGCTTGCCGGCTTCTCGGCCGGCGGCGGCTCACGACGGATGCGCGACGGCTTGGGAGCGGCCGGCTTGAGGCCAGCCTTCGGCTTCTCGGGGTTCCAGTGCTTGCTCACCGGCCGACAATAGGCCCGCTGGCGTTACCGTGAGGTTAGCGACGTTCGTTGTTCGGCTCAGGCCGGCTGAGGGGCGCCCTTTCCGGCCGGCGCGGGCTGCTTGCCCGCCTGCCAGCCGAGGTAGCTCGTCGCCGCGCCAATCGCGAAACCGATGAGCACGATGGTCACGCTCGGGATATGGCCCATGAAGGTGTCGAACTGCTTCAGGATTGCGAAGTCGCTCGCAAATCCCATTGCCAGCATTTCGAGGACGATCAGGCCGGCGGTGACGAGGAAAGGCTTGGCCTTCTCGCCGACACGCCACCAGATGATGCCGATGATGGCGAGCTCAATCACGCAAGACCATTCGATCGAAGCCATGATCTTATAGAACTCGGCGGGGCCGTTGACGTGAAATGGCGGGAACACGAACGACGCGGCCCGGCTGAACGGCGATTCAAACAGGATCAGCGGGGTCGACAGCATGTAGCCCGAATGGACCCACACTTTCCGGCGATATTTGAGCGCGCGGTAGAAGACAGTGACGTAGGCCGCCATCGCGACCATCGTGCCGATCATGAACCCTGGTCCGTAGAGCAGGTGAACGGCGTCTCCGGCGACGAAGTTCTTGGATTGGAGGCTAGTGATCGCGGCGAGACCAGCGATGAGGAACGGGAACAGGAACAGGCTCGTCTTGCCGATAGCGCGGTGAAGCTGCAGCTGGTTCTTGTGCTGCGCGGTCCAGCTTTGCGCGGTGACCATCATTACCCACAGGCTGGCGGCGACGCCGTGAGCATGGAACTGCCAGGGCACCGTGGTCGGCCCGAGTGCGAAATAGCTCGGCCAGAAACCGATGACGATGACGCCGATGACGGCCAGCATGTAATAGGTTGCACGCGGATACGGCATGAGCCTGCTCTCCCCCCAGATTGCGGCGTGAGTTGATTAGCACGACTGCAGGCGGTTGTCCGGTTAAATGTCCGACATCCGACGCAGGGGTGAGCGGCCCGCTTTCCGATGCAGCAACCAAACGCGCCGCCGCTCGTAATGCCCGCACTGTCCTATCCCCGACACCAGTTTGGCGTTTCTCTCGTTGATCGGGCAAACGAAGGAGCAATTGAGATGAAAAAAGTTCTGATCGCGCTCACCGCGGCCTCGGTCGCCGTACCCGCCCTGGTGGCGACCCCGGCGAATGCGCAGTGGCAGCGGACCCGGGACTGGAGGCATGCCCGGAACTACGACTATAACCGGTATGAGCAGGGCTATTCGGCCTATTACCCGGATCGCTATTATCGTCCGGGCCCGACCTACGTGCTTCGCCGCGGCGACCGCGTCTATCGCGGGCATGACGGCCGTTATTATTGCCGGCGCAGCGACGGTACGACGGGCCTGATCATCGGCGGCGCGATCGGCGGGCTGCTCGGCAATTCGATCGGCTACGGCCAGTCGCGGGTGCTCTCGACGATCATCGGCGCGGGTGCCGGAGCGGCGATCGGCAGCAGCATCGACCGCGGCCAGGTCCGCTGCCGCTGATTCAGCAACTGATCAATCAGGGAAGGGCCGGCCTCACCGCCGGCCCCTTTTCTCGTCAGGCGCGCCGAGCCTCTCGGCTCAGCATAAGCCCCCTGGCCTGGAACCAGTCGTTGGCGGCGTTGGTCCACAGGAAAACGCCGAAGACCACGAGCACGATGAGCCCGAACACCACCCCGCCTTTCGAGGGTGACGTGTATGCGCTGACCACCAGACCAAGCACTCCCCAAGCAATATACAGCACGCGCGACCAAGGCATTCCCTTGAGGATGCCGTAAGCGCAGATCAGGTTGACGATCGTTCCGACCACTCCCCAGACCTGCAGGAACATCAGAGACACGTGCATCTGCTGAATCGCCTCGGCGGTGCCGGGCAGACGGCCGATCATCATGACGGCGACCAGCCCGAGCAGGCTCAGGATAATCAGCAGAACAGCGATGATGGTCAGTGAAACTGGGCGCTTTTCCATTCTTTCCCCCTCCGAAAGCTGCACGAGACTAGCGGCCGTGCAGTCCGTGACAAGCGCGCTTTCGACGAGGGTAGGTGGAGCTTAGGCGCGGCGGCGCGAACGGGCGTTGGCGAACAGCTCCGCCTCGTTCTTGCGGCGCACGCGCTCTTTCACTTCACGCGTATGGTCCGCTCCCTCGCCATTGCAGCGGCGGTGCGTGAGGCAGAGGCCGTCAAGCCCGTCATCATGATCGGACGCGATGTTTTCGATCTTTGGGCCCATGTCGTGACCACTGGTCAGATCGAAGCGCAGCGGCCGACGGCACCTGCGGCAGGCGTCACCGTCGCGCGCTCGAAGCGCCTGCACCCGCGCCAGCTCTTCCTGCTCGCGCTTGAATTTCCACGGATTGACGAAGCGGATGATGGACGCGGAACTCATGACGCCAGTCATAACCGAAGGTGGATTACCGGCGGGTTACCTGCGCATTTTCTTGATTGGGTGCGTCTCGCGTTCACGGAGCAATGGCTGGGGCGTTGTCGGACTCCAGCTTGATCGCCTTCTCGGCGTCGATAAATTCGTTGCGCTTCCTGGCCTGCTGGTAGAGCTGATATTCGCTCTGGTGCGGGTCGACCACGAACAGGCTGCCGATCTCCTGTCCCTTCGCAAGGCGATTGGCGATCTCCACTGCTGTCGCGGCGGCGGCGAGCACGTTGAAGGTCTGCCCGCCACGGCAGCCCATTGGACCAATCGTGGCGCAGTCGTGGACGGCATAGGATTCATGCGGATTGTGCGGGCGGCCGGCGTCGCCCTGCTTCTTCTCGCGTCGCGCTTCGACGAGCGCCGGGTCGATGCGGTAGCCGTTTGGCTTGACGGCACAGACGATAATTTCACGGTCGCTCGCTGCGGGGCTTTGCGGCGCACAATCCCGCTCTGCAGTCTTCGGCGGCGTTGGAACCGGCGGTTTGGTGACCGGCGCGGCGGGTCCGTACACCGGCTCCGCGGGTGGGGTGCTGGCCGCCTGGGCAAGCAAGGCGAGCGCGATCGACAGGCCGGAAGGCATTGCGTCGACCCTGCGGCCGTCGAGCTTGCCGCCCCATGAACGCGGGGCGTAAGAGCGACGCCATGGCGGACGAACCGAACACTGGCGCGGCTATTCCGACGCTCGAGGACTGGCAGCACTGGACGCTCGTGATGGGGCGGGCTCAACAGATGCTGATGGAGTTCTGGGGCGAGAGCCTGAAGAAGGATCAGCCGTTTCCCTCCTGGACTCCCCCGGCATTTGGTTTCGGCGAAACTCAGCCGGCGGCCGATCCGATGGCGCTGATGACCGCAGGCGCACAAGCCTGGGCGAAAGGCCTTGAAACCTGGGGCAAGATGCTCGGCGGCGTAACGGCCGCTCCTAATATCGAGGAGAAGGATCGCAAGGACCGCCGCTTCTCGGCGCCGGAATGGAGCGAGAACCCGATCTTCGACACCATCCGCCAGACGTACCTGCGCGTGTCCGACCAGCTGCTCGGCACGGTCGATGAGATCGAGGGCCTCGACGGAGCGGCCAGAGAGCGGCTGCGGTTCGCCACCCGCAGCTTCGTCGACGCAATGAGTCCGTCCAACTTCGCGCTGACCAATCCCCAAGTCCTGAAGCGGACCTTGGAAACCCGCGGCGAGAATTTGCTCAAAGGTCTGGCCAACATGCTCAAGGACATTGCGTCCGGGCAACTGACCCAGACCAAGCCCGGCGTGTTCGAGGTCGGCCGCAACCTCGCGACGACGCCCGGCAAAGTGGTGAAGCAAACGCCCCTCTATCAGCTAATCCAATACACCCCGACGACCGAGACGGTGCTGAAGACGCCGGTCGTCGTCTTCCCGCCCTGGATCAACCGCTTCTACATCCTCGACCTCACGCCGGAGAAAAGCTTCGTCAAATGGTGCGTTGACCAGGGCATCACCTTGTTCATGGTTAGCTGGAAGTCGGCTGACGAGAGCATCGCCGGCACAACCCTCGACGATTATGTGCTGAGGGGGCAGATCGACGCCATCGACACGATCCGCGATGTGCTGGACGTCGAGAGCGTGCACTCGATCGGCTATTGCGTGGCGGGAACGACGCTCGCGGCGACGCTCGCCTATCTCGATTCCAAGAACCAGGCGGATAAGATCAAGTCCGCCACTTTCTTTACGGCGCAGGTCGATTTCACCGAGGCTGGCGACCTCAAATTGTTCACCGGCGACGAGACCATGTCGCTCCTCGACCAGCTGACGGCGGAAAAGGGCTATCTCGACGGCCGCTACATGGCCGCGACATTCAACCTGCTGCGCGGGCGCGATCTGATCTGGAATTACGTGGTCAACAATTACCTGCTTGGGGATGAACCTCCGCCATTCGATCTGCTCCATTGGAACAGCGACACGACCAACCTGCCCGCCGGCTGGCACCGGGACTATCTCGAGACCCTCTACAAGGGGAACAAGCTCGCCATGAAAGGTGGGATCAGCGTTTCGGGAACGCCGGTCGACATTAACCGAGTGAAGACCCCGACCTACGTTCAGGCGGGGCGTGAGGATCACATCGCCCCGCCGCAAAGCGTGTGGAAGATCATGGATCATTTCGCGGGCCCGAAGCGGTTCATCCTGGCCGGGTCAGGGCACATTGCCGGCGTCGTGAATCCTCCGACCGCTCAAAAGTACCAGTATTGGATCAACGATCGCCCGAGCGGGACGCTTCAGTCGTTCATCGATGGCGCCACCGAGCATAAGGGAAGCTGGTGGCCGGACTGGCTGGGGTGGCTGAAGCAGCAGGACGGCGAGACGGTGAAGGCCGAGGGGGCGCGCATCCCGGGCAAGGGCAGGCTCAAACCGGTCGAGGATGCGCCCGGGAGCTACGTCCGGACGCGCTAGGCTCTAGCAGTTCGCATATTTCCAATGCCGGCGCTTGCCCTCGCTCAGCCATTCGATTGCCGTGGCGATCCGCTTCTGGCGCGTCGAGTCCTGCTTCGCCTCGGAAATCCACTCGAAATAGTCACGCTGCGCGGAGGGCGGAAATGCTTCGAGCGCCGCCTTGGCCTTCGGAGCTTTGGCTAAAGCCGTCGCGAACTCCGGGTGCAGCGAAGGTGGGGCCTTGGGGGCGCTTTTTGGCTTGCGCGGCGCGGGCGCGTTCTTCGCGAGGTCAGCGGCTTCGCGGATCAGCCGGTCGAACTCCGCGTCCGAGGGCAATTCATCCAG
>DASUZY010000129.1:0-7401 GCA_036376635.1 Sphingomicrobium sp.
CGAGTTCGACGTCAACGATCATTCCGCGCCGCGCGACGTCGCCGTGCGGGATCGAATGGTTGCCGATTACGGCCGCGCCTATCTCGACCTGATGCTCAGCTATCCGCAGCTCGGCGATCTTTTGGCGTGGGGCATGACCGACCGGTTCAGCTGGCTCAACGGGTTCGATCCGCGCGCCGACAAATCGATGAAGCGCGGCACGCCGTACGACGCGTATTACCGACCAAAGCCGCTGCGCGAGGCCATGGCTGCGGCTTTCGGTGCAGCGTCATCGCACGCAAGCTGATGGAGGTCCGAATGAGAGTGATGACCGCATTGCCGATAGTGGCGCTGACCGCATGCACCGCTCAGCCACCCCACGCGATCGCGACCCGAGCAGCGGGTAGTTGCATCGAGCTGTCACAAGTGACCGCGCGACATGTTGCACCTCCCTCATCGGTGATCTTCGAAACAACGCATGGGACATACCGGGCGGAGCTACTGGGTAATTGCGCGGCGCGCGCCACCGCTAACGATATCGTCGAGACGGTGAGCCAATCGACGGAGCTTTGCCGTGACGATCGCGTCCGAGTGTTCGATCCGGTCGAAGCGAAGGCGACCGGATCGAGGTCATTCCCGCAATGCCGGATCGGCAGCATCACTGCCGTTCCCGCCGCTTGAAGTTAGCAGCGCGAGCACTGCTCGCTTCGTTTATCGTCGGATCAGTCTTTTCGCCGGCGCTGTCAGCTGAGCGGAATGTCGCTCGGTTCGACTGGTTCGAATATCGAGGCGATGATCATCTGCCCGGGGCTGGTCCCGGCGAATATGCAAACCCGGTTCTACAGGGCTTCTATCCGGATCCAAGCATCGTCCGGATCGATCGTGACTATTACCTGGTGAATTCAACCTTCGCCTGGTTCCCGGGCATCCCGGTCTTTCACAGCCGCGACCTGGTAAACTGGACGCAGATCGGCAACGCGATCGACCGGCCAGCCCAGCTCAATCTCGACAAGATGACGATGTCACAAGGTCTCTACGCGCCCGACCTCAGCTGGCACGACGGCAAGTTTTACATCTTGAATACCTGCATCGGCTGCGGCGGTAATTTCGTCATTACCGCGACCAACCCCGCCGGCCCTTGGTCCCAACCGACCTGGCTGTCCGAAGTCACCGGAATCGATCCGTCGCTGTTCTTTGATGATGATGGCTCCGCCTGGATCGTTCACAACGGACCGCCCAACGGTAAGCCTCGGTACGAAGGCCATACCGCGATCTGGCTCAATCAATTCGACGCGAAATCGCGGAATACTGTTGGCGCGCCGCGCGTGCTGGTGGATTCCGGATCGCACCCCGAACGGAAGCCAATCTGGATCGAGGGACCGCATATCTTCAAGAAGGATGGGCTATATTATCTGATCGCGGCGGAAGGTGGCACCGAGGAGGGCCATTCGGAGGTCGTCTTCAGAAGCGATAAGGTGACCGGTCCATATCTGCCATTCGCCGGCAACCCCATTCTGACCCAGCGTGACCTTCCGAAGAATCGTCCAAATCCGATCACGTCGACCGGTCATGCATCCTTCGTGAAGACGCAGCGCGGCGATTGGTGGGCGATGTTCCTGGGCGTGAGACCTTTCGACGGGCAGAACTCCAACACCGGTCGCGAGACATTCATGATGCCGGTGCGGTGGAGGGACGGATGGCCGAGAATCACGGATCCAGGGCAGGTGGTGCCCTGGGTTGTGCCGAGGCCGACGACTCTCGGAGGCTACAAATCTCCTTGGCCGACCCACGGCGCATTCTCCATTAGAGACGACTTCACCCATTCAAAACTTCCGCCCTATTGGCTGACGCTGCGCAACCCGCGGGGGGATTGGTGGCGCATCGCTGGCGGGACTTTAGGAATCGATGCCAAGCCCGAGGCCTTTTCCGCGCGCGGAAACCCATCGCTGCTGGCGCGACGACAGCAACATTTGAATGCGACTGCCACGACCAGTGTCCAGTTCGATCCGTCCGACGACGGTTCGGAAGCCGGGCTGATTGCGCTGCAGAATGACGAATATTGGTATTTCCTCGCAGTCGGCCGTGATCACGGGAAACGAACGATCCGGCTTCGGCGGCGCACCGGCGCGCAAGATCCCGCAATCGGCGTGGTGTTGGCCAGCGCAGCGTCTCCGGGTCACGGCGCCGTCGAGCTCAGGATTGAAGCCCACGGCGCCTCCTACGACTTTGATTGGAGCCCGGATGGACGAAGCTGGCACAAGCTCCTGACCGGCGCGGATGGGACAATCCTCAGCACCAAGCGCGCCGGCGGCTTCACCGGCTCGGTGTTCGGTCTCTACGCTCACGATGAACGGAAACATCCATGAGGAATGGTCTCGCCTTAATTGCAGTGCTCGCCGGCGCCCTGTCGAGCTCTGCCGCGAGCGCCAAAGCGCCGCTCGAGATTGCAATCACCTTCGACGATCTCCCGCTGCACGGACCGATTCCTGAAGGCGAGACGCCCTTGTCCATTGCTCGGCGCACGACGGCGGCGCTCAAAGCCGCGGGCCTCAAGAACGTTATAGGCATGGTGAACGGGCGCTGGACGGTTACTCAGCCGGACACCCTCGAAGTGCTGCGGGTCTGGCGCGCGGCGGGGCTTCCGCTTGGCAATCACACTTGGTCCCACCCAAACCTGAATCAACTCACGGCAGCAGAGTTCGAACATGAAATCACTGAGAACGAGGCGCTATTGCGCGATCTCGAACCCAGTGGAAACTGGAAGTGGCTGCGCTACCCGTTTCTGGCTGAGGGCGACGATCCGGCGAAGCGGGATCAAGTGCGCCATTTCCTGGCCGCGAGAGGGTACAAGATTGCTGCAGTGACGACTGGCTTCGGCGACTGGCAGTGGACGGCGCCATACGCCCGCTGTGTCGCGGCGCATGATCAAAAGAGCATCGACGAACTGAAACGTCTCTACATGCAATCCGCCAGGGAGAGCGTGGCGTTCGATCGCACTCTATCCAAGGCGCTCTATGGCCGCGACATTCCGTACGTACTGTTGATGCACATCGGCGCGCTCGACTCGCACATGCTTCCGCAGTTGCTCGACATGTATCGCAAGGCGGGATTTCGGTTCGTCAGTATCGAACAGGCAGAACGCGATCCGTTCTATCGCTCGGACATCAATCCGTCGCTGCCGGCCGAGCCGCAGAATCTTGAAGCCCGCGCTGCGGCGCGCGGGATCAAGGTTCCGGCGCAGACCAATTACGCGGCGCTGCTCGACCAGATCTGCGCGGCAGCTAATCGCTGACGGTCAACGTCGCCGACTTCAAATCGACCGAGTTTGGTCCCGACGAGATCGTGAAGGTTCCGGGCTCTTCGACTCGTTTCATATCCGGGTTCCACAACGACAGATCTTCGGGCGTCAGCTGGAAGGTCAGGGTGCGACGCTCACCAGGTTGCAGCGTCACGCGCTGGAACCGCTTCAGCTCAATGACGGGGCGCGTGACCGAAGCCTGATCGTCGCGGACGTACAGCTGCACGACCTCGTCACCAGTGCGGCGCCCGATATTGGCGACGTCGACGCTGATCGAAGCATTCTGACCGACAGCGACCGTCGGAGTCGTGATGCGCGGCGGTCCGATGTCAAAGCTGGTGTAACTGAGGCCGTAGCCGAATGGGTAAAGCGGCTTGGTTGTGTCGAACAGATAACCGCGACGGGCGCTTGGCTTGTAATTGTAGAAGATCGGCAGCTGGCCGACGCTGCGTGCAATGGACACCGGCAGTTTTCCGCCCGGATTGTAACGCCCGAAGAGAACGTCGGTCAGCGCATGGCCGGTTTCCTGCCCGAGATACCAACCTTCAAGCAGCGCTGGAGCTTTCTCAGCCAGGTAGTTTGCCGAGAGCGGCCGTCCGTTGAGCAGGATCACGACGGTCGGCTTGTTAAGCGCGAAGATCGCCTTGGCGAGGTCGTTCTGCTGCCCAACGAGGTCGAGCGTGTCGCGATCGCCGAGGTGAGTGTCCGCCCACGCCTCGCGGCTCGTTTGTTCATTCCCGCCGAGAACCATGACGATAACGTCGGCCTTCTTGGCGGTCTGGACAGCGGCGGCGATCAGCTTCCTGTTCACCGCCGGCGGCGTCAGTTTGACCTCGTCGCATGACCAGCAATGGCCTTCAGTGATGCGCACGCCTTCGGAATAGTCGACCGCGAACTTGCCTTTCCCCTCCTCCTGCATCGCTTCCAGCAGGCTGACGACGTGACGCGGCTCATCGCTATAGCCGCCGATCGGCGTGTCCTTCGCGTGAGTACCCAGGACGGCCAGTCGGCGGATCTTCGATGCATCGAGCGGCAGGAAGCCGTGGTCGTTCTTCAAGAGTACGACCGCTTCTCGGCCTGCCTGTCGAGCAAGGGCTATCGCATCTGGCGTCGCCGTCTTCGCGTCAGCAGAAGCCGCATCGACATAGGGGTGCTCGAACAGGCCGGATTGAAATTTCAGCTCGAGCATCCGGCGAACGGCCGCGTCGACCTCAGCCTGCGGTACCCGACCAGAGCGAACGAGTTGGGGCAGGAGCGCATAGGCTTCTCCGTCGGGCGTTTCGGCATCGACTCCGGAGTCAATTGCCCGGACCGCGGCGTCGGAGAGATTGTTGAACATCTTGTGTCGGGTCATCAGCTCGCGGATTGCGAAATAATCGCTGACGACTGCGCCCTGGTAACCCCATTCGCCACGAAGCACCTTGGTCAGCAGCCACTTGTTGGCGTGGCTCGGGATGCCGTCGATCTCGTTATAACTTGCCATCACCGAACGGATCGGAAGCGTCTTCACGGCCTTCTCGAACGGCGGGAAGAAATTCTCGCGAAGGTCGCGTTCGCCGTAGGGTGCCGGACCAACATTGGTGCCGTTCTCCGGCTGACCGTGACCGGTCAGGTGCTTTAGCGTGACAAACACCTTGTCGGGCGCAAGCGGAAGCGTGGTTCCCTGAAAGCCCTTTATGGCGGCAACGCCCATCTCGCCGACGAGGTAGGGGTCTTCGCCGTACGTCTCTTCGATTCGCCCCCAACGCGGGTCCCGCGCGACATCGACGACCGGTGCAAGTGCAAGCAGTGCTCCGCGAGCGCGCATCTCCCGCGCGGCGACACTGAACACACGAGTCAGAAGTGCCGGGTCCCAGGTGCTGGCCAAACCGATGGACTGCGGGAAGCTGGTGGCATCGCGGGCGACATAACCATGAAGCGATTCTTCATGCATTAGTATCGGGATTCCGAGGCGCGTGTGTTCGACGGCCCAGTGCTGGGCCGCGTTGATATAGTCCGCAGTTTCGCGAGCATCCCGGCCATGCGAATTGGCGGCCGCCCCGGCGCCGCCGTTGCTTTGCGTAACTCCACGCCGATCCGAAGGGCGCGCAATCTGGCCGATGCCATTGGGGAAGTTTTGCGACGCGTTCGCGGACGAGAAAGTGCCGTCGGGAGTCTGGATCTTGTCCTTGTGCTCCCACACCGTTTCGAGCTGCGCGACCTTTTCGTCGAGCGTCATCCGTTGCAGCAAATCGTTCACGCGGGCGTCCACCGGTTGGCGCGCATCCTTGTAGATCGGCTCGGCCGGAGGCGCAGGCTGCGCCAGGATTGGCGCCGACGCCGTCATCAGGCCGGCGATCGCGAGGCTCGCGAGCGAGCGCACGTTCAAATTCATCGAGCCCTCTCCCAAGGATGATAGCGCTACCATAGAGCGCCGCTGTTTCGTTGCAATGGCGTGTACGGCTGCTAGGACGGTTGCGGAGCTATGGGGTCTATTTCGAAGCCGAGCCGGCGTAGCCGCGGCACGTTGACGATCGAAGACGTCGCGCGCGCAGCGGGCGTGTCGGCGATGACAGTGTCACGGGTCATCAACAAGGAACGGAACGTCAAGGAGGAAACGCGGCTCTCAGTCCTCGAAACTATTGAGCGGCTCAATTATTCGCCGAATACCGCCGCCCGAAATCTCGCAGCAGGCGAGGCGATGCATATCGGGCTTCTCTATTCCAACCCGAGCGCGGCATATCTCAGTCAATTCCTCGTCGGCGCGCTGGAATCCGCCCGCGCTTCCGGAGTTCACCTCGTCATCGAACCGTGCGAGTCGGAGGATGAGGCCGAGCAATGCGATGTCGCTCGAAGCTTCGCTCAGGCCGACGCGAAAGGCGTGATCCTGCCGCCGCCCTTATCCGAGTCAGTCCCAATCCTGAGCGAGCTTGCGCTGTCGAAGACTCCTGTAGTGACGGTTGCGATGGGCAAGCTTTATCCCAACGCGCTCAACGTTCGGATCGACGACTTCGCCGCCGCGAGGGAGATGACCGATTATCTCATCGGCCTGGGTCACAAGCGCATCGGCCTCATCACCGGCCATCCCGAACACATCGCGAGCCTGGAGCGCGAACGCGGCTTTCTGGCGGCTATCGAGGGCGCGGGATTGTCGCGAAGGGACACGCCAATCGAGCAGGGCTACTTTACCTTCCGTTCGGGACTGGATGCGGCAGAGAAGCTTCTCAAAAGGAAGAATACCCCCACCGCGATCTTCGCCAGCAATGACGACATGGCCGCGGCTGTGATCAGTGTCGCGCACCGTAAGGGACTGCACGTCCCAGGCGACCTCACCGTCGTGGGGTTCGACGACACCGCACCTGCGACCACTGTCTGGCCCGAACTTACCACGATCCGCCAGCCCGTGTCCGACATGGCTGCAGCGGCGCTCGAGCTGCTGCTTGCCGACCTGCGCCACCGCCGCCGCGGCGCAGGAGCGTTGTCGCAGGAAGCCGTGTTGAAGCACGAATTGGTCATCAGGGAATCATCGGGGCCGCCGCCCGCTGGCTAGTCCAGCGAATTGCGCTTCCGAAGAACGACGTTAACGCTAACATCGAACGAGCAAGGCCAACCGGCCGAGTCGGGTTTCGCATCAGGGAGAGGGTGCAAAATGGATACGAGTTCGCAGCGTGCGAACATGGGATTTATCGGCGCGATCGTCGCGGTAGCGACGATCGGCGGGTTCCTGTTCGGATATGATAGCGGTGCCGTTAACGGCACGCAGGACGGTTTGACCGCGGCATTCAACCTGGTGCCCGGCAGTTTTTCGCCGAGCAACGGCCTCGGCTTCACCGTTGCATCGCTCCTGATCGGCTGCTTCATCGGCGCATTCTTCGCTGGACGTCTTGCGGACGTTATGGGCCGGCGGAATACGCTGATGCTCGCCGCGGCATTGTTCCTCGTCGGCGCGTTGGTTCAGGGTGCTGCCTCTTCTCATGTCATATTTCTTATCGCCCGTATTTGCGGCGGCATGGCCGTGGGCGCCGCAAGCGTACTTTCGCCCGCATATATTTCCGAGATCGCGCCAGCGAACATTCGCGGACGGCTGACCACCGTTCAGCAGATCATGATCATCACCGGGCTGACGGCGGCCTTCGTGGTGAACT
>DASUZY010000130.1:0-3437 GCA_036376635.1 Sphingomicrobium sp.
TCGGCTGACGGCTTCGGCTGTGGCGCCGATCGACCGAACGGAGCTCCGCCGCGCTTACCGGCCTGACGAAGATCAGGTCGTCGTCGAGCGGCTGGCGCAGGCCCGATTAAGCCCCAATCAGCTGGGTGAGGCTACCTCCACGGCGCGCGCGCTGGTGAAGGGCGTCCGCGCCCACAAACCGTCGGGAGTCGACGCCTTCCTCCACGCGTACGACCTCGGATCCGACGAGGGCATCGCCATGATGTGCCTCGCCGAGGCGTTGTTGCGCATTCCGGACGCGCGCACCGCCGACGAGTTGATCGCGGACAAGCTTTCCGGCCCTGATTGGTCGGAGCAGCTCGGGCGTTCCGGCTCAGCATTTGTCAACGCCGCCACCTTCTCGCTGCTGCTGACCGGAAAGGTGCTCGAAGGCGCTCAGGATCGCTCTGATAACTGGAAGGCGGCGCTCGGGCGGGCCGTTGGCCGGCTGGGTGAGCCGGTCGTTCGGACGGCGGTGCGCGAGGCGATGAAGATCCTCGGCCGCAACTTCGTGTTCGGACGAACGATCGACGAGGCGCTCAGCCGCGCTAAGCCGGAACGCGCGAAGGGCCTCAGCCATAGCTTCGACATGCTCGGCGAAGCGGCCAAGACCTTCGACGACGCTGAGCGATATGCAGGTGCTTATCGCGGCGCGCTCGACCGCATCGCCAAGGATGCAAAAGGGGGCTTCAAGAAGTCCCCCGGAATTTCGGTGAAGCTGACCGCGCTTCATCCTCGGTTCGAGTTCACTCATCGCGAGGAAGCGGTCGCCGCAGTTCTTCCGGTCGTTCGCGAGCTGGCCTTCAAGGCCTCACGGGCCGATGTACACTTCACGATCGACGCCGAGGAAGCCGACCGTCTCGAATTGCAGATGGATGTGTTCGAGGCGCTGCTCGCTGAGGACGATTTGTTCGCCAACGGCTGGGCTGGTTTCGGGATTGCGATCCAGGCCTATCAGAAGCGCGCGGTGCCCCTGGTGGACTGGGTGATCGAGGCGGGCAGGGCGCACGGCAGGAAGCTCATGTGCCGACTGGTCAAGGGGGCCTATTGGGACACCGAGATCAAGCTCGCGCAGGTGGGCGGCCTGACCGACTATCCGGTCTGGACCCGGAAGGTCGCGACCGATGTCTCCTATCTCGCTTGCGCGAAGAAGATGCTGGCCGCGGATGATGTGATTTATCCCGCCTTCGCTACTCACAATGCGAATACGATCGGCCAGGTTAAGGCACTGGCCGGTGACAGGGAGTTCGAATTCCAGCGTCTCCACGGCATGGGTGAGGAATTGTACGAAGAGCTGGCCGGGCTCGAGCGCCATCTCGGCGATACCCCGACACCCGTTCGGATCTATGCGCCGGTCGGCAGCCACAAGGAGCTGCTCGCCTATCTCGTTCGCCGCCTGCTTGAGAACGGAGCGAACTCCAGCTTCGTCAATCGCATTGCCGATGAGCAGGTTTCGATCGACGAGCTGGTGCGCGATCCGGTGGCGGAGCTTGAGGCTTTATCCCCCAAGCGCAATCCGAAGATCGTCTTGCCGAACGAGCTCTTTGGGACCGGACGACGCAACAGTGCAGGCGTCGATCTTAGCGATCCGCTGGTTCGCGAGCCCTTGCTCGAGCGGCTGAAGGGACTCGACTCTCGCAGGTGGACGGCCAAGCCTGGAATGGGCAAGGGCGAGGCCAGGGCGATCGTATCGCCACATGACCATCGCGCTACGGTCGGAACGGTGTTCGAGGCTACAGCCGCCGACGTCGATAGCATGGTTCGGGCCGCAAATGCCGCGCAAGTCGGCTGGGATGCGCTTGGCGGAGAAGCGCGGGCGAAGCTGCTTGAGCGAACCGCCGACCTTTACGAGGAGCATGCGGAGGAGTTCTTCTCGCTCTGCACTCGCGAAGCCGGGAAGACACTGATCGACGGCGTGCTCGAAGTTCGCGAGGCCGTCGACTTCCTGCGCTTCTATGCATCCGAGGCCCGGCGACAGTTCACAAGGCCGCTTCCTCTTCCGGGGCCGACCGGCGAGCAAAATGAGCTAAGGCTGCATGGCCGTGGGGTCATCGGCGCGATTTCCCCATGGAATTTCCCGCTCGCAATCTTCACGGGACTTGTGTCGGCGCCCCTCGCGGCCGGGAATTCAGTCATCGCCAAGCCGGCCGGTCAAACGCCGTTGATCGCAGCGCTGGCGATCGAGCTGATGCACCAAGCGGGAATCCCCAAGGACGTGGTTCAGCTTGCCCCCGGGTCCGGCCGGGTCGTCGGCGGCACTCTCACCGCGCACCCTCTGCTCTCGGGCGTGGTCTTTACCGGCTCGACGGAGACGGCGCGCATGATCAACCGGACGCTCGCCGAGCGCGATGGACCGATCATTCCATTCGTCGCCGAAACAGGTGGACAGAATGCGATGATCGTCGATTCGTCGGCACTCCCTGAGCAAGTCACACGGGACGTAATTTCCTCGGCTTTTCAGAGCGCGGGCCAGCGCTGCTCGGCATTGCGTGTCCTGTTCGTCCAGGAAGATGTCGCCGATGGGATGATCCGGATGATCGCAGGTGCGATGGAAGCATTGAAGGTCGGCGATCCGTCCGACCTCGCCACCGATGTTGGACCGGTGATCGACGAGGCTGCGAAGAAGGTGCTCGACGAGCACCTGGAATGGCTGGACAAGAACGCGAAGAAGATCTGCAGGCTGAAACCGCCCAGGGAGGCTGCAAACGGCTGCTTCGTTGCTCCTGCATTCTATGAGATTCAGTCGCTAAGCCAATTGAATCAGGAGAATTTCGGAGCGGTTCTGCATGTGATCCGCTTCCCAGGGGATAAGCTCGACAAGGTCGTCGAGGCGATTAACACCACAGGCTACGGTCTGACCTTGGGCCTGCAGAGCCGCATCGATACCGTCCGCGACTATGTCGAGGAGCATGCCAGGGTCGGTAATTTCTACGTCAACCGGAATCAGATCGGCGCGGTGGTGGAAAGCCAACCGTTCGGCGGCGAGGGGCTGAGCGGGACGGGGCCGAAGGCTGGCGGCCCGCATTATGTCGCGCGCTTCGCAACCGAACGGGTAACCTGCATCGACACGACCGCAGCAGGCGGGAATGCCAGCCTGATGGCGTCGATCGATGGATGATTGTGTCAGGTTGAAACACGCCAAATTGGGCACTGGAGCGTGGACCCGAAATAGGAGTTGATGGAGGCGCGGGGTGGTCCTCTTAGCGGACACGAACACGCCCTGCCGGAGCGGTCGGGCCTCGGTCCGGCCGCTTCGTTCGTTTCTGCCAAGCTGAAAAAATGGCTCCCCGGGCCTGATTCGAACAGGCGGCCGTCCGATTAACAGTCGGATGCTCTACCGCTGAGCTACCGGGGAGCAGCCCATCAGGGCAGCGCGCGCTAGATAGCGCGACGTTCCTTAAAGGCAAGTGATGAAGCGG
>DASUZY010000131.1:0-5481 GCA_036376635.1 Sphingomicrobium sp.
AAGGCGCTTAGCTTCGACGTCGGTGATTATGTCGTGTACCCCAAGCATGGAGTGGGCCGCGTCGTCGAGCTGCAAAGCACCGAAATCGCCGGATGCCGTCTCGACCTCTACGTGCTTCGGTTCGAGAAGGAAAAGATGACGTTGCGGGTCCCCGTCAACAAGGCGGACTCGGTCGGCATGCGCAAGTTGTCGTCGGACAAGACCATGAAGGACGCGCTCGCGACCCTGACCGGCAAGCCGAAGGTCAAGCGCACCATGTGGTCGCGCCGCGCCCAGGAGTATGAGGCGAAGATCAACTCGGGCGACCTGACGTCGATCGCCGAAGTGACCCGCGACCTGTTCCGCCCGGACGACGCTCCGGAGCAGAGCTATTCCGAGCGTCAGATCTTCGAAGCCGCCTCGTCGCGCCTGGCGCGCGAGCTCGGTGCGATGGAGCAGACCGACGAGAAAGCGGCGCTGGCGAAGATCCTCGAGATCCTCAACAAAGCGGCGCTGGTCCATCACAAGACCAAAGAGGTCGCGTAACCGGCCGCTGAGTTCTTTATCGGGAACTTCGAAAGGGCGCCCTTCGGGGCGCCCTTTTTGCAATTAGGGTTTCCGTTACAGCCGGCGCAGGAAGGCGAATGTCTTTGCTATTCGGGCTGCCCCCCAAGGCCGCTATTGCCATTGAGAATTTGGAGCGCCCGAGGGCGCGGTGTGTCGATCGGAATGCAAACGGCATGAGGCATATGTGTGCCCTCGGTCATCACCTTGGGCCGCACGTCGTCCAGTCCGATTGCCTGCGCCCGCCGAAAGGTCATTTCGGCTATTATCGTCGTCTCCCACAGCTCGAGCCTCGCCGCCTGCAGGGCGGAGGTGAAGTGAACACGGCCTTCAGGGCCCAGTGGACCGTTCCAGGTCTCGAGCCCCCTAAGTTGGGCCCAGGCGTTCTGCTCTCGCTCCTCGGAAACGATGAACTGCTTCGTCGTAGCGTAGATGGTCGCGAGGCGGCTCTGTTCATCGGGGCTGAACAGACTGGCCCTGCCGCTGGCCGTGGCCGCCTGCCAGCGTTCGTCGGAGTTGATCCAGATGGCCGGTTGCCCGATCCACTTCGGGACTGGCGACAAGGCGCCTTCGCGAGCGCTGGACAATAGTGCTCCAATCTCCTGCAGCCGGCGATCGACACAGGCTTGCGTCTCCATTCTGGCGTGCATGTAGGACAGGTTTTGCCTGATTTCGGCGTAGACGGCCTGGCGTGCCTGGCGCTCACTCGAATGATCGCGAATTTCGGAAGCGATCTGCTCAAAGCCGAGTGCAATCAATACGCCAAGGACAATGACGCCCACTTCACCGGCGAACTCGCGCCAGCCGTGCAGCGGTTTGGGAATCTGAAAACGCATCAAATCGCCCCCCGACTTACGGGGAACCGTACCAGAGGTTTCATTGTCTGTAATGGGTCGACGCTGACTCTAGCATCTCCCCTTGCAGTAGCTTTGGTGCCGGTGTATTGCGACACCAACACACGTGAACAGGAGGTTGCAATGCGTAAGTCGATCGCTGCGGTAGTCGTTGCTTCGGCGGCGCTTGCCGGTTGTCAGGCACGTCACGAGGATGGCGGCCCGACCGTCTCGCGCAACTATCAGGTCGGCAACTTCCAGCAGATCGAGGTCGCAGGTCCCTACGACGTCGAAATCCGAACCGGCGGCGCGGCCAGCGTCTCGGCGCAGGGGCCCGAGAAGATGATCGAGCGCCTTGAGGTTGCCGTGGAGGGCAACAAACTCGTCATCCGCAGCCAGCACCATGGCGGCTGGTTCCACTTCGGCTTCTCCAGCCGCGGCAACGTTCATTTCGTGGTCACCGTACCCCAGCTCGAGAGCGCAAGCCTGCTAGGTTCGGGCGATATGAAGATCGACAAGGTGCAGGGGCAGAGTTTCGAAGGTGCGATTACCGGATCGGGCGACCTCAGCATCGCCACTGTCGATGTCCAGTCGCTGAAGCTGTCGACCACCGGATCGGGCGGGATGAAGGCCGGCGCCGGAAAGGCCCAGAGTGCTGAATACGAAATCTCCGGTTCCGGCGATGTCGACGCGAGCGCTGTCGATTCGGCCCAGATCAAGGCCTCGATCGCCGGCTCGGGCGACATCAAGGCGCACGGCAGCGGCACTGCCAATGTCGACATCATGGGCTCCGGCGACTTCTATGTCACCGGCGGCGCCAAGTGCCAGGTCAGCAAGGCTGGTTCGGGCGACGCCCACTGCTCTTAAAGCGGCTTTAACTCTAAGCTAGGAAGGTGGGCAACATGCGCACCTTCCTACTGGCCGTCTCCGCGACGCTCGCGCTTGCCGCACCGGCAGCCGCTGCGACGCGCAATTTCGGGATCGAGAGCTACACCAAGATCCGGGTCGAAGGGCCGTTCAGAGTGACGGTCGCCACCGGCGTTCCTCCCTTCGCCAAGGCGTCGGGTTCGCCAGCGGCCCTCGATCGGGTCGCCATCGACGTCGAGGGGGACACCCTCGTCGTTCACAGCCAGGAGTCATGGGGCGGCTATCCGGGCACCGATCCTGGTCCTGTCGACATCAACGTCGGAACCCACGATCTCACGAGCGCCAAGCTCACGGGTGCCGGGAGCGTCGCGATCGATCGCGTGAAAGCCCAAACCTTCGGATTATTTCTGCAAGGCTCTGGCGCGGCCATGATTGGCGACGCGGCAATCGATCAGTTGAGCGTCAACGTCGTTGGAAGCGCCAGCGCAAAGATTGCAGGCAAGGCGGGCAAGTTGACGGCACTGGTCCGCGGAGTCTCCTCACTCGACGCGGCGGCCCTAAGCACACCGAACGCGCTGATCAGTGCCGACGGCACCGCCACCGTCGACGCGACGGTGACCGACACTGCTCAGGTCAATGCATGGGGTCCGACCACCATCCGCTTCGCCGGACGACCAACCTGCACTGTAAAGGTCACCGGCTCCGCCACGATCAGCGGCTGCCGCTAGACCAGCGCCAGCGCCGCCAGCCGGCCGTAAAGCTGCGGTGGCAGCGCGCCGACGCCAGTCCCGTCCCTGTCGCCCGTCGGCGCGTTCGAGTCTTCGAGGTATCGCCAACCCTGGTGAGCACGGCGTGGCATCGGCGAGACAGCGATGAGCTCGGCTGAGCAGACGATGTCGATGCGACCGTCTTCGCGATCCTCGAAGCGGAGGATCTCGAGGCATCCCACCAATCGGTGCTTCACGATCCAATAGAGCGATCCGCCGATCAGCTCGGCCGAACGCTTCGGACGCATTCGGGTAGGTATCCGAACTTCTCCGCTGAGAGCGCGCGAAGCGATGCGCTTCTGCAACGCCTCGAGGTCTCGGCACGCGAACGCGACCTTGGTCAGATGAAGCTTCGGCACGCCGCCCAGATTGCGCTGGGCAGGCACCAAATCAAGAACTTAGCCGTGCAGGCCGAACAGCTGGGCAAGCCCCAGGAAGAAGAAGAAGCCCAGCGTATCGGTCATCGTCGTGACGAATACGGTCGAGGTTACCGCCGGATCGATCCGCAGCTTCTCGAGGCCCACCGGAATAAGCACCCCGGACAGGCCGGCATTGAGGCTGTTGAGCACCATCGCGAGGAACAGGACCACGCTGAGCCCGATGTCGTGGTAGATGAACTGGCAGCCGATCGCCATCAGCACGCCGAGCCCAAGACCGTTAGCGCTGGCGATCCACCATTCGCGCATGATCATCCGCCAGGTGTTCGAAGAGGTCAGCTGGTTGGTCGCCAGCGCGCGCACCGTCACCGCCATGGTCTGCGTCGCGGCATTACCTCCCATCCCGGTGACGATCGGCATGATCACGGCCAGCGTCACCAGCCGGGTGATCGTGCCCTGGAAGAAGGCGACCACGGCGGCCGCGAGAATCGCGGTGCCGAGGTTGATGAACAGCCACCACATCCGGACCCGGATGGTTTCGCTGAGCGGCGCGTTGATGTCGCTGTCGCCGGCCTGGCTCAGTCGCAGGACGTCTTCGCCGGCCTCTTCCTGGATGATGTGCACCACGTCGTCGACGGTGATCATGCCGACCAGCCGGCCCGCGCTGTCGGTCACCGCCGCGGAAACGAGCGCATATTTCTGGAAGCGGAGCGCGACGTCCTCCTGGTCCATGTCGACCGGGATCAGGGTCTGCTCGCTCGCCATGATGTCGCTGACAAGCATCGTCCTGGGCGTGCGTAGGATCGTCGACAGCTTGCAGGTGCCGACGGGATGGTGATCGGGGCTGACCACGAACACTTCCCAAAAGTCGGTCGGCAGATCTTCGGTCGAACGCAGGTAGTCGATGACCTGCCCAACCTTCCAATGTTCCGGGACAGCGCAGAGATCGCGCTGCATGAGGCGGCCGGCGGATTCTTCGGGATAGCCGAGTGCCTCCTCGACCGCGGCGCGGTCATCGGGCTCCATCCGCTGCAGCACCGCCTGCTGCTCTTCGCGATCGAGGTCCTCGATCAGCGCGACGGCGTCATCGGTTTCCAGCTGACCCGCGATGTCGGCGACCTGCTGCGGCTCGAGTTCGTCCAGCAGGTCTTCGCGAACATAGTCGTTCAGCTCCGCGAGCACGTCGGGGCTGACGATCCCGGCAAGCGCCTTGACCAGTCCCTCGCGCTCATCGCTGCGAGCGAGTTCGATCAGGTCGGCGACGTCGGCGGGGTGGAGCGGTCGGACGAGGGTTCGGGCGGTCTCGTCGTCTCCCGCATCGACGGCGTCGAGCACCTTGTCGACGAACTCGGGCCGCAGCCGAGTCTCTTCGTCCATCACCGGATTGGGGGTGTTGTCCTGGGGCGGAGCGCCGGCGAGTTGGTCGTTTTCGGCCATGTCGCTCCCCTCGCTTGAACCCGGTGGCGCCCTCCTATGGTCGCGGCCGCTCTGGCGCAACCGCCGAGCCGCTCCTAAATCGCGCGCTTCACCAAGCTTTCATTCGGAGTTCATTCCATGGCCGACGGCGACCGCCTGACCCTTTCTCTCTCCTCCGGTGGCGACGTCGTCATCAAGCTCCGCCCGGACCTTGCGCCCGGACATGTCCAACGGATCACCGAGCTCGCCAACAGCGGCTTTTATGATGGCGTCGTATTTCACCGGGTGATTCCCGGCTTCATGGCCCAGGGCGGCGATCCGACCGGCACCGGCTATCACGGTTCCGACCTTCCCAATCTCAAGGCGGAATTCAGCCGCGAATCGCACAAGCGCGGCGTGGCCTCGATGGCGCGATCGCAGAACCCCGACAGCGCCAACAGCCAGTTCTTTATCGTTACCGAGGATTCTCCGTTCCTCGATAACCAGTACACCGTGTGGGGAGAGGTCGAGAGCGGCATGGAATATGTCGATGCGCTCCCCGTCGGCGAGCCCCCGCGCGAGCCGGGCAAGATCGTCAAGGCGACGGTGGCCTAAGCTGAAGCAGGTCGCGCTCATTACCGGCGCGTCGGCCGGCCTGGGCGTCGAGTTTGCGCGCCAGCTGTCGAAGCGCGGGCACCG
>DASUZY010000132.1:0-4197 GCA_036376635.1 Sphingomicrobium sp.
ACCGCTCTCAGATCGCAATAATTAGGGAGTCTTGAATGCGTGCTCTTATCCTGGTCGCTGGTGCGGCCCTGGCGCTTGCGGCTTGCAGCAGCAAGGACAACGCCAACAACACCATGAACGTCGATGAGAACCTCACGACGACTGACATGAACACGACGACGACGACGGACATGAACGCGACCGACATGAACGCTACGGACATGAACGCCGCGGGCAACACCACGACGACGACGACGACCAACACGACCACGGCGACCACCAACAACGCCATGTAATCGTGAGCGCCTCCGACAAGGAGGCGTTGGCAATTCAAGAGGCTGCCGGTAATTTCGGCAGCCTCTTTTTTTGACTCGATCCTCTGGAGTCTCCCAAATGCGCGTTTCCCTAGTCTTCCTGACCGCAGCAGCGCTCACCGTTTCGGCCTGCAAGAACAACGATCAGACCGACAAGACCCAGAATTTCGATGAGAACCTCACGGCCGAGAACATTGTCTCGAATGACGTGACCGCGATCGACGCAGCGACGGGAGATGCGGCAAACATGGCCGCCGATGTTGGCACCGATTTCGGAAACCTCGATGAGAATTCGGCCGCTCCGGAGCCGAAGCCTGCCGCGAGGAAGGCAAGCGAGAACGCCTCCGCGCCGAAGACCTCGACCGCAGCCGAAGCCAACACGACCGCCAATGCCGTAGCCAACGGGGACTAAGGCAATCCAAGAACCTTGTGCGCCTGCAGCGACAGGCGCCACTGCGGCCGGTCCATAGCTAGTTGGATTGCTGCTTTGAGGGCAGCTTCGCGGTCGGAACAATCCATCGGCTGGACCAGGAAGTGGTCGAAATCCCACCTCTCCAGTTCCCCGGGATCAATGCCGTGCTGAGGCCAGACCAGCTTGAGTTCATTGCCTCGGCGCTGGACGACATCCGTGGCGGCCTTTGGGCTGACGCAGATCCAGTCGAGCCCTGCTGGGGCCGGTAACGTTCCATTGGTTTCGACGGCCACTTGGAAGCGCCGTTCATGTAACGCCTCAACCAGCGTCTCATCGAGCTGCAGCATCGGCTCTCCGCCGGTGATCACCACCAGCCGCCGATCGGTTCCGTTGCCCCACAGCCGCGCTACATGATCCGCGAGTCCCTCGGCGGACTGGAACTTGCCACCGCCTTCGCCGTCAGTGCCGACGAAATCCGTGTCGCAGAACCGGCACTGGGCAGTCGCGCGATCCGCCTCGCGGCCGCTCCACAGGTTGCAGCCCGCGAAGCGTAGGAACACCGCCCGGCTGCCCGACTGAGCGCCCTCCCCCTGCAGGGTTAGGAAGCATTCCTTCACTGCGTAGGTCATGCGTATTCAGTCGGGTCCGCAATTCCGGCTTCGTGGAAGCCTTTCGCGCGCAACCGGCACGCATCGCACTCGCCGCAGTGGCGGCCGTCCGGAAGCGGATCGTAGCAGCTGTGGCTGAGCGCCGCGTCGAGGCCGAGCCGTACCGCCTCCCGTGCGATGTCGGCCTTGGTCATGTCCTGCAGCGGCGCGTGGATGGTGAACCGGTCGCCCTCGACACCGGCCTTGGTCGCGACGTTCGCCAGCCTCTGGAACTCCGCGATGAACTCTGGCCGGCAGTCGGGGTAGCCGGAATAGTCCAACGCATTGACGCCGATGAACAAGTCGCGGGCGCCAGTGGCCTCGGCGAGGCCAAGCGCAAGGCTGAGGAAGATTGTGTTCCGCGCCGGAACGTAGGTGATGGGGATTCCCTCGACTACCCCTTGCTTCGGGACCGCGATGTCGCTGGTCAGCGCCGATCCGCCGAAGGCCCGCAGGTCAATGGGCAGCACGATGTGCCGGTCGGCGAGCCGGGTGCCGATCTCGCGCGCCGCATCCAACTCGATGCGGTGCCGCTGATTGTAGTCGACGGTGAGGGCAATCACGGAAAAGCCCAGCTCACGCGCGATGCCTGCACAGACCATCGAATCGAGGCCGCCCGACAACAGGACTACGGCGTTCTTCACAGGCGAATTCCGAGACGAGGCGCAGCCCAAAACCACAGGGCATAGAGCGCGAGAGTTCCCGCGACGTTGGCGCCGAGCGTCACCCAGAAGCCAACCCCCGAGCGAAGCATCCACGGCAGGACGAGGAACATGGGAAGCGAAGGCAGGATGAACCAGAACACGCCGCCCGCGAGCTCGGCGACCCGCTCGGGGTCGCGACTGTCACGCCACAGCCAGATCATCGCCAAAAGCGACGTGAAGGGCAGTGACGCAACAAGCCCTCCCCAGCCCGGGTGGCGCCGCGCGATCTCTGCGGCAGCGGCGGCGATCAGGCCCGACAAGCCCGCCTTGATTGCGAAATAGAGCATGGGAAGCGCCTATATCGTGCCCCGCCTTGGTGGGGGAGCAGCAAAAAGAAGGGCCGCCGGTCGTTGCTACCGGCGGCCCAGTGATCGGACATCGTTGCCCGATTGGGAGGAAAGCGTGCCAAATCCGGCACTCTCAACGCTTAGCAAATGATGGTTAAACGAGGCCTTAATGGCGCGCGAAAGAAGCCGTTTTCGGGCAATCGTCCACTCGCCGCGCCTGCAATACATAGTTGAATGGAAGTCCGCCCGAGATCCCTTGAGTGCTGATCCGAAGCGACCGTGGAGTGAGGAGGTCAACCTCGCTGTGGCCGAAATCGGCGCCATCGCACGTATATTCGACGACCACCGAACTTGCTGAATCGTGTACGATCTTCGCCGAGCAATTGCTGTTCCGGTGCTCAAAGCGTGCGAGCGCTCGAAGATCGCCGAAGCATTGCCGCAACGGCACTTTCGCGCCCGGCGCTCCGCTAATCTCCCACACTCCGGGCTGCACCTCGCCGAAGACCGATGGCCCCATCGCAGCGACAAGCATCATGCCAGCCCCAATGAGGCCTGTGCGCAGGAAAAGAGTCGGCTTGCGAACCATCACGTCCTTCTAGCACGACTATGTTGTCGCACCGAAACGAGAATCAAGTGGCGAGATCGTCCGGGCGGATCGGGAAACTCGAGGAGCAGAAGGCACAATCTACGCGAATGAACCCGTCGTCGCCGACCATGGCCTCGCGCTCATCCTCCGGGAAGCGAGCAATGACCGAACGAACATATTCGGGATCGCAGCGGCAACCGCGCTTCAAACTAACAGCGGCAAGCGTTCGCACTTCCTCTTCCTCGTGGAACAGTCGCCAAATCAGGTCGTCCAGCGGGAGATCGGGGTCGGTCAGCTCCTCGGGCTTAACCGATCCGCCGAGGATTGCGATGTGGGGCCAGTCCGGATGGTCAAGCCGCGTGTGCAACCGCTCTCGCCCCTCTTCACCCTCAGGAAGGTGCTGGAGCAGCAGCCCGCCGGCGACCCAGTGGCCGTCACGGTTCTTCGCGGCAAGTCGGACCAGGCTCGGGATCTGCTCCGATTGAGCGAAGTAGCTCTGCGCCGCTTCCGCCAGGTTCTTGCCTTCCAATGGCACTATGCCTTGGTAGCGCTCGTTGGAGACCGGTTGGTCGAACGTGATCGCGAGATAGCCCTTCCCGAATAGATCAGGCAGCGTCGGCTGAGCGGGCAGATCGGCGAGCTTATCGGGATCGTGGCGGACATAACCGCGCAGTTCGCCGCCGAGATAATCGCAGACCAGCAAGTCGATCACGCCGCCCTCGGTCTGGGCCTGAAGGGTCAGCTGTCCTTCGGGCTCCTTAAGCAGCGCACCAAGCAGCGCGGTCAGCGTCAGCGCCTCCGCCAACAACTGCTCGATGACCGGCGGATAGCCGTGGTTGGCGAGCACGGCATCGACGGTGGTCGCGAGCCGCGCGATCCGGCCGCGTGCATTACGCGAAGGAATGGCGACGCCGAACGCGACGTCGGTGCTGAGCTGAACTGGAAGCATGAAAGAAAGATAGGAGCGGTCGGCCGAAGCGACAACCGGAGCTTCGTTCAGGAATTCGGCCATTCAATTTCGGGCAGAGCGCACCTGGCGCGCACCGGCCTCAGGACTGTGCGGATGATCCGTCCCCACGTTCAAGAGAGGTATCAAAAGCAATCATGTCTGCGATGGGTGGAAAGCTGCGGCTCCCGCGAATATTGATCGGCGGTGCTAGAACTGCTCGCCCCAGAGATCTGGTTCGCGGATGGCGGAATCGTCTCGTTCAAAGGGTTCGACTATCCCACGCGGATGGCCGTCGTGCGTCTTGCCGACGGGGGACTAT
>DASUZY010000133.1:0-2820 GCA_036376635.1 Sphingomicrobium sp.
CCAACCCCCATGTGCCGGCAGTCCACATGAACACTCGCTTCCTGACTACAACGAAGCGCTGGTTCGGCGGCGGCGCCGACCTCAACCCCGCGATCCCCTACGAAGAGGATACCGAGGCATTCCATGCACGGCTGCGCGCGGTCTGTGCCGCGCACGATCCGACCTTCTATCCGCGCTTCTCGAAGTGGGCCGACGAATATTTCTGGCTTCCCCATCGCGGCGTTCCGCGTGGGGTCGGCGGCATTTTCTTTGATCACCTGGAAGGCCATTTCGACGAGCATTTCGCCTTCACGCGAGATGTTGGCGAGGCGTTCCTCGACATTTTCCCTGGGATCGTTCGGAAGCGAATGGACACCCCCTTCACTGACGAAGACCTCGACAAGCTGCTCACCTTCCGCGGCCGTTATGTCGAGTTCAACCTGCTCTACGACCGGGGCACATTGTTCGGCCTGAAGACGGGCGGCAACATCGACGCAATCCTCATGAGCCTGCCCCCGCAGGCGAAGTGGAAATGAGCTACGACGCGGTAGAGAACAGCGAACTTGCGGCGATCGTCACCTTCCTGGAGATGACGAAGAAGCCCGCGATTGAGATACCTGCTTGCCCACTCCGGCTTCGGTCTATCGCAAATCCCCGGGTGAGCGCCTATCGTGAACTGTTCCGGCTCGTTGGGGCGCCGTGGCTCTGGTTCTCGCGGCTGATCATGGACGATGCGAAGCTCGCCGCGATCATTCAGGATCATGATGTCGAGCTCTCGGTTGTCTCGGAGAGCGGCGGACGAGACGTCGGCATGCTCGAGCTCGATTTCAGGGAGCCTGGCGAATGCGAGCTGTCGTTCATCGGCTTGATCCCCGAGCTGGCCGGCAAGGGATATGGCCGCTGGCTCCTTGGAGAAGCCGTCAGCCGGGCCTGGCGCGCAGGAGTCGGCCGGGTCCACGTTCACACCTGCACGCTCGATCATCCGGCCGCCTTGCCGACCTACCGCCGAGCGGGTTTCACTCCATACAAGCGGGCGATCGAGCGCTTCCCCGACCCGCGGCTTCTCGGCTTTCTACCCAGGGATTGCGCCCCTCAGGTTCCGCTGCTGGGAACTCCCGGCTGAGCCTCTCCGTGCTGTGTCAGCTGGACGTAGATCCGCGCCTGCATGACGAACAGCACGCAATATAGCGCCGCCGAGACGGCCTGGATGATCAGCATGATCACGAGCCCCGAGATGCTGTCGGACTGGATCGGTCCGAGCCACAGCCGGCTGATGAGGCCGATGACCGCTGATACCGACCAGACCAGCGCGAGCGCACCGAGGACGAACATCGCGACAAAGCCGAACAGGCGCCACCAATTGCCGGCGGTAAGCTCCCAGCTCCGGCACATGATGGCGAACGAATTGCTATGCTCCGCAGCCGCAACCGGCCCCATCAGCAGTAGGCGGATGACGAGGAACAGCCCAACCGCCGTGATTGCCAACAACAGGAGCGCCGGCCCAGTTGCCTGCTGACCTGGATGGGTCGCGATGAGCTTGTAGGGGATCGAACCGAGCAGAAGGAACGGCACGACCCACAGAAGAAAGGCGCCGAGGAACGGCAAGGCTCGAATGGCGCCGTGCCGAATCGCCTCGCCGACCGTCAGGTGGGGGCCCATCGCCAGTCTGACGATCGACAGTTGCCCAACAAAGGTGACCAGGAAAGCGGCAAGCAGCGCGACATAGGCAATTACTGTCGGCCCGCCTGCCGAAAGTTTTGGGAGAAACACCCCGAGCACCACTCCCGGCAAAACGAGCATCGCGAGCGCTACAGTGGCGATGAGCTTTCCATCGCGGTTGAGCACGTCCCGGCTCTCGTCCCAGGCCTGGGAGATCGAAATTTTGCGCATTCTGTTCCCCTTGCTGCGGCGGTCCTTATGGTGGGGAGCGGACTATCAGGCAACGGCGGCTTGCCGCGATGAATGGTAAGCGCCATCTCGCAACACTGTGAAGGTCATCGACGACATCGAATGGCGCGTCAGCGATTCGCCCGTGAAATACGCAGATGCCCTCGCCTTCATGGAAGCGCGGGCGGCCTCTATCCGCGCCGGGACCGAACGGGAATGCGTCTGGCTGCTCGAGCATCCGCCCTTGTTCACCGCCGGCACCAGCGCCGATCCCGCCGAGCTTTTCAACCCACAACGGTTCCCGGTGTTCGAAGCCGGCCGAGGTGGACGCTACACCTATCATGGGCCCGGGCAGCGGGTTGGCTACCTGATGCTCGATCTCGAGCGCCGCGGAAAGGACATCCGCTGCTTCGTCCAGTCGCTCGAAGCCTGGATGATCGATGCGCTCGCCGAACTCGGAGTTTCAGCCCATCGAGCGCCGGGCCGCATCGGCATTTGGGTCGGCGAAGGCGACGGTGAAAAGAAGATCGGTGCGCTCGGCGTCCGGGTGAAGCGCTGGGTGACGCTCCATGGCTTTGCACTGAACGTTGATCCCGACCTTGCGCATTTTGGTGGAATCGTGCCGTGCGGCATCGCCGAATTCGGGGTCACCAGCCTCTCCGATCTTGGGAAACAAATTCCGATGAAGCGGGTTGATGCGGCCTTGGAGCGCAGTTTCCCGGTCTTTCTCAAGGCTTTGCAGCCCAAACGCAAAGAGTCTTGATGGAGCGTCCCGCTTCAGACTATTGTCCGCCGCGATTTGTGGGACGGGAGACCGCTCTCAGATCGCAATAATTAGGGAGTCTTGAATGCGTGCTCTTATCCTGGTCGCTGGTGCGGCCCTGGCGCTTGCGGCTTGCAGCAGCAAGGACAACGCCAACAACACCATGAACGTCGATGAGAACCTCACGACGA
>DASUZY010000134.1:0-3214 GCA_036376635.1 Sphingomicrobium sp.
GCCGGGGGCTGAAGCACGCAATCCTGCAGCCAGGGATCGTCGCCCCAGCCGGCGACCTTGCGGCAACTGAGCGTCACCGTCTCCCCCGCCTCGAGCTTGGTCGCGGCGTCGACCGAATGGCTGTCGAGGTCGATCCCGAGCGGTGTGTCGGGGTGATCAGTCTTCAGCCGCATATCGATGCTCCCGTAGCCGTCGGGCACGGTGCGGAGGAATTCGCCGGTTACTACCATCTCGCGCCCGCCGAAGCGCCGGTCGGCCGCGCCGGAGTCCTTGTGATAGGCCTCGAACAGTTCCGCGGCGTCAATCGTCACCGGCTCCTTCGGCTCATTCCGGGTATCGATCTTGATCACTCCGGGCGAGACCGACAGGTGACGGCCGAACGGATGGATGTTTCCCATCACTGCCGCGAGCAGCAGTACTCCGCCGCCGATCGCAAATACCGTCTTGCGGTTGCGGGCAAGTTCCGAGGGTGACCGCTCACGAGATTGATCCAGGCGGTCGAAAAGCCGGTCGGTCGACGCACCGCACCGCGGGCAGGCGTCGCGCAGCGGGCTCACCTCAGCGCCACAGTCCGGACAGCGCACTCGATACCTCCTTCACCCGCAAGCCGAAGCCCGCCGCGCGCCATAGAGGAGTAATACAGGCAGGCAAAGATGCCCCGGGAGCTGTCGCGCCGTCGTCCGATCCGCTAATCAGCGGGAGAAGCGATTACCCGACAGGGGCGCGCCATGACGGTCTTCGAGTTCGTCTTTTCGCTCTACAGCCTGCTGTTCGGGCTGGCCCTCGCGCAGGTGTTTGGCGGCTTCGGCAGGGTTCTTCAGGAGCGGCACAAGATCGGGGTCGGTTGCCTGACCCCTTTGCTCGGGCTGTTCGTCACCTTCGACATCACGTCCTTCTGGGAAATCGCGTGGCAGATGCAGAAGGGCATGGATATGACGCGGCCCTATTTCCTCTATCTCATCTGCGGAGTGCTTCTGGCAGGCATTTATTACCTGGCGGCGACGCTGGTCGTGCCGAGGAACTTCGACGAGTGGCCGGATTTCGACGAATATTATTTTCGACACAAGCAACTAGTCCTCGGAGGAGTTCTTTTCTGCAACATCGTCGCGGCGGCGGTCACGACGATGGCCGGCACTCCTTTCCTGCGGCTGCCGATCGGCTTCGCAAATGATCTCATCTACCTGCTGCTAGTCGCCGCGCTGATCGCGGTTCGGAACAAGCGGGCGAACATCGTGATGCTGGCGCTGCTGCTCGCCAAGTTCGCGATCATCCCACTGCTCATTTTGCAAGGCATTGGTGTGCACGGTCGGCTGTTCTGACGTTCGAACGGACGTCATGGGAAGCAACCAAATCGCTGTCTCCGTTAACTTCTTATTTGTCTAGGAAATTTTACTAACGTGGGGCAGTATTGCTGCACGCTCACCCGGGGGGTGGGCTAGTAACAGGGGAGTTTGGCATGACATTTTCTGTATTTCTACTTGCCGCGGCCGCGGCTGCGCAGACGGCTGCGGCTCAGCCGGCGGTCGATCAAGCGCGCGCCCAGGGGATGGCGCAAGGACAGGCTGCAGCGGCCGGTCAGGGTGCGCAGTCTGGCTTCGTCCAGAGCGCAGTTGCTTCCGCTCCTGCAGTTGCAGGCCGCTTCCTTCCCGCCGGTACGCAGATCAGCGTCACACCAGTACAGGAGCTTAGCAGCAAGCACATCAAGCAGGGTGAGCGTTACCAGTTCACGGTCGTCAACGACGTCACCGATAACGGGATGGTCGTGATCCCTCGTGGATCAGTCGCCAACGGTGTGATCAGCATGCAGACCGGTCGTGGCATCGGCGGCAAGTCGGGCAAGTTCGAGGTGAGCTTCGAAAGCGTCACCGCGAACGGCGTCACCTTCCCGCTGATGGGGATGCATCGTCAAGAAGGCAAGGGGAACACCGTCGGTGCTTTGCTCGGCTCTATCTGGATTAGCGGGCATTCCGCGGTGATGCTGCCAGGACAGGTGGTCACTGCGATGATCAAGGATCGCACGGCTTATTGAGCCCAGCAGGAGGCAGTGCGCCGGGCGTGCTGCCTCCTGCCGTTCACATCCGGGTCGCGTGCTTCTGGCGCAGCGCGCTGGCGTAATCGAGGACGCAGGGGCCGTAATGGTCGCGGGCGTCAGCGAGGAAGCCGTCGACGCGGACCCGATCGAGCTCGCCCAGCTGCAGGATCTGCGGCATCTTGCGGGTCGAGCCGAGCCACATCACCATGTCGCCGTGGCGCAGCGCCTCGATCGCGCTCAGCAGCTGGTCCCTTTCGACATCGGTGACCGGCCCTCCGGTCCGGCGAAAGGCGCGAAGCGCGGCCCAGTCAAACGCCTCGCGATGGTTGACGTCCTCCAGCACGCCCATCCGGCTATAGGCATTGGCGAAGCGGACGAAGCGATCCTGCCCGAGGTGAGAGGCGACGTCGGCGGTCTGCGCCGCATCGAGCGCAATATGGTCGTAGGTGCGGTCGTCGACCCAGTAACGATCGATCAGCGCGGCGATTTCGGCGCGGGACCCGCCGCCTTCGACCGCGGCGCGTATGCGGTCGAGCAGCGAGGCGATGCAGCCATGCATCGCAATGCGCTGCACCATCTGCGGCCCGTCGTCGGTCAACAGCTCCTCGCGCATCGCCGCGTCGGCAACCTCGACCTTCTGGTGCCAGTCCCACGCGTCGACCGCCTGCTGCGCGATCAGGGCGATGAACACGCCGACGACGACAATGGCGATCTCGCGCACATTCTCGCGCCAGCCGTGCCACGCGCCCGGTCCCTTGACTGATTGCTTCGCCACCTGAGGCCCCCCTCGCGGGGGAGCCTAAGCGAGAACGGCCGTAATGGACAGCGGGGGGAGGGCCGTCTGCAGGCCCGATGTTGCGCGATATCCGGAACAGGGCGGGGGAGCGCCGGGTTGAAGGGGCATGGCATTCACCCAGCTCGATCCGCCGATCCCGCTTCACGTCGTCGGCGCCGATGGAAAATCCGGGGGCCCCGGCTTCGCGATCGCAGTCATCGATTACGGGCAGGAGTTCGACCTGTTGTGGGTCGTCGGCATGGACGAGGGCGGCGAGATCTGGTGCGTGCCGAACCCGCAGGTGCGGCTGCAGGCCAACTGGTCGATGGGCCGCCGCAAGAAGGCGCACGAGGTCAAATCGAGTCCGAAGATCGCTGCGGTCGCTGGTTGAGGGCGGGCGCCGTCAC
>DASUZY010000135.1:0-3463 GCA_036376635.1 Sphingomicrobium sp.
GAATTCCGTTCGTCGATCTCGGCGCCGACTTCAGGCTCGACGACGCGCCGACCTACGAGCGCTGGTACGGCCATGCGCACACGGCCCCGAATCTGCTTGGTGAGTTCGTCTACGGAATCCCGGAACTGAACCGAGAGGCGATCAAGGGAGCAAAAGCGGTTGCCGCGGCCGGCTGCTACGCCACTGCTGCCATCCTGGCATTGAAGCCGCTGGTCGATGCCGGTCTCGTCGAGAAGGATAGCCTGATCGTCGATGCTGCCTCTGGCGTTAGTGGCGCCGGGCGCGAGGCGAAGGAGTCCACCGGCTTCAGCACCGTCGATGGCAGCTTCGCCGCTTACGGCCTCCTCAGCCATCGCCACACAGCCGAGATGGAAATGGCGACCGGCGGAACCGTATTGTTCACGCCGCATCTGGTGCCGATGACGCGGGGCATCCTCGCCACCTGCTACGGCACGGCAACCGGCCCCTCGGACCCCCTCGCCGCCCTCCGGGAAGCCTATGCCGGCGAGCCGTTCGTCCACGTCACCGACCAGCTTCCCGCCACCAAGTGGGTGAGCGGATCGAACGGTGCGCAGCTCACCGCCCGCTGCGACGAGCGTACAGGCCGCGTGGTCGCGCTCTCTGCAATCGACAATCTTGGCAAGGGCGCGGCCGGACAGATGATCCAGTGCGCCAATCTGATGCTCGGCCTCGACGAGGTCGCCGGGCTCACCACAATCGGAGTTTACCCATGAGCGTCACCGCCGCCCAAGGCTTCGTTGCCTCAGGACTTCACGCCGGGATCAAGCGGCGCAAGTTCGACATGGCGATGATCGCCACTGATGATGGCCAGCCCGTGCCATGCGCTGCGGTGTTCACTCAGAACAAGTTCGTCGCTCCGCCAGTCGAGCTCGATCGCGCAACCCTTAAGGCCAATGGCGGCAAGGCGGCGGCGGTGGTCATTAACTCGGGCAATGCGAACGCGGGGACGGGGCTGCCCGGCTACAAGGATGCTCAGCTGATGGCGGCGGCCACCGGCGAGGCGCTGCAGGTCGCGAACAGCCATGTGCTCGTCTGTTCAACGGGTATCATTGGCACGCCGCTGCCGATGGAACCGATTCTTTCGCATGTTCCGAAACTCGCGAAAAAGCTTTCCGTGGAAGGCGCCAACGATGCGGCGCGCGGCATCCTGACGACCGATCACGAGACCAAGGAAGTCGTGATCAAAGGCTCGAACTTCACCCTCGGCGGAATGGCCAAGGGATGCGGGATGATTGCCCCGAACATGGCGACGATGCTGGCGTTTCTGACGACCGATGCGAACGTGCCTCAGTCCGTGATGCAGAAGGCGCTGAAGGCCGCGTCGGATGCGAGCTTCAACACGCTCAATGTCGACGGAGCGATGTCGACCAATGACACTGCAATGTTGTTCGCTTCCGGCAGGCGCGGAAAGGCCGATCACGACGAGTTCGCGAATGCTGTTCTTGCGGCCTGCCGCGACCTGACGCTCAAGATGGCGCGCGATGCCGAGGGAATGACCCGCATGGCGCATCTGACCGTCAGCGGCGCTGCCAACGAGCAGCAGGCGCGGGTCGCCGCCAAGGCTGTGGTCGAAAACAATCTCGTCAAATGCAGCTGGTATGGAGGCGATCCTTATTGGGGCCGCCTCCTGGCAGCGGCCGGATCGACCGGCGTGGACTTCGACGTCGACAAATCCTGGGTCAGCTATGGGGGGATCACGGTTGCCAAGGGCGGAGTCGGCTGCGAGCACGACGGCGATGCACTCGTGGAGCATATGCTCGGCGATGAGGTTGAGATCGAGGTTCACCTTGGCGCGGGGAAGGGCAGCGCGACGATGATCGGGATCGACCTCGGCCCCGGCTACATCAAGGAAAACAGCAAGACGTCATGAGGATCGTTCTCCTCCCCTCCGAAGTCGCGACCGTTCTGGTCGAGGCGCTTCCCTACATCCGCCAGTTCGCGGGCAAGTCGATTGTCGTAAAGCTCGGTGGCGCGGCGATCGACCGCGAGTCCGACCTTGCGCTTGCCCAGGATGTGCTGTTGCTGCGGAGTGTTGGCGTGCGCTGCGTGCTTGTGCACGGCGGCGGCCCGCAGGTCGACACGATGCTTCGCCGGGTCGGCAAGCAGCCCGAGTTCAAGGATGGTCTTCGAGTTACCGATGCGGAGACGCTCGAGATCGTCCGGATGGTGCTGGTCGGCAAGATCAATCGCGATCTCGTATCGACAATAAACAATGAAGCGGGGGACGACCCCGTTGCCGTCGGCGTTTCGGGTGAAGACGCCGGGCTGCTGACAGTTGCTCCAGCAGACCGCGAGCTTGGGTTTGTCGGCAACGTGTCGTCCGTGCGAGCGGAAAGACTGCACCAGTTGCTCGACGACGGGTTGATGCCCGTTATTGCCACTATCGGATCGGGCGCCGACGGCCATCCCTACAATATCAACGCCGATGAGGCGGCTCGGGCGATCGCAGTGGCGATGAACGCCGAGAAGATCGTTTACCTGACCGCCGTGCCCGGCCTGCTCGAAGACCCCAATGATGAGCGAACGCTAATCCCGCGTCTGACCTCGGCGGAGCTGCGGGCGCGCCTCAAGTCCGACTCGGTCGGCAAGGGAATGATTCCCAAGCTGAAGGCCTGCGCCGATGCGGTCGATCAGGGCGTGAACTTCGCCCACATCATCGACGGCCGGGTGCAGCATTCACTGCTCATCGAGCTGCTGACTGACCATGGCGTCGGGACGATGGTGCGCAAGGAGAAGAGCTGGTGAGACACCTTCTGTCGATCCGCGATCTGACCGCGGCCGACCTCGACTGGATCCTGGCGGCTTCGGAGCAGCCCGCGCCGAAGATACTGCAGGACAAGGGCGTCGCGCTCTATTTCGAGAAGCCGAGCGCCCGGACCCGCAACTCGATGGAGTTGGCGACGGCGCAGCTCGGCGGCCATCCCGTTTACATCCAGAAGGACGAACTAGGCATGGGTACGCGCGAGAGCGTGCCCGACGTCACGCACACACTCGCCTGCTATCACGCGATCATCGCCGGGCGGGTGTTCGACCATGGGCTGCTGGAGGAGATGGCACGGGTCAATGCGGCGCCCGTGCTCAACATGTTGTCGGGCTCCGACCACCCGCTGCAAGCACTTGCCGACCTGCTGACGGTGAAACAGCTGCTCGGGAAGGTTGAAGGCTCGAAGATCGCCTTCATCGGTGAGGGCAACAACGTCTCGCGCTCACTGGCCGAGGCCTGTGCGCTAGCCGGGGCAGAGTTCACCATCGCGAGTCCCGAAGGCTATGACCTCGGCAATGCGCCAGACGTGCGACAGGTCACCGATCCCGCCGAAGCAGCCGAGGGCGCCGACATCATCTACACAGACGTTTGGGTATCGATGGGCGGCGAGGAAACGGAAGAGCGCCGCCGGGCCTTCGAGCCGTACCAGGTCGACGAAGCCCTGATGGAGATCGCGCC
>DASUZY010000136.1:0-33605 GCA_036376635.1 Sphingomicrobium sp.
GTCCGGAGCGCCCGCCGCTGGTCGGCGAGCGTCGTCCGGTCGTTCACGATCCCCTCCTGCTCGCGATAGGCGTCGAGCAGGAACTGCGCCCGCCGCGCCGCCTCCGCCGCGAACACCGGATTGCTCACCTGCCGGTCGCAATGGGTGACCGCCTGATCGAGCGCATCGAGATCGGCCGACGCCGCGGCGAGGTACAACAGCGGCATCATTCAACGGCTCCAGTTCTCAATTCTCTGATCATTGCCCGGATTTCATTGGTCTCGCCGTTATCGAGAGGCGGATCCATCTCGCGAAGGCGCGTTTGAAACGGCCGCAGATCTGCCGAAATCGATGTGGATGTGAAATCGTCAAAGAACCACGGGTTAGACCCCGACTGATCGTCGACGAACTGCTCAAGCATGTCCGCGAGTTCGAGCCTGGTCATCCCACGCTCCCTTCAAGGGAGATACCCAGCAATTTCTGCGCCTCAACCGCGAACTCCATCGGCAGCTGCCTCAGGACTTCGCGGGCGAAGCCGTTGACGATCAGCGCGACTGCGGCTTCCTGATCCAGTCCGCGCGACATGGCGTAGAACAGCTGGTCTTCGCTGATCTTTGACGTGGTCGCTTCATGCTCGATCGTCGCGGTCGGGTTCTTGACCTCGATGTAGGGCACGGTGTGCGCGCCGCAGTCGCCGCCCAGCAGCAGTGAATCGCACTGGGTGAAGTTGCGCACGTTCTCGGCGCGCGGGAGCACGCGGACCAGCCCGCGATAGGTGTTGTTCGAGCGGCCCGCGCTGATGCCCTTGGACACGATGGTCGAGCGCGTGTTCGCGCCGATGTGGATCATCTTGGTGCCGGTGTCGGCTTGCTGGCGGTTGTTGGTCAGCGCGACCGAATAGAATTCGCCGACGCTGCCATCGCCCTTTAGGATGCAGCTAGGATATTTCCAGGTGATCGCGCTGCCGGTCTCGACCTGCGTCCAGCTGACCTTCGAGCGGTCGCCGCTGCACAGTGCCCGCTTGGTGACGAAGTTGAAGATCCCGCCCTTGCCCTCCGCGTCGCCCGGATACCAATTCTGGACGGTGGAATATTTCACCTCCGCGTCTTCATGCGCGAAGATCTCGACTACCGCCGCGTGCAGCTGGTTTTCGTCGCGCATCGGCGCGGTGCAGCCTTCGAGGTAGCTGACGTAGGCGCCCTTGTCGGCGACGATCAGGGTGCGCTCGAACTGTCCGGTGTTCTCGGCATTGATCCGAAAATAGGTCGACAGTTCCATCGGGCAGCGGACGCCCTCCGGCACATAGACGAAGGTGCCGTCGGAGAAGACCGCGCTGTTGAGGCAGGCGAAGTAATTGTCGCGTTGCGGAACCACCGAGCCCAGATATTTCTGGACCAATTCGGGGTACTCCCGAATGGCTTCGGAGATACTGAGGAAGATGACGCCCGCCTTTTTCAGCTCCTCGCGGAAAGTGGTGGCGACGCTGACGCTGTCGAACACCGCATCGACCGCGACCTTGCGGGCACCCTCGACGCCGGCGAGCACTTTCTGCTCCTCGATCGGGATCCCGAGCTTCTCGTAGGTGCGGCGGATTTCCGGATCGAGCTCATCGAGCGAGGCGAGCTTCGGCTTCTCCTTGGGCGCGGCGTAATAATATGCGTCTTGGTAATCGATCGCCGGGATGTCGAGCTTGGCCCAGCCGACCTCCTCCATCTCGAGCCAAGCGCGATAGGCTTTCAGCCGCCAGTCGAGCATCCACTCGGGCTCGTCCTTCTTGGCAGAGATGAAACGGACCGTCTCTTCGCTCAGCCCCTTGGGTGCGAATTCCTGCTCGACGTCGGAAACGAAGCCCCATTCGTAATCCTGAGCGATCTTCTCGCGCAGCTCGCGGTTCTGGACGGTTTCATTCATCGCGCCAGCTCCGTCAGGCTGACCGCACCCAAAGCGCCACGCACCGCGGTGCCAACGATGCCCATGTGCGGCTTGACCCGACAGTGGGCGTCGAGCGCGCAGTCGAACTTGCCGTCGGAACAGGCGGACATGGCAATCGGGCCCTCGACCGCTTCGACGATATCGGCGAGGCTGATCTCCTGCGCCGATTTGGCGAGCGAGAAGCCGCCGCCGGCACCGCGGACGCTTCGAAGAAGACCGCAGGTGGCAAGCTGCCCCATCAGCTTTTGCGCCGTCGGCAACGGAAGGCCCGTTTCGCAGGCGAGCTCGGTCGCGCTGAGCCGCGCACCGGCGGGCCGGCGAGCGGCGGCGGTCATCAGGACGACCGCATAATCGGCAAGGTGGCTCAGACGCATCAGCAGTAATTCGGAGTTCTTTGGTAGGATTTAGTGCGTTGCGAGGAGAAACTCAACCTCGCGATTGCCTAGCTCTGTCTCCAATGACACACGACCAGGGTGCGCCTCTATCCGCTGATCCGCCCGTTGCTTTTCCGCCTCGACGCCGAGCGCGCGCATCGCGCTGCGATCGACATCATGAAGCTGCGCACGGGCACGGCTTTCCCGCCAGAGCCGCCCTCGACGCCTTCGCTGGAGACAAGAGTTGCCGGCTTGGCCTTCCCGAACCCTGTCGGGCTCGCGGCCGGCTTCGACAAGGACGCCGAGGTATTCGAACAGATGCTCGGCGCCGGATTCGGGGCGGTTGAAGTGGGTACGCTCACCCCTCGTCCGCAGGAGGGAAACCCGAAGCCGCGTCTGTTCCGGCTGGTTGAAGATGAAGCGGTCATCAACCGGATGGGATTCAACAACCGGGGACAGCCGGACGCGCTCCGCCGTCTCGACCGGCGAGCCCGCTGGCGGGGCGTCGTCGGGGTCAACGTCGGCGCCAACAAAGACAGCAAGGATCGAATTGCCGATTACGTCACCGGGGTCACCACAATGGCTCGCGTTGCGGACTACCTGACCATCAACGTCAGCTCGCCCAACACGCCAGGGCTCCGGGGACTTCAGGACGAGGGCGCGTTGGAAGAGCTCCTCGCCGCCGTGCAACACGTCGGGATTAAGAAGCCGATCTTCCTCAAGGTCGCTCCCGACCTCACTGACGGTGACCCCGAGCGGATCGTCCGCGCCGCCATCGATCACGGGATGGATGCGCTGATCGTCGCCAACACGACGATATCCCGGCCGTCTCTCAAGTCGCGCCACTCGAACGAGAGCGGCGGTTTGTCCGGCGCTCCGCTGAAACCGCTCGCTCTGGACACACTACGTAGATTCCGAAGCGCGAGCGGGGGAGAAATCCCGCTGATCGGCGTGGGTGGGATCGCCGATGCGGACGATGCATGGGAGCGTATCCGGGCCGGGGCGAGCCTCATCCAGCTCTACTCCGCCATGGTCTATGAAGGTCCCGGCATCGCCGCCCGGATCGCGCGCGGACTTGCCGAGAGACTGGAGCGCGAGGGCATGGCGAGCATTGCCGACGCCATGGGGAACGGGTAGCGCGCGCCTCATGCGCCGCTTGTTTCACGGTTTCGTCCTCGGCTTCGCACTGCTGTCTCTCGGGGTTTCCCCCGCCACTGCACGGCCCAGGCAAGTTGCCCGCGCCTCTGCTCAGCAGGATCTGGGCGTCGTTTCCGCCGCCGATCCTCGCGCAGCCGCCGCCGGAGTCGAGATCCTTCGTCGGGGCGGGAGCGCCACCGACGCGGCCATCGCGACCATGCTCGCGCTCAATGTCGTCGAGCCGCAAAATTCAGGAATTGGCGGCGGCGGGTTTTACCTGCGGAGCGACGGTAGGACCCGCCAGCTCGACAGCATCGACGGCCGCGAGACGGCGCCGGCGGCTGCCGGTCCGAACTGGTTCATGGGCGGGGACGGTAAACCGTTGCCGCCGCGAGAGATGTATGTCGGTGGCAAGAGCGCGGGCGTTCCAGGCGCACTCGCCATGATGTGGAAGGCGCACCAGCGTCACGGCCGGCTTCCCTGGGCGATGCTCTTCCAGCCCGCGATCAAACTTGCGCGCGGCGGTTTCACCGTTTCCTCCCGCATGCACAATGGGCTCGCGCTTTACGGGCAGCATATCACCGGCTGGGCCCGCCAGGCCTACTTCCCGGGCGGTCAGCCCGTCGCGGAAGGAGCCACGTTGCGGTTGCCGGAACTCGCCAACACGTTCGACAATATCGCACGGCAGGGGATCGGTCCGTTCTACCATGGCGCCATGCCGGCGAAGATCGCGCGGGCGCTCGACACGGCCGTGAATAGTCCGTCGAAGATGACCGCTGCGGACGTCAGCAATTATCGCGCAAAAGACCGTCCGGAGGTCTGCGGGACCTATCGCGCCTATCGCATCTGCGGCGTTGGGCCGCCCTCTGGCGGCATCGTCGTGTTGATGATCCTGAAGCAACTTGAGCGATTCGACATGGCGAAGCTCGGCCGCAACTCGCCAGTTGCCTGGCACCTGCTCGCGGAATCCGAGCGGGTCGCCTACGCTGATCGCGATACCTACCTTGGCGACCCCGATTTCGTGTCGATCCCGATCAAGGGACTGCTCGATCCAACCTACCTCGCAAGGCGTTCGGCACTGATCCAGCCGAACCGGACGCTGGCAAACATCGAGCCGGGCATCCCTGCCGGAGCGCCGCCGCGCGTGCGCGCACCATTCAAGAACGATCCGGGCACCAGCGATCTCGCGGTGGTCGACGGCAAGGGCGATGTCGTTGAGGTGACCACGACCATCAATGGCTATTTCGGCTCAGGGGTCTCCGTCGATGGGTTCATGATCAACAACGAGCTGCCTGATTTCGACCAGGTTCCGGTCAAGAACGGCTATCTGGTGGCCAACCGGGTAGAGGGCGGGAAGCGGCCGCGCAGCTCGATGTCGCCGATCATCGTCTACGGTCCCGACGGCAAGGTCCGCGCCGCGCTTGGCGCCGCCGGCGGTGCGACGATCATCTGCCAGGTCGCGAAGGCGCTCGTCGGGGTCATCGACTGGAAAATGAGCCTGCAGGACGCGATCGCCATGGGGCTCATCTACGCGCCGGGCAAAGTCGCCACGCTCGAGAAGGGAACAGAACTCGAGGCCATGCTGCCGGCGCTCCAGGCACTCGGCGAGAACGTCAGGATTGCGCCGCTTGGCCTCAAGGCAAACGGAATCGAATATGTGGGCGGACGCTGGGTCGGCGCAGCGGATCCGCGCAGCGAGGGGGTAGCCATGGATACGGCAGGTCATATGAGCGTCATTCAGCGTCGGACGAACGAGCTGAACGGCGCCCACGAGTGAGCGCAACGCCCCGACAGCTCGAACGGTTCGATAATCTCGTCTCGCTATTCCTGACCCGCGCGACGGAGAGAGGCGACCAGCCCTTCCTCTGGGCCAAGCGCGAGGGCGCGTGGCGGCCGATGAGCTGGGCTGACGCCGCCCGGCGGGTCGCCTCGCTCGCGGCATCCCTGAAGCGGATCGGAATTCAGCCGGGTGACCGCGTCGCGCTGGTCAGCGAGAACCGGCCGGAATGGTTAATCGCCGATCTCGCCATCATGGCGGCGGGGTGCGTTACCGTTCCGACCTACACGACCAACACGACCCGCGATCACGCCCATATCCTCGGCAATTCGGGTGCGCGCGCAGTCGTCGTTTCCAATCAGAAGCTGGCGAAGAATCTCATCCCGGCGGTGCTGACCTCGACCGAGTGCCACCACATCATCGGGATCGAGGAGATTCGTTCAGGACAGGTGCCCGACTGGGTCAATGTGCATCACTGGGGCGACCTTGCCGATGGAGATTCAGATGTCCAAGCTCTCGGCGAACAGGTCGCGAGCATCACACGCGACGAACTGGCTTGCATCATCTACACCAGCGGGACGGGCGGCGCGCCGCGGGGGGTGCAGCAGCATCATGGCGCCATCCTGCACAATCTCGAAGGCGCGACCGATATCATCTCAACCGATTTCGGCTGGGACGATGAGGTGTTCCTGTCCTTTCTGCCCGCGAGTCATGCGTACGAGCATATGGGCGGGCAGATGTTCCCGATCGCTCTGGGTGCGCAGATCTACTACGCCGAGAGCCTCGAAAAGCTCGCGTCCAACATCGAGGAAGTTCACCCGACGATCATGGTCGTCGTGCCGCGGCTGTTCGAACTGCTCCGCGCACGGATCATGAAGAGCGTCGAGGCGCAGGGCGGACTGTCGAAATATCTGATGCATCGGGCGCTGAAGATCGGAAGCGACAGGTACAACGGTTCATTGAAGCCCTGGGATTTGCCAATGGACGGCATCTTGTCGCTCACCCTCCGGCGCAAGATCCGGCTGCGGTTCGGTGGTCGGCAAAAGGCCTGGGTCTCGGGCGGCGCGCCGCTCAATCCCGAGGTCGGGACGTTCTTCCAGTCGCTCGGAATCACCTTCCTCCAGGGTTACGGCCAGACCGAGGCGGCGCCGCTCATCAGCTGCAACCGGCCGAGTGTCGGAATCCGTCTCGATACCGTTGGGCCGCCGGTCAAGAATATCGAGGTGCGGATCGCCGACGATGGCGAGATCATGGTGCGCGGCGAAAACGTCATGCGCGGCTATTGGCGCAATCCCGAAGAGACCGCGCGGGTATTAAAGGACGGGTGGCTCGCGACCGGCGACGTCGGCCATTTCGACGAGAAGGGCCGGCTGAAGATCACCGATCGCAAGAAGGACATCTTGGTCAACGACAAGGGGGACAACGTCTCGCCCCAGCGGATCGAAGGGATGCTGACGCTACAGCCGGAGATCGCGCAGGCGATGGTCTATGGCGACCGGAGGCCGCATCTCGTAGCGCTGCTGGTACCGGATCCCGAGATCGCGAAGTTGCCCGATCTCCATTCCCGCCTTCAGTCGGCGGTCGACCGGGTAAACGCGGACCTTTCGGTGATCGAGAAAGTGCGCCGCTTCATCCTTGCCGACGAAGGATTCACGATCGACAATGAGCAGATGACGCCGTCGCTGAAAATCCGTCGCCACGTCATCTCCAAAGTCTATGGCGAGCGCCTGGACGCGCTCTACAAGCGCTAGGCGCCCGGCCTCACGAACGGCTGGAAGTTCTCGAACGCGCAGCTGCCGACGGTCACATGGCTGACCGGATCGACCACGGTCGCAATCTGTCCGCTGCATAGATCGGCGGTGCCAAACTGCCGCGTGACGAGCGTGTTGCCGCCTCCTCCGAGACCGGAGCAGCCGCCGTTGAGGTGCGCCACATAGACTCGCGATCCGCCTTGGCGGAACACGACAGTGTTGTCGTCGATGATGCGCATGTCGTTGGCATAATAATGCGGCAGGCAACTGATCGGCCGCTGCGCGACCTTGCCGGCTAGCAGTTGCTGGAACTCAACCTGCTTGGCGGCAGTCCGGGTCGGCGCCATGGGGGGCGCGGTCGAACAGGACGCGAGCGCCATGCCGGCAACTATGACAGAGATAGCACGCATGTGAACCTCCTTGGGCTTAACTTCGTGCTCCCGCGATCATCCTAGAACGCCTCCGTTCATGAACGGAAGCTGTCTTTTTCGGCACGCAGGCGCGCGAATTCCTGGGCGCTTGAAGCGCGAACGAAGGGGTTGGTCGCCCGCTCCTCGGCGACGGTGGTGGGTACAGTCATCTCGTCCCGGTCGCGTCGCGCGACCACTTCGGCGAGCCGGTCAGCAATCGCGGCGTTGCCGGGCTCGGCATGATGCGCGAACCGGGCATTGGAAAGGGTGTATTCGTGTGCACAGTACAGCCGCGTATCACCGGGCAGCTCGGTCAACCGGGCGAGCGAGCGATACATCTGTTCCGGCGTGCCCTCGAACAGGCGCCCGCAGCCCATTGCGAACAACGTGTCTCCGACAAAGGCGACGCGCTCTTCATCGAAGATCAATGCAATGTGTCCGGAGGTGTGCCCCGGAACCTCGATCACTCGGCCGACGTGGTTGCCTAGTCTGACCTGGTCGCCTTCCTTCAAGGCGATGTCCCTGCCGGGGATGCTCTCGTTTGCTGGCCCCGAGACACTCGCCTCGGTCCTCGCCTTGATCGCCAGGTTTCCGCCGGTGTGATCGGGGTGCCAGTGTGTGTTCCACACCTGATCGATTTTCCAGCCTCGCCGCTCCGCTTCTGCTAGCACGGGCGCGGCGTCGCCGGGATCGACGACCGCCGTCTCGCCGCTCGCCTGGTCGTGGACCAGCCACAGATAGTTGTCGGAAAAAGCGGGAACTGGCACGATTTCCATGGCGTGCTCCTAGGCTCGAGATTGCAGGATCACCAATGCGTCGGCCGCGAGCTTGCGCGTCAGTTCGGCCGCCGGAAGCGACTTTCCAAGAGGGGCCGCCTGACCGGCCCACATCGGGCCGAAGCCATATTCTCCCGTCTTTTCCGCGGCGGCACGAATGGGTGCGAGCGCAGCGCTTGCCAGCGGATAGAGCGGCGCTTCCTCCCGAACAGGCCCAAGCTCATCGACCAGCCGCCCATGCAGTCCCCGAGCGAGGCCCCCGCTCATCAGGTTGATGAAGAGGGTTCGGCCATCGTGAAGGCGATCGCGGTGCGTCGCGCTGATCTTCGCTTCGGGCGCGTGAAGGTAGGCGCTGCCAAGCTGGACCGCGCTCGCTCCCAGGATGAAAGCCGCGGCGATCCCGCGGGCATCGCCGATGCCTCCCGCGGCGATGACCGGGACCGAGACCGCATCGGCAATCTGCGGCAACAAGGCGAACAGGCCAAGCGCCTCGGCCGGATCGGACCCGAGGAAGCGGCCCGTGTGACCCCCTGCCTCGAAGCCCTGTGCGATGACGGCATCCACACCGCGCCCGTTCAGCCATCGGGCTTCTTCGACGGTGGTTGCGTTGCCGATGATCACCGCTCCCGACGCTTTGACGCGGTCAAGCAGGCGGGGCTCGGGTAGGCCAAAATGGAAACTGACCGCCGGAGGTCGGACGCCCTCCACCACCCGGCACATCTCTTCGTCGAACGGCAGACGGAGCGCGCCGCCATTATCCGGCTCAACCTGGAACTCCTCATAATATGGCCGCAGCAGCTCGCGCCAAGCGCGATCATCGACGTCGCCAGGCATCGAATGACAGAAGAAGTTGAGCGCGAACGGGCCGGACGTTTGCGCACGCACTGCGCCCACCTGCTCGCGTACCTGCTCCGGCGAGATCATGCCGCACGGCAATGAACCGAGCGCACCGCCTTCGATCGCCGCGACGCACAGCTCCACTCCACCCGCGCCAGCCATCGGCGCCTGGATGATCGGATGCTCGGTTCCGGCCAGCTCAAGCCAGCGCCGGTCCGGCCAGCCTACCATGCGCCGGTATTCGGCATCGACGACCAGGGTTCGGCAGGAGCCAAAGCCGCGCCCTTCTGGAGGAGCTCGACCGAGATTTCGTCGGGCGTGCGAATGAAGGCCATTCGGCCATCGCGTGGCGGACGGTTGATGGTCACGTCATTATCCATCAGCCGCTGGCACGTCTCGTAGATATCATCGACCTGGTAGGCGAGGTGGCCGAAGTTGCGGCCACCGTTGTAGCCGCCGTCTTCGTCCCAATTGTACGTTAGCTCGACCTCGCCGCCGTCGTCACCGGGAACACCGAGGAAGATGAGCGTGAATCGGCCCGCCTCATTCTCCATGCGCCGCCGCTCCTCGAGCCCGAGCAGTTGAAAAAATGCAACAGTGGCGTCGGGATCGGAGACCCGGATCATCGAATGTAAGAATTTCATTCCGCCTCACTCATTTCGTCGCTATAAAGGCACGGTTCGTCGCAGCCGTGACCGGCGATCATGACCGGTGGCTGCTCGTATATGCGGACGAACGCACGGGTTTTCATCCCATGATCCAGAAGCTGCAGGACAGCCGCGCCGTCCTCTTGGGCGCGGTAGCGATTTTTGCGGTCGGCCTCACGACGAGCGGTTATGCGCTCGGCGACGGCCTCAGACGTTCCAAGATGGCCGAGCATCGGATGGTCAGCGTTCGGGGCGTTTCCGAACGCGACGTGACCGCGGACCTCGCCACCTGGACCGTCGACTTCTCGCACCAGGGGACCGACTTCGGATCGGTGCAGCAGTCGGTCGATGCGCAGGCGCGTGCCGTCCGCGCATTCTTCCAACGTGCAGGCTTCCGACCCGACGAGATTTCGGACAGCGACGTCTCGGTGAGCCGCGAGCAGCCGCGCGACAAGGATGGGCAGCCGGTGGGCCCGCTGAGGCTGACGGTGAAACGCTCGATCCAGCTTCGCACAACCAACGTCATGCGAGCTCGTGCCGCCTATGCCGCTCAGTCCGAATTGCTTCGCGAAGGCGTCGAAGTGTCTGGCACCAGCGCCAGTTACACGTTCACGAAACTCAATGCGCTGAAACCGGAGATGATCGCGGAGGCGACCCAGAACGCGCGGCGAAGCGCCGAGGAGTTTGCACGCGATAGCGGCACATCGGTCGGCCGGATCAAGACGGCCAGCCAGGGCTACTTCAGCGTCGGACCGCGCGATGGCGAAGAATGCGACGACTGCGGGTCCAGTGGCGGAACGACGCCGTTCCAGAAGGTCCGCGTGGTGACGACGGTCGATTACGATCTTGGCTGAACCGGCGTCGGATCGGTTTTCAGAACAGGCGTGACTCCCAGCACCTCGATGGCCTTGGCGGCGGACCTGCCGATGGGGCCATTGGGGTCGCCGTCCTGGGCCCGCCGCCAATAGCTGCGAGCCTGCTCATCGTCGCCATTGAACAAGGCGACGTGGCCCGCCTCGAACAGGACCGACGGATCCTTCGGTTCGAGGTTGAGCGCATGGGTGATCGCTGACTGGGCGGTGCCGTGATCGCCTTCGCGGATTGCCAGGGCGGCGGAGAACAACCAATAGAAAGGGTCGGCTGAGATGGTCGCGGCGGCTTCGGTCACTTTGGCCCGGGCGGTGGCATAGTCTCCCTGCTCCTCGGCCGCGCGCGCCCGGTCGAGCAGGGCTTCCCCGCGCTGCGTCCCTTCGAAGCCGCCGACGGCAAGCGCCTTGTCGAGATCGGCCGCGGCCTTCGCGGGCTGGTCTGCCGCGATCCACATGTTGCCGGCGGCGGCCCAGAGCCGGCCGGCACGTGCATCCTTGTCGCCTGCCGCCTTTGCCGCTTCTTCGAACGACTGCGCGGCACCCTGCCGGTTCCCGGCCTGGTCGGCGGCCATTGCGCGGCAGACGAGCGCGTCGGGCGTCACGAGGTCTGGGCAAGCGCTCGAAGCAAGTGGTGCGGCTGCTGCGGCCGCGGCGACGAGGAACGGAAGGATCAAGATGCGGGCTCCAACAGGCCGGCGACGGTGCGAAGGATCGCGTCGATCTCGTGCGGCTCCGACAGCCGGTGACCTCCGCCCTTGACCACTTTCAGCTGGACATCGGATGAACGTAGCGCGTGCATGGTTCGGAAGGCGATCTCGAGCGGCACCTCGGTATCGGTCTCTCCGTGAACCAGGCGCACTGGGCACTCCACACGAATTTCTGATCCCAACAGCACGCGCTGGCCCGACTCCCAGAAGGCGCGAGTCATGCGGCCGGAGTCGCCGAGCTGCGCCGCCTGCTCGGCGGTGAATCCCCAATCGGTAAAGTCTGGCGCCGCAGCGATGCCGACGAGCGCCTGCACACGATCTGGCCGTAGCAACGCCAGATGAAGCGCGATCCATCCGCCCATCGAAGAGCCGACAATGATCAGCGGTCCGCTGGTGAACTGATCGACAGCGGCGAGCGCTTCCTCGATCCAGTTATCGAGCGTTCCGGCTTCGAATATCCCCTCGCTCGATCCAGTGCCCGAATAATCGAGCCGGAGCATCGCCAGGCCGCACCGTTCCGCGAACGCATCTATCGCCAACGCCTTGGCGCCTTCCATGTCGGACGCGTAACCTGGCAGAAACAGGATTGTCGGAGAGGAGCCCGGCCGAAGTCGATAGGCGATACGCCGATCGGCCAAGTCCATGAAGGCGATGTCGGGCTGCACGGCGCAGCTCTCGCTGGATGCCCAGGACAGATCAAGGCCACCGCGTTCGTTTGATTGGGAACGGGCGCGGGCGTAGCGCGCTTCATCGCTCGACTCAGGAGGTGTCCAATGAAGACTCGCAAGCTCGGCGATAGCCAACTCGACGTTTCCGAGATCTCGCTCGGATCCTGGCTGACCTATGGCGTGGGCGTTGAGGCCGAGCGCGCGCGGGCCTGCCTGGAGGAGGCGTTCGAGCAAGGAATCAATTTCATCGATACCGCCAATGTCTATGGACGGGGGGCGGCCGAGACGTTCCTCGGCAATGCGCTGAAGGATCGGCCGCGCGATAGCTACGTGCTTGCCACCAAGGTTTATTTCCCGATGAGCGATACGGATCGGGGCCTGTCGAGGGCTCAGATCGAGAAGCAGATCGACGCGTCGCTTCAGAGGCTCCAGACCGATTACGTCGACCTTTATCAATGCCACCGGTACGACCGGGAGACTCCGCTCGAGGAGACGATGGAGGCACTCACCCGCGCGGTCGAGGCCGGAAAAACGCGCTACATCGGCTTTTCGGAATGGCCGGCTGACCGGATTCAGGCGGCACTGGATCTCGCCGGATCAGGCAAGGTCGCCAAGTTCGTGTCCAGCCAGCCACAATATTCAATGTTGTGGCGTGAGCCTGAGGAAGAAGTCATTCCCCTCTGCGCGAAGAACGGCATCTCGCAGATCGTCTGGTCCCCTCTTGGCCAGGGGGTACTAAGCGGGAAGTACGATCCGGACGCCCCGCCGCCGCGTGACTCTCGCGCGGCGAGCCACGAGATGGGGGGTTTCATGGACCGGCTCATGCAGCCCGAAGTGCTCCGAGCTGTTCAGCGACTGAAGCCGATTGCTGAAGAAGCCGGCCTGACCCTGCCGCAGTTCGCCCTCGCCTGGGTGCTGCGCGAGCCGAATGTGGCGAGTGCGATCATCGGTGCGTCGCGGCCAGAGCAGGTGCGAGAAAATGCGGCTGCGTCCGGCGTTGTGGTCGATACGCAACTGTTCGTGCGCGCCGAGCAAATCGTCGATGAAGCGATGGGCGCCGTCGAAGCGTGATCAAGGGTTGGCTGTCGCTCGCGGCGTTCTGGCTGGCGACACTGACTTCACCCGCGCTCGCGGCCGACAGCGATTCCGCCTCCCAGCCTTGGGCGATCCGCGGCCAGACGACCTTTGTGCTTCAGGGCCATCCTGACTTTCGTTCGCCGTACGAGGGCCCCAACAGTCTTGGCCGTCGAGCGCAGGCGAGGGAAACGTTCGACGCCACGCTCTATGCCGGAGTTCGGCCTTGGAGTGGGGCGGAGATATGGATCGATCCCGAAATCGACCAGGGTTTCGGCCTCAGCAATACGTTGGGCGTGGCCGGCTTTCCCAGCGGGGAAGCGTATAAAATCGGCAAGGCCGAACCCTATGCGAAGCTACCGCGCTGGTTCTTGCGGCAGACGGTCGATCTGGGCGGTGCGAGCCAGAAGGTGGACGCCGACCTCAACCAACTCGCCGGCCGGCAAACGGCCAATCGGCTGGTGATCACGCTCGGCAAGTTCAGCGTGGTCGACATATTCGACACCAACGATCAAGCGCACGATCCCCGGTCCGACTTCATGAACTGGACAATCATCGATGCCGGCACGTTCGATTATGCCGCCAACGCCTGGGGCTACACCTATGGCGCGGCCGCCGAGCTTTACGCCGGATCATGGGCCTTCAGGGGCGGCGGCTTCGACCTCTCCGATGTGCCCAACAGCGAGCGGCTGGATCCGCGCTTCAACCAGTATGAGTTCGATGGCGAGATCGAACATCGCCATTACATCTTTGGGCAGCCGGGCAAACTGAAGGTTACCGTTTTCCTCAATCATGGGCGGATGGGCCGGTTCGAGGACGCGATCAGGCTTGCCCTACAGACGGGCGAGCCTGCAGACATCGCCGCGGTGCGCCAGATGCGCGATCGCGCGGGGGTCAGCTTCAACCTGGAGCAACAGCTCGGCAAGTCGCTGGCGATGTTCATCAAGGGCGGTCTCACCAACGGCAACATCGAACCCTACGAGTTCAGCGACGTCGATCGCACAGTCGCTGCCGGGATGACCGTCAAAGGTACGGGCTGGGGGCGCTCCGGCGACACGGTCGGTCTGGCCGGCGTGGTGAACGGAATCAGTCGCATCCACCAGCAATTCCTCGACGCTGGAGGCCTCGGTATCCTGGTTGGCGACGGACGTCTGCCGCACCCGGGCGACGAATATATCGCGGAAGCCTATTACGACTTCGCGCTGGCGAAGCCGCTGCACCTCAGCATCGATGCGCAGTTCGTCGATCACCCGGGGTACAATCGGGACCGGGGCCCCGTACCGATTGGAGGATTGCGGCTGCACGCGCAGTTTTGACGTGCTGCGTTGCGGCAAAAGGAATGCTGGTTGCGCCGGATGTCGCCAAGTCGACTCGTAAAGATGACGCCTTCGCAATAAATTTACCCAAAGCTAACGTGAGGATTCGCGGAAGTGACCAGGGACCAAGATTATTTCCGCCGCCGTGCCGCCGAAGCGCGAGCCGCCGCGAGTTCGAAGGATCGGCCCGAGCAAGCCGAGGTCGCGGGAGAACTTGCACTTGCCTACGCGGCGCTCGCCCGCCGCCGGGCGGCGATCGAAGACAAGCCAGCGATCCCCTTGGAGCCCGCCTGAGCTAAATCCAGCCGCGCCGCTTGAAGTAAAGATACGGCCCAACCGCGCAGCAAAACATCACGGCGAGGGACAGCGGGAAACCGAACCGCCAGCTGAGCTCAGGCATATAATGGAAGTTCATCCCGAATATTCCGGCGATCAGCGTCGGCGGGAGAAAGACGACCGCAGTCCATGAAAACAGCTTCATCGCCGCATTCTGCTCAATGCTGATGAGCCCGAGCGTCGCGTCGAGCAGGAATTGCAGGCTGTCGATCAAATAGCTCGCGTGCTCACTGAGCGAGGTGACGTCGGTCGCCATGCTGGTGACGTGATGACTGGCTTCCTTGCGGTCCTTGGCGGCGATCCAGTTGGAGCCCGCAAGAAAGCTTAGCATCCTCAAGGTCGTCACCGCCGAATAGCGGATCTTCGTCAGAAGGGTCTGAACCCGGCCGATCGACGCCAGCAAGATGGTCAGCTTCTGCACCGGGATGCGTCGTTCCTGTTGGCTGTTCTGGAAAATCTCCTGGCTCAAGCCCTCCATTGTCAGGCTGACGCGCTCCAGTTCGTCCGCCAGCCGGTCGACGATGGCATCGAGCAACCGCACGAGTGCCGTCTGGCCGTCACGGACGAGCTCGGGTTCGCGGCGCGCATGGTTCTCAAAGGCACGGACCGGTTTTGGCGAAGCGTAGCGGATAGTGACGAGCCGATTGCCGGCGACCACAAATCCGATGGGCGTGGTCGTCGGATGATCTTCATCGACTCCTCGAAGCACGCTTACGGTCATGTAGAGCGCGCCATTCCTCTCATAGAGCCGGCTGGACGGTTCAATTTCGGCCATTTCGGCCTGGGTCGGCACATTCACCTTGATGCAGCGCTCGACGAGCCGCTCTTCTTCAGGCGTGGGCTCTTCCAGGTCGATCCAGGTGGCGTCGTCGGGAATCTTTTCGGAGCTTGCCTCGACGATGCTTCCATCACAGCCGGGTCCGTAGGTGCGCAGCATGGTGGCTCATGTCCGCCGAACCGAAGTGGTTTGCAAGCGGAGTGGGTCTGCTAGTCCTTGCGCATGTCGCGTCGCACCTGGTTCCTGGCACTTCTCCTCCTGCTGACCGCGGCGGCGATCGAACTCGCAATGGGCAGGCATCCGATCTGCACTTGCGGTACGGTCGAATTGTGGGTCGGCGCGCGGGACAGTTCCAAGACCAGCCAGATGCTGGCCGATTGGTACAGCCTCAGCCACATCGTCCACGGGTTGCTTTTCTACGGCGCCTTGTGGCTGCTGTTCAGGCGCTGGCCGATCGAACGGCGATTCCTCGTCGCGGTGCTGATCGAGGCGGCGTGGGAAGTGACCGAGAACACGCCGATGGTGATCGACCGCTACCGGGCGACAACCGCGGCCATCGGATACAGTGGCGACAGCGTGCTGAACTCGATGTCTGACATTGTCATGATGACGATCGGGTTCATGCTGGCTCGCAAGCTTCCCGTCTGGACCGCGGTCGCGCTGCTCGTCGTCCTGGAAATCGTTCCGCTGTTCGTCATTCGCGACAATCTGACGCTTAACATCTGGGCGTTGGTCGATCCCAATCCCGCGATCCAGGCATGGCAGTCTGGCTGAGGCTTCAGCCGACCGTGACGTTGACCGGCGCCGAGGCGATACCGTTGGCGACTACGACCAGTGTCGACACACCCGTTTCGGCCCCCGCGGGTACGTCGAACATTGTCGTCACCGGAGTTGCACCGGTTGCAACGCCAATCGTGAATCCGTGGGTTCGGGCATAAAAGACATGTCCGCTCGCCACGTTGGTGATCCGTATCAACGGGTAATTGGTGGGTGCGCTGAGTTCATCGCCGACATCCTGCGCCTGACTCATCCCGTTGAATTGCGTCCCCGTGATTGAATAAGTCTGGCCGCGAGTGATCGCCGTGGGCGCTGTGGCGATAGTCGGCGCCCATGCCGCCTGCGGGCTCCCGATCGGCGTATAGAGCTTGGCAAAGCTCGCCTGGCCCGGCGTTAGCACCAGTACCTGACCGGACGGGAGCGGCAGGAGGTAGGTACCGACCGCATTGGCGGGCGGAGCAACCGTTCGAGTCAGGCTGGTCCCGTTGAATTCGTAAAGCGCATCGGTTTTTCCGGCGAGGAGCACATTGCCGCTGACGAGCAGCGCGGCGGGCGCGTCGTCGCCATCGTCGCCCGCCGGAAAATCGGGACCGGCGGTCCAAGTTCCGGCGACTGCTGCGCTGCCGCCGGGGTGATAGATTGCCGTATGCGCAATCTGCCCGCTGGCGGCGGCACCGGCATAGAAGACAGTCCCATCGGGGCGCAGAATCGCCGGGCCGATTTCGCCCGGAGCGATGTAGGTCCCCGTTGGACCCGGACCGTAAGTCACGCCGCCGACGGTCTGTTGCGGCGCTGGGCCGTAGCCGATCGGAGTGCCCGTGAGCTCAGCCAACATGGTGGCGGTAGCGCCGTCGGAGATCCATGCGCCGGTCGACGGGATGAAGTGATAGCTGTTCGGACTGTTCCTGACGTCGACCGTCAGGACAGATCCATTGGGCAGAAGGGTGAAGCCCATTTCCGCAAAATCGTTCGATGGGTAACCCGCGAAGCTCAACGCGCTCCACTGGGTGGTCGTCGGGTCGAACGACCACATGCGCTTGAACAGCTTGTCGCCGATAATCACCCGCCCGTCCGGCAACGCCGTCGTTGCAACGTCGCCAATATAATCGAGCCCGGCTGGCGGAGGAATCATCGTCCAGTGGTCGGCCGCCGGATCATAGATAGCGGACATGTTGGTGAGCGCTGACGGCGCGAAGGGACTGATATTGTACTGATCGTGGTTGTACTCGCCACCGATGAACAGGATCCTGCCGTCCTGAAGGACCGTTTCGTTCGTTGCCCACGGCGAATAGCCTGCCGGTGGCGAAGCGGCCGCACGCCAGGTCCCCTTGGAATAATCGCCGTTCGCATCCGGAGTGAGGATGTAGAAATTTGCCGCGCTGGTGGCAGGCGGGTTGGGATCGGCTTGGACCAACACCGATCCGTTGGTCATCAGAATCGCGAGATAGACCGGCACTGGGGGCTGGTTCGTCAGCGACTGCAATGTCGCCGCTGGAGTCGGCGTGGGCGTAGGGGTTGGCGTCGGCGTGGGCGTTGGCGTCGGGCTTGAACTTCCACCGCCTGGGTCGCATCCGCTGACCAGCAAGCCAGCGGCGATCACCACTGCGGTCATCGGCGAAGTGAAATGCTTCATCGCTGAATCCCCACCCAAATCCCCATTCAGGAATAAGCCGGTCAGATTTTTTCAACTCAACCTGCTTAGACGCCGTTAAAGACAGGCGCGCGCTTGCTTGCGACGAGTGGAGTCGGGTCAGAGCAAGGGTAGGGTCGGCACCTTCGACCGCGTAACGAGTTCTTCATGACAATTCCCACGGGAGAGAGTTTTTGAAGCGATCTGCAATGGGCGTCGCTGCGGCGCTCGCGTTGACCGTACCGGGGAGCGCGCAAGCTGCCGAGCTTTTCGGTGGGCTCTACGTCCACGACGTCAAGCTGCCGCTCGACGAATCGGGCATCGAAACGGGCCTCGATCTGTCCATCGGAGTTCGTGGCGGCGCGATCGCGCGGGTGTGGCGCGCGGAACTTCAGCCCTATGCGTTTGGTGCGGTGAACACCGCGGGGAATACCGACTATGCCGCATTGGGGATCGCCGCGAAGTTGCCGCTGGGTGCAGGCTGGTACTTCCGGCCGGGAGTCGGGATTGCCATCCACGACGGCTCGGCCGGGAAATATTACCGCACCGACAAAATCGCGTTCGGAAGTCGCGTCCTCGCGGAGCCGGAGATTGCGATCGGCAAGCAGGTCGCTCCCCGACTAAGCATCGAGGCAAGCTGGGTGCACATGAGCCATGCCCAACTCTTCGGGAAGGAGAATCCCGGGATCGACAATCTCGGCGTTCGGCTGAACCTGAAGCTCTAGCGTCCGAGCATGCCCTCGGGCTTGACCACCCGGTCGAAGGTGGCTTCGTCGACCAGCCCGAGCTCCAGTCCCGCTTCCTTCAGCGTCAGACCTTTCTTGTGAGCGTGCTTGGCGATCGTCGCTGCGTTGTCGTAGCCGATCTCCGGAGCAAGCGCCGTCACCAGCATCAGCGACCTGTTCATCAGCTCGGCGATGCGCTTTTCATCAGGCTCGGCGCCGTCCAGCATGCGCTCGGTGAAGCTTGTCATGCCGATCGAAAGCAAGTTGATCGAGCGGACGACGTTGGCGCCGATCATCGGCTTGAACACGTTGAGCTCAAGGTGCCCCTGCATTCCGCCGATCGTCACCGCCACATGATTGCCAACGACCTGCGCGGCAACCATCGTCAACATTTCGGCCTGCGTCGGATTGACCTTCCCCGGCATGATCGAGCTCCCAGGCTCATTCTCGGGAAGCTTGAGCTCGCCGAGACCGCAGCGCGGGCCGGATCCCAACAGGCGAATGTCGTTGGCGATCTTCGTGCACGCGGTCGCAATGACATTAAGCACGCCCGATAGCTCGACCATCGTATCGTGAGCCGCGAGTTCCGCGAACTTGTTGGGAGCCGACGTGAAGGGGAGTTGGGTGAGGTTCGCCACCTCCTTCGCGAAGTCCTCCGCGAAACCCTTGGGGGCGTTGAGGCCGGTGCCGACCGCGGTCCCTCCCTGAGCGAGACGCATGACCCGCGGCAGCACGCTTTCAACCCGTTCGATGCAGTCGCCGATCTGCGTTGCATACCCGGAGAACTCCTGACCCAGCGTCAGCGGAGTAGCGTCCTGAAGATGTGTGCGGCCGATCTTGACGATCGAATCCCAGCGCTTCGCCTGGTCGGCAAGCCGGGCATGCATCTTTCGCAGTGCGGGGATCAGCTTCATGTGGACAGCGCGGCCGGCGGCGATGTGCATGGCGGTCGGGAAACTGTCGTTCGACGACTGGCTCTTATTCACATGGTCGTTGGGATGCACCGGCGACTTACCGCCGCGCTTTCCGGTGAGGATTTCGTTGGCGCGGCCGGCGATCACCTCGTTGGCGTTCATGTTCGACTGAGTGCCCGACCCGGTCTGCCAAATGACGAGCGGGAACTGACCGTCGAGGTCGCCGCGAGCCACTTCGGCGGCCGCCTGCTGGATCACCTCTGCGATCTTCGGATCGAGTCCGCCGATGCGCGCATTCACCCGCGCCGCTGCCTGCTTGATAAAACCCAGCGCGTGCACCAACTCGACCGGAAGTTGCTCCCTGGGACCGAACGGGAAGTTTTCGATCGACCGTTCCGTCTGCGCTCCCCAATAGGCGTCGGCGGGGACTTCGATCGGTCCGAAGCTGTCGGTTTCAGTGCGGGTCGCGGTACTGGGCATCATTCCTCTTCCGTCATGCTGAAGTCTTTCAGCATCCATGGATGTGGCGGCGCGATGCTCTGAAATGGTTCCTGAAACAAGTTCAGGGTGACGGTAAGCCTACTTCTTTCGCGTGAAGTCCACGCTCACGACATTGGAACCGTCATCGCTTTTGTCGGTCGTCGAGTCCGCCGGCGCGTCGTTTTCAGCTTCCTCATGCTCCTCCGGCGCGGCTTCGGCCGCATTGGCCTGGAAGGTCAGCGCAAACTCGACGGCGGGGTCATGGAACTGGGTAACTGCGGCGAACGGCACATGAAGCGTTGAAGGAACCCCGCCGAACGACAGGCCGACGGTGAAATTGTCCTCCTCCACCTTCAGGTCCCAGAAGCGATGCTGAATGACGATCGTCATCTCATCGGGAAAGCGTTCGAGCAAGTGCTTCGGGATCGACACTCCCGGTGCGCGAGTCTTGAAGGTGATGTAGAAATGGTGCTCGCCCGGAAGGCCGCCTGATGCCTCGACTTCACCAAGCACGCGCCCAACAACGGCGCGCAACGCGTCCTGCACGATCTCGTCGTACGGAATCAGGCTCTCGGGGGTCTCGTCGCTCACCACTGCAGGTGGTAGCGGGCGGGGAGGTCCGGTCAAGCGGAGTCCTCCTAATGCCGATTAATCCGACTGAGCCTTATGACGACAACAATATCTTCGCCCGCATCCTGCGCGGCGAAATCCCGTCGAAACGGGTTTATGAAGATGAATACGCGCTCGCCTTCCATGACATCAATCCGGTGGCGCCGACGCATATCCTGGTCATTCCGAAGGGTCCGTACGTCTCGTGGGACGACTTTTCGGCGAAGGCCTCGAAAGATGAAATCGCCGGCTTCGTCAGAGCGGTCGGGAAGGTCGCTCGCGAAGCTGGCGCAGTGGCGAGCGGCTATCGGCTCCTTGCGAACACCGGGCTCAACTCGGGGCAGGAGGTGCCGCATCTCCATGTGCACATTTTCGCCGGCAAGCCGCTTGGGCCAATGCTGCCGCGCTAGTACGCGCTTCAGTGATCGTTCAGCACCGGAGCGCGCTACTCGTCGATATGGGATTGCCCTCGGCACCCCAGCCGTTAGGGTCCGCGCACGACTAGTTCCGTAGGGGAGAGACATGGCGACTGTAGCACCGCGATCGAGCGGGATCGGCCGAATCAAGCCGCTCGATGCGATTCTCGCGACGGCCGAGAAGAAATCGCTCAAGCGGTCGCTTGGTGCGTTTCAGCTGACGCTTCTGGGCATCGGCGCGGTCATCGGCACGGGTATCTTCGTGCTGACCGCAACCGCGGCACAGAAGGCCGGGCCGGGCATGATGTTCAGCTTCATCATCGCGGGTATCGTCTGTGCGCTGGCCGCGCTCTGCTATTCCGAGTTCGCCTCAATGGTGCCGGTGGCGGGCTCCGCCTACACCTATTCCTATGCAGTGATGGGCGAACTTGTGGCCTGGCTGGTCGGCTGGGCCTTGATCCTCGAATATGCTCTCGGCGCGAGTGCGGTGGCGGTCGGCTGGTCCGGCCACATTATCGGTTTGCTCGATTCGCTAGGCTTACATCTACCGCATGCACTGACAGTTGGTCCCAAGATCGAATGGGGTTTCCTGCAGGGCGGCGAAGTCGGGGGTCTGCTCAATCTGCCGGCGGTGATCATCGTCGGGCTGGTGACGACCCTGCTCGTCATCGGCACCAAAGAGAGTGCGACCTTCAACGCGGTCCTCGTGTTGATCAAGGTCACCGCGCTGACTTTGTTTATCGCGGTGACCGTTCCGATGATCGCGGGTCATGGCGCCAACTTTCATCCGCTGACGCCGCGCGGCTGGGGCAGTCCGCTGAGCTCGTCGGGCGCTGGCGTGCTCGGCGCCGCCGCTTCGATCTTCTTCGCGTACGTCGGTTTCGACGCGGTCTCGACCGCTGCGGAAGAGACCAAGAATCCGCAGCGCAACGTTCCGATCGGTCTGATCGGCAGCCTGCTGATCTGCACTCTGTTCTATCTGCTAGTCGCTGGCGGCGTGATCGGGGCCTATGGCGCTCAGCCGTTGTTCGCCAACGGCGTCCCGCTGAAGGAAGGCTCGCCGGAGCTGTACGCTTCGGCTGCGTGCCAGGCGGCGCACGCTCCGCTGGTCTGCTCGAAGGAGGCACTGGCCTATGTGATGCGTGAGGTCGCCAGCCCGACGCTCGGCAACCTCATCGGCCTCGCGGCGACGATTGCGCTGCCGTCGGTCGTCCTTTTGATGATGTACGGGCAGACCCGGGTCTTCTTCGTAATGGCACGTGACGGCTTGCTTCCGGAAAGCCTTGCAAGCGTCCATCCGAAGTTCCGGACACCCTGGGTCGTGACCATCGTCACGGGCGTCTTCGTCGCCATTGCGGCTGCCTTCCTGCCGGTCGGTACCCTCGCCGATTATTCGAACGCAGGCACCTTGTTCGCGTTCGCTGCAGTGTCGATCGGAGTCATGGTCCTTCGCTACACCGATCCGAAGCGGCCGCGACCGTTCCGTACCCCCGTCGTGTTCGTGGTCGCCCCGCTGGCGATCATCGGCTGCCTGCTGCTGTTCTTCAGCCTGGGCATTGAATCCAAGGAGCTGTTCTTCTTCTGGACCCTTGCCGGGCTCGTCTTCTACTTCCTCTACGGGTTCAGGAAGTCGCACCTGGGCCGTGGCATCGTTGAGGTGCCGGAGCTTGCGGCGGATGCGCCCGGCTCAGTCGGCATAGGCCCCCTTCCGGGATCGCCCGAGCCCGGGAGCGCGGAGGAGCGGGCTTAAGCGAGGGTATCGCCGGCGAGCGCCCTGAGGTTCGCCTCGGGGCGTGCGCCGTAGTGCTGGATCACTTCGGCAGCGGCGATCGCGCCCAGCTTCAGCGACTGCTCGAGACTCTTGCCGCGCGCAGTCCCGAGCAGGAAGCCGGCGGCAAACAGATCGCCGGCCCCCGTCGTGTCGATGAGTTGCTTGATCGGCTCGGCCGGAACGTCCGCTCGCTCACCCCGCCGCGTCGCAAGTGCGCCATCCTCACTGCAAGTGACGACCAAGGTCTCCACTTTCGGTGAAATCGCCGCCACCGCGCTTTCGAGGTGAGGGACGCCAGCGAGCGCTTCGATCTCGGCCTGGTTTGCAAAGAGGATGTCGATCCTGCCGCCGTCGATCAGCTGGTTGAAACCGTCGCGGTGCCGGTCGACACAGAACATGTCGGATAAGGTGAAAGCGACCTTGCGGCCCGCGTCGCGCGCCACCTCGATCGCGCGTACCATCGCATAGCGCGGCGTTTCCGGGTCCCACAGATAGCCCTCAAGATAGAGGATTGCCGACTCGCGGATTTGCTGCTCGTCGAGCGCTTGCTTCGGCAGATGTTGAGCGGCGCCAAGGAAGGTGTTCATGGTGCGGTGCCCGTCGGGCGTCACCAGGATCATCGATCGCGCCGTCGGCTGGCCGACGTCACCCGCCGGAGTGATGAACTCGACGCCGGCCGCGGTCAGATCGTGGCGGTAGAATTCGCCGAGCTGATCCAAGGCTACCTGGCCGATAAACCCGGCTCGTCCGCCGAATGCCGCAACGCCCGCGGCGGTGTTGCCGGCAGAGCCGCCGCTCACCTGGTGAGCCGGACCCATATGGGCGTAGAGTCGCTCGGCCTCTTCCGCGTCAATCAGCCGCATCGAGCCTTTGACCAGCCCTTCCGCCTCGAGGAATTCGTCGCCCGCATTGGCGATCACGTCGACGATGGCATTGCCGATGCACAGGACATCGAGGCGCGGGTCGGGCATTAAGGACTCCAGGAAATGCGTTGGAAGCGGGCCGCCTAGCCGTCCGTTCAGTGCGCGGCAACATTGCCTAGCAGAGGAAGTGGCGGCATCCTTTGCTCATGCGCCGCTATCTCGCCCTTTCGCTCAGCCTGCTGCTCGCTGCCTGCGCCACCGCGCCGCGACAGGTAGGTGTCGCGCCGCCTCCCGTCGTCCAGCCGCAACAACCGGTGGAGCAGAACGGCCTGATCGGTCTTACCGCTCAGGATCTGGTGGGCCGGTTTGGCGCTCCGGCGCTCCAGATTCGGGAGGGCACGAGCTTCAAGTTGCAATTCCGCGGGGCGCGGTGCGTGCTCGACGCCTACCTCTATCCATCAGGCAATGGCGGCACGCTCAGGGTAACGCATGTCGACACCCGGCTGCCGAGTGGCGCCGACATGCCTCAGGCGGCTTGCACCACCTCGCTGCACGAAGCGGCAAGCTGATCGATCGCCCAGCGCGCGGCTTCGGCGATGATCGGGTTCTGATCATCAAGATGAGAGCTTACTGAGGGTATCAACGATCGCGCGGCGCTGTTGCCTGCAGCAATCAGGCAATTCCGAATCATGCGATCCCGGCCGATCCGCTTGATCGGCGATCCCGCGAACATCTCCCGGAACGCAGCGTCGTCGAGTGCCAGCAGATCCGCGAGCCGTGGCGCCGCAAGTTCGGCGCGCGGCAGGAAAGCGCGATTCGCGGCCGCGGCGTCCGCGAACCGGTTCCAGGGGCAGACCGCGAGGCAATCGTCGCAGCCGTAAATCCGATTGCCGATCGCCGAACGGAATTCGACGGGGATCGCCCCGTCATGCTCGATCGTCAGGTAGGAAATGCAGCGCCGCGCGTCGATCCGGTGAGGGCCGAGAAAGGCTTGCGTGGGGCAGGCGGTCAGGCATCGGCTGCATGAACCGCAGTGCTGCCCCTCACCAGACGGCGCGTCCGGAGTTAGTTCGAGACTCGTCAGGATGACGCCGAGAAACAGCCAGCTGCCGTGATCTCGGCTGACGAGGTTGGTGTGCTTCCCCTGCCAGCCGATACCCGCGGCCTGGGCTAGGGGCTTCTCCATCACCGGCGCAGTATCGACAAAGACCTTCAGTTCCGACGGTGCGGCATCGACGATGAACCGGGCGAGGGCCTTCAGCCCTTTCTTGACTGCCTTGTGATAATCGCTGCCCTGCGCATAGGCCGATATCCGGCCGAGCTCCGGTCGACCGGCAAGCGCCAGCGGATCTGATGCGGGCGCGTAACTCATCCCGAGCGCGATCGCGGATCTGGCATCGGGCCACAGGGCCAGGGGCGAGACGCGATGATGCGCCCGCTCCTCCATCCACCCCATCGTCCCATGATGGCCCGCCTCGATCCAGCGCTTGATCTCCAGCCCCGCAGGGTCAGCCGCATCTGCGCGTGTGAAGCCGCAGGCGACGAAACCGAGCCGTGTCGCCTCCGCCCTTATTGCTTCTTCAAGGCTTTCGTTGGTAGCCACCGCACCCGACTACACCGTCCGGCCTGAGCTTGTCGAAGGCCCGCCCTTGGTTTCAGCAGGAAAATCAGTGCTTCGACAAGTTCAGGACGAACGGATCGACGAGACGGTTGCGGTTGAGGCCACTGACCTCATCAAGGACTTTGGCGAGACGCGCGCGGTTGACGGGGTCAGCCTGAAGGTCCCGACTGGATCAATTTATGGTCTGCTGGGCCCCAACGGCGCCGGCAAGACCACGACGCTCCGCATGCTCCTCGGCATCATCGACCCGTCAAGCGGCACCCGTCTGGTCCTCGGCCGCGACCGGCCCCTCGATGCTGCGCGGGAGATCGGTTACCTGCCGGAGGAGCGCGGTCTTTATCCCGCGATGCACGCGCGTGAGGCGATCGCCTTCATGGGGGCTCTGCGGGGTCTTCCCATGGCGGAAGGCCGCCGGCGCGCCGACGCACTGCTCAATGAGCACGGCCTTGGCGAGTGGAAGCGGAAGCCGATCCGCACCCTGTCCAAGGGCATGGCGCAGATCGTTCAATTGCTCGGCACCCTCATCCACAAACCGAAGCTCATCGTGCTCGACGAGCCGTTCGCCGGCCTCGATGCGATCAACCAGGCAAAGCTCGAGGAGCTGATCCGCCGCGAGGCGCGGGCGGGAGTCACCATCATCTTTTCGACGCATGTCATCGCTCACGCGGAGCGGCTCTGTGAGGAGATCGCCATCATTGCCAAGGGCAAGGTGGCGTTCGATGGCCGAGTAGACGAGGCACGTTCGCGGCTGCGCCCGATCGTCCGGCTGCGCACCCGGGCAAGCGACGGCCCATGGCGCTCGGCGATCCCGCACGGCGCTCGCCGCGAAGGTGAGGAATGGGTGTTCGAGCTTCCGCCCGACGGTCCCGAGCCATTGCTCAAGGCGCTGATCGACGGCGGCGCCGGAATCGAAACCTTGGCGATCGAGCGCCCAGGCCTTCACGACGCTTTCGTGTCGATTGCCGGTAATGCCGCCGCCGCAGCAATGGGGCAGGAGAAACGCCAGTGATGCGTTTCTTTCGCTCGGCCTTCGTGATCGTTCGCCGCGACTTCTCAGCGACGGTACTTTCCAAGACGTTCATCGTCTTTCTTCTGGCGCCCTTGTTCCCGCTTCTGATGGGCGGCGTGTTCGGAAGCATCGGCGCACGGGTTGCATCGCAGTCCGAACGCCCGGTCCTGGCCGTCATCGGGTCGCGCGCGGATTTCGAGCGCTTGAATGCCGCGCGAGAGCAACTCGCCGGCGCAATTGGCGATCAGGCCGCGATCAAGCTGGTGGCGTATGCGCCCGAGGGCGATCCTCAGGAGCAGGAGCAGAAGCTTCTCGCCAGCCGAAGCCCACCGATCCGCGCCGTGCTGAGCGGCGGCCTGAACAATCCTCACGTGACCGGCGCTCTCGCAACCGATTCAGGTGCCGCAGGTCAGGTCAAGCTGCTGGTAGCGAGTGCCCGCTCAGGCGCGGTGAACAATGCTCCCGATTTGCCGGTCACCAACGTCGACGTATCGACCGGATCCCTCGCAAACGACCGAGCGGTGACCGCGCAGATCGGACAGGCCCTTCTTTTCTTCCTGACCTTGATGCTCTCGACGATGGTTCTCTCCCAGCTGATCGAGGAAAAATCGAACAAGGTGATCGAGGTGATCGCCGCGGCCATTCCCATCGATGCGATGTTCGTCGGGAAGCTTGCCGCGATGCTTTCGGCGTCGGTGCTGGCGCTCCTGGTGTGGATGGGATCTGGAGCGCTGCTGATCCAATTGGTCAAGCATGGAGGCGTGGCGACGCTGCCGGTGCCCGCCGTCGGATGGCCCGCATTCCTGACGTTAGCGGTCGTCTATTTCGCAATGAATTATCTGCTGTTCGGAGCGGCCTTCCTGATGATCGGCGCGCAGGCATCAACGGCTCGTGAGGTTCAGACCATGTCGCTTCCGGCGACCTTCGGCCAGCTCCTGGTCTTCGGGCTTGCGTCGAAATCCATCGGTGATCCTGACTCCGCCATGGGGCTTGTCGGCGCCATCTTTCCTCTATCATCCCCCATGACCATGCTCTCACGGGCAGCCCAGGAGCCGGAGCTGTGGCCCCAGTTGGCTGCCATCGTCTGGCAGGCAATCTGGATCGCGATTATCTTGAGGTTCGGGGCTCAGCTTTTCCGGCGCACGGTGCTCAAATCAGGCCCGCGGCTCCCCTGGTGGAGGTTCGGCCGCGCTTATTAGTCGATCGCCGCCTGCGCCATTTCGGTCAGCGTCGCCATCAAGGCTCGGTGCGGGAAGGGTCCGTGGCTGATCCGGGCAACTCCGGCATCCGCCCAGACCGTCTTGTCCGGCGCTCCCGGGAAGGCGATGACGTTCAGCGGTAGCGGGACTTCCCGAACCACGCGCTCGATCTGCTTCGGGTCCGAAAGGCGCGGCACGAAGAAGCCGCTCGCCCCCGCATCCGCAAACGCCTTGCCGCGCTCGACCACCCGATCGATCAGCGCCTCGTCATAGTTCTGAGTCTTCAGGAACAGGTCAGTGCGCGCATTGATGTAGAAGTCGCTGCCGACCGCATGGCGGATCGCCTCGATGCGCTTCACCTGCCTATCGAGCGGGTGCACACCCTCACCGCCGATTATCTGGTCCTCGAAATTGCATCCCACTGCGCCGGTGGCCTTCAGCCTGGCGACGTTGGCGCCGCCTTCTTCCGGGTCTGTTGAGTAGGCGCTTTCGAAGTCGACCGTGAGCGGCAATTGAACGGCGTCGACGATCCGCTTTGCATTGGCGAGCGCGAAGTCCAGTGGGACACCCTGCCCATCGGCATAGCCATTGGCGTCCGCTACCGGATGGCTGCCGGTGGCCAGCGCCTTCGCGCCGGCCCCGACCACGGCGAGCGCGCTGCCAACGTCCCAGATGTTGTACAGGATTACGGGATCGCCCGGCACGTGGAGCGCGGCGAAGGTCTCGAAGCGGCTGGCCATGGCGCGGCATTACGCCGTGCCCGAACCGCGGCGCAATCCCCGGGAGCGCCGTCATAAAAGTGCAATCAAACGGTCACAGAGGATGAGCCGAATCGTCGCTAGGGCCGATCGCGAATCAAGATCCGACAAGAGAGGACTTCCTCGTGACCAAGCTGCTAGTCGCCATGCCCGCCCTCGTGCTTCTCGCAGCTTGCGGCAGCGGCAATCAGGCTGGCAACTCGACGCAAGGATTGGGTGCGCAGATCACGGGTGCAGGATCGACCTTCGTCTATCCGGTACTGTCGGCGTGGGCGACCGATTATAAGAGCCAGTCCGGCAACAGCATCAACTATCAGTCGATCGGTTCGGGCGGCGGCATCGCTCAGGTGAAGGCCGGGACGGTCGATTTCGGCGCGACCGACCAACCGCTCGCCAGCGACGACCTTGCCAAGAGCAATCTGGCGCAATTTCCCGTCGTGGTCGGTGGTATCGTCGCCGTCGTGAACGTCCCCGGCATCGATGCTGGAAAGCTAAAGCTCTCCGGCCAGGTCCTGGCGGACATCTACCAGGGCAAGATCAAGAACTGGAACGATCCGGCCATCCTCAGGATCAACCCCGGCCTGAACCTTCCGGGCGCCGCCATCGCCACCGTCCATCGCTCCGACGGCTCGGGCACCACCTTCAACTTCACTCATTACCTGTCGCAGGTCAGTCCGGCCTGGAAGAGCGGGCCTGGCGAAGGCAAGTCCGTCGCCTGGGTCGGTGGCGTCGGCGGCAAGGGCAATGAAGGCGTCGCTAATTATGTGAAGCAGCTTCCGAACTCGCTCGGCTATGTCGAATATGCGTACGTGGTCCAGAACCACATGGCCTATGCGCTGCTGCAGAATGCAGCCGGCAATTTCGTCGCCCCGAGCGCCGCGTCCTTCGGCGCGGCTGCGTCCACTGCGGACTGGGCTCATGCGAAGGACTTCAATCTGGTGATGACCAACGCCCCTGGCGCGAACGCCTATCCGCTGGCGGCTAGTACCTTCATCCTGCTGCCCAAACAGCCGAAGGACAAGGCGAAGTCCGATCAGGTGGTCGCGTTCTTCAAATACGCGCTCGAGAAGGGTCAGCCGCAGGCGAACAAGCTGGACTACGTGCCACTGCCGAACGATCTCGTTCAGGAGATCGAGACTTACGTCACCGCCAACGTCAAGTGAACGCGAGCGCCGCCCAATCGACTGACGACGGTCCGCTAGCCCGCAGGAGCGGTGCTGGTGCCGATCGGATCTTCCAGTGGATCACCCAGGCCGCGGCCTGGTTCGTCCTGCTGCTGCTGGGCGGTGCCGCGCTGTCGATGGCATGGGGCGGCCGGCTCGCCTTCCAGACCTTCGGCTGGCACTTCATTACCGGAAAGGACTGGGACGCGGTCGGCGGCAAGTTCGGCGCGTTTGTGCCGATCTACGGCACCCTGGTTACCTCGGCGATCGCATTAATCATCGCGGTTCCGGTCAGCATCGGCATCGCCTTGTTCCTGACCGACATCGCGCCTCGTTGGAGCCGAGGTCCGATTGCCATCGCGATCGAGCTGCTCGCCGCAATCCCCAGCATCATCTACGGCATGTGGGGACTGTTCGTGTTCGCGCCGTTCATGGCCGCCCACGTCGAGCCTTGGCTGACCGAGCATCTCGGATCGAACTCAGTGATTGGCCCGCTGTTCGACGGACCGCCGATCGGCATCGGCATGCTTACCGCCGGCATTGTGCTCGGAATCATGGTCATCCCGTTCATCGCTGCAGTCGCGCGCGAGGTGTTCAACGCGGTCCCGGCGCCGCTGAGGGAATCGGCAGTCGCGCTCGGGTCGACGCGATGGGAAATCCTCAGCCGAGTGACCTTGCCCTACACCCGTTCCGCGATGATCGGTGCGATCTTCCTCGGCCTTGGCCGTGCACTTGGCGAAACGATGGCGGTCACGTTCGTCCTCGGAAATGCGCATGACCTGTCGGTATCCTTGCTGATGCCGAGCAATTCGATCGCCGCGGCTATCGCCAACGAATTCACCGAGGCCGACACCGATCTTTATCGTTCGTCCCTGCTCGCCCTCGGCTTCCTGCTGTTCGTCGTGACGTTCATCGTGCTCACCATCGCCAAGCTGCTCCTGCTGCGCGTCAACCGTCAGCTGGGAAGGACGAACTGATGGCCGTTCGTGCTGGCCGCCGCGCCGCCGATGTCGTTGCGTTCGCCTTCGCGACCGCTGCCACCCTGTTCGGCCTCGTATGGCTCACCTGGATCCTGTGGACGACGTTGCGTCAGGGCGCCGCGGCCCTGACGCCCGCACTGTTCACCCAGATGACTCCGCCGCCTGGCATGAGCGGGGGCCTGCTCAACGCTTTCTACGGAAGCGCCGTCATGATCCTCCTGGGGCTATTCATCGGTGCCCCGATCGGCGTCGCCGCCGGCACGTATCTTGCCGAGCACGGCCGGTACACGAGGCTTGCGGCTGTCGTCAGCTTCATGAACGACATCCTGCTGAGTGCACCGTCGATCGTGATCGGCCTCTTCATCTACCAGCTCGTGGTCCGGACGCAGGGTCATTTTTCTGGCTTCGCCGGTGCACTGGCGCTTGGCATGATCCTGCTTCCGATCGTGGTCCGGACGACCGAAGAATCGCTTCGGCTCGTCCCCGATCAGATGCGAGAGGCGGGCTTTGCGCTTGGCCTGCCGCGCTGGAGAGTCACGCGGCAGATTCTCTACAAGGCGGCGCTGAGCGCGATTCTGACCGGCGTGCTGCTGGGCGTGGCGCGCATTGCCGGCGAGACGGCGCCGTTGCTGTTCACCGCGCTCAACAATCAGTTCTGGAGCTCGAGCCTCAATGCGCCGCTCGCCAATGTGCCGGTGGTCATCTTCCAATATGCGATGAGCCCGTACGACGAATGGCACACGCTCGCCTGGGCCGGAGCCTTCGTCCTCACCGCCTTCGTGCTCATCCTCAACATTCTGGTCCGGCTTCTCGCCCGCAAAGGCAAACAGTGATGAACGACGCTGCAACCGCACTGCGGGTCACTCCGCCAGCAACGCAAACGGTACCGCCCTCGACGCGGGTATCGATCGATATCCGCGATCTCGATTTCTATTACGGCAAGGGTCACGCGTTGAAGGACGTCAGCATGGCGGTGCCGGCCAACAGTGTCACGGCGATCATCGGTCCTTCGGGCTGCGGGAAGTCAACGCTCCTGCGCACGATCAACCGCATCTATGAAATGTATCCGGACCAATATGCGGCCGGGTCGATCGCCATCGACGGCCGCAATGTCCTCGACCGTCGCTATCCACTGTCCGACCTGCGCCGGCTGGTGGGCATGGTCTTTCAGAAGCCGACGCCATTTCCCTCGTCGATCCGGGCGAACGTCGCCTTCGCGCTCTCGTACTACGAGAAGCTGTCGAAGTCGGAGATCAACGACCGGATCGAGGACGCGCTGCGCCAGGCCGCGCTCTGGGATGAGGTGAAGGATAAGCTCAACCACAGCGCACTCTCACTGTCCGGCGGTCAGCAGCAACGCCTGTGCATTGCCCGGACCATCGCCGTGCGACCGGAAATCCTGCTTCTGGACGAGGCGACCTCCGCACTCGATCCGATCTCGACTGCCAAGGTCGAGGAGTTGATCCACGAACTTCGCGAGCGGTTCACGATCGTCATCGTCACGCACAACATGCAGCAGGCGGCGCGGGTGTCGCAGCGCACGGCCTTCTTCCACCTCGGCGAGCTGGTCGAATTCGGCAACACCAGCGACATCTTCACCAACCCGCGCGAGCAGCGCACCCGCGACTACATCACCGGCCGCTACGGCTGATCGGAGCAGAGCAATGCAGCAGGCAAGCGGACATACGGTCAAGGCATTCGACGAGGATATCGAACGGGTGCGCGCGCTCATTAGTCAGATGGGCGGCCTCGCCGAACATGCGATCGACGAGGCGATGCGCTGCCTGGTGCAGCGCGATCTCGATGGGGCGATCCAGGTCGTCCAGGACGACAAGAAGCTCGACGCCCTGGAGATCGAGACCGAACGTGCGGCCGTCCAGCTAATCGCACTCCGCGCGCCGATGGCGGGCGACCTCCGCGATGTCGTCGCGGCGCTCAAAATCTCGGGCGTGGTGGAGCGGATCGGGGACTATGCGAAGAACATCGCCAAGCGGGTTCCCCTGCTGGAGAATGCGGCGAAGATCGAACCGCTGTCGCTCCTCCCCGAAATGGCACGGATCGCGGTCGCGATGGTCCACGACGTCCTCGATGCATTTGTCGAACGCGACGCCGAGGCGGCGGTTCGGGTGTGCGAGCGCGACACTGCCGTCGACGATTTTTACGATTCGATCTTTCGGGCGCTACTCACCCACATGATGGAGAATCCGCACAACATCGGGCCCTCGGCGCACCTGCTGTTCGTCGCGAAAAATCTCGAGCGCGTTGGCGACCATGCCACGAACATCGCGGAGATGGTCTATTATGCCGCGACCGGTGAGCACATGGCCGAGCGTCCCGGAAAGTCGCCGAGGTAAGGATGAGCAACAAGCGCCTCCTGCTGGTCGAGGACGATCGCGCCCTTGCCGATCTCGTCACCTTCCACTTCGACCGTGCGGGTTACGAAGTCACCCGGACAGGCGATGGCGAGGAAGCCCTCATCCTCGTCGATGAGGTGAAGCCGGACGTCATCCTGCTGGACTGGATGATCGAGGGCATCAGCGGAATCGAAGTGTGCCGCCGTCTTCGCCGCCGAGCGACGACGGCAAATGTTCCGATCATGATGCTGACCGCCCGGGGCGAGGAGAGCGACCGCATCCGCGGCTTCGACACCGGAGCCGATGATTATATCACCAAGCCGTTCAGCCCGCGGGAGCTCGTTGCCAGGGTGGGTGCTGTCTTGCGCCGCGTTCGGCCGGCACTCGCGGGCGAGCAACTCGCCTACGCCGACATCGAAATGGACATTTCGAGCCACCGCGTCCGTCGGGGCGGCGAATCCGTGGCGCTTGGGCCAACCGAATTTCGTCTACTCCGGCATTTCCTTGAGCATCCCGGCCGCGTTTTTTCCCGGGAACGACTGCTCGAGGCAGTCTGGAGCCACGATCCCGATATCGATGCACGGACCGTCGACGTCCACGTCCGGCGCCTCAGGCAGGCGCTGAATTCCGGGACGCGGCCGGATCTGATCAGGACCGTTCGATCGGCCGGTTATTCGCTCGACAGCGACCACTAGCGCGAGCCCGGTTGCCGCAATCGGCGGCGCACAGTAAGCCCCTCTCGTCAAAGCAGGGGGTCGGATGTTCGCCTGGTTCCAGCGGCTGCTGCCGCGAAAGGGTGATTTCTTCGCTTTATTCGAAGCCCACGCGGCGACCTTGGTCGCGGCTGGCGAGGCGCTGCGCCAATTTGCCGACGACGGCGTCACGACCGCGGAACTTTTGAAGCAGATCCAGGACCGGGAGCATGAAGCGGACGAACTGATCCGCCAGGTGCTGACCGAGGTCCGCAA
>DASUZY010000137.1:0-6510 GCA_036376635.1 Sphingomicrobium sp.
TGCGCTTCTCCTTCTTACGAGCCGATGCGCCCCCGCGCGTCCGCCAGGTCAAATGGGATCGCGATGCGTTTGTGGCGAGATGCGCCGCCGGAAATAATCGACAGTTCGGAACGGCTGACCCCAAGCGCCTTGGCAAGGAGCATCAAGACAGCCTCGTTGGCCGCGCCGTCAGCAGGTGCCTCGGCCACTCGGATCTCGAGCTCTTGACGCCGATCTGGCCCTTCTCGCCACCGCCCAATACCGGGTTTCGCCGAGCGGGGCGTTACCCGGACGGCGACTATGCGCATACGGCGATCGCCCCTTCCGCGCGCACGGCGAGCGGGGTGCGCCCGAGAACCGCGCCGAAACAGCGGTTCATATGACTCTGATCGAAAAAGCCCGCCGCGATCGCGATTTCCGCAAGCGGCTGAGTGCTGAACCTAAGCAGTCTTGAGGCCGCTTCCACGCGCCGGCGACGCTGCGCTTCCGCCATCCCCTCCCCAGTTGCTGCACGATATGCACGAGCGACATAGGCAGGGTGCATCCCAAGCCTTGCAGCAAGGCTGTAAGCGCTAACTGGCCGCGGCCCGTCGATCCGTTTCTGGATCTCCGGAAGCCAAGCGGGGGCACGGGAAGGCTCGCTAGCCAAAGCGATCTGCAGGAATTGAGCGGTCGCATGCCCGACCGAACGGTCGTCTGCGGTTCGGGAGGAGAGTTCCGCTGCCAGCCGCCGCGAAGCCAGCGCCACCTTCCCACCATTCCAAAGGCGCGACCGATCTAGCCGTGTGTCGAAACCATGTTGTTTCAGCCAAGCCGGTTCGAATTCGATCGTCAGGGTCTCAAGCCCCTCGGACTCGACCGTATCGGCGTGGGGCCGGCCAGCGGGATGCAGCACGGCGCAGGGACCGCGCATCTCTGCCTCTCCACCATCATAGCGCTCGCGGTACCGGCCCGCCGTGTAGAGGCCGATATAGGCCCATTCGTGCCGGTGCTCGGGGATTTGCTGCGCCCCCGGATGAACGACGCGTAGCACCCTGGCACCCGGCAACCGGTGCAGCTCGATTTCCAGTCCCTTGAACGTCGACCCGGTGGCCACCTTCGATTCGTCCAATCCTGCCGTTCGCCCAACCGCTAAATTTGCAGTCCGAAACAGTAAAGGAAGTCGCCTGATGCGTGTCGCTGCAATTGGTGCGTTGGTGGAATTCCTGCTCGCTTCACCGGCCTATGCTGCGCCCGATGCCCGAAGCGTCCTAAGGGCCGCGGCGAGCATGATGGGCCGCTTGGGCGGGCCATCGAACACCGAAGCGATCGGCCGTATCGACGCCGAAGGACGGTCCGGAGACCATGAGGAGGTTGTCCGGCCTCGCGATGGGGCATTCCGGATCAGTGATCGGTACACCCTCTTCACCGAGGGCGAAGGCTTCGACGGGCGGCAGCATTGGAAGCTCGATCGCTCAGGCGCCACCCATTTGCTCAATGCGCCTTTCACAATGGCCACCACCATCACGGAGGACTGGGTCAAACGACGCGGCTACCTCCAGCCGGGTTCCGCGCGTCTCGAAACCAGGACCCGCGAGCAGATTGGCGATCGTTGGGCGACCGTCCTCACCATGCGGCCGCGCGGGGGCAATGCGGTTCGGCTGGCATTCGATGAGGCCACACATCTCCTGGTACGTGCAGTATGGGACCGACCATTCAGCACGATTACCGAGACCTACGGCGACTATCGCTCAGTCGGTGGCTTCAAGATGCCGTTCAAAGTCCAAATAGAGGAGAGCGGCGATCGCGCTGAAATCTCGATCGAGCGCTATTCACGGCTGAAGCCCTCCAGCATCGCCTTCGCTCGGCCGAGACCTCCGGCCGACACGGCCATCAGCGGCCCCGCGACCCTACCGATGGACGCGCTGAGCTTTGCGGTGGTGCCAGCAACGATCAACGGTCACCAATATGACTTCATCCTCGACACCGGCGGGCACAATATCATCACGCCTTCAGTGGCGGATGCACTTGGGCTCACCGGTGAAGGCAAGGGTTCTTCGGGCGGAAGCGGCGAAGGGCGCGTCGCGACGTCCGACACCCGCATCTCGGAGCTTCGTCTTGGCTCTGCAACGATGACGGACCAGCACTTCACCATCCTCGATCTTGACGGAGCGGTGAAACGCAAAGGCAAACCCGACATAGCCGGCATCTTGGGGCTCGAGGTCTTCGAACGAATGACAGTGACCATCGACGAGCCGCACAATCGCCTGACCATCGAGCCGTCGCGCCCAGGACGCGTCTGCGAGGGCGAGCGCATTCCACTGCTGTTCGACGATGATCAGCCGGCGGTCCGCGGGACGATTGACGGGATCCCGGCCCAGATCGGCATCGATGTCGGCAATGGCGGGATTCCGATCGTCCTGTGGCGATGGGCCGAAGCCCACAAGGTCGCGGACCGGTACAGCAACGGGATCAAGGGGGAGGGTCACGGTGTCGGCGGCAGCAACGTCACATTCCGAACCCCGCACCACGACATCGCTATCGGCAAGATCACATTGCGCGACGTCGACGTGAACGATGCAACCAGCAATGCGGGATACTTCTCGTCACGCTCGGACTCGATGAACCTCGGTCACGCTCTGCTGCAGAAGTACGTCGTTCGGTTCGATTACGCGCAGGGAAACATGTGCGTGATGGTCCCGAAGAGCTGATCAGTCCATGTGAACCGGCGGTCCGCCACCGCCGACCTTGTTGCCGCGCTTCATGAAGAACAGCAGAGGCAGGATGGCGAAGGTGATGATCATCATCAGCTTGAAGTCGTCGAGATAGGCGATGAATAGCGCCTGCCGGTTAATCTCGAGGTTCAAGTAAGCCAGCACCGCCGGCCCGGCGACCGGAAAAACCGTCTGCAGGATGCTCGGATCCAGCGTGGGGATGGTCTGCTCAGTAATATTGTGCGCGAGGTCAGCGTGCGAGACCTGAGTCATTCGAACCAGCTGCGTGCTGACGACCGAGATACCGATGGAACCGCCGATGTTGCGCGACAAGTTGAGCAGCGCAGCGCCGGTGGTCCGTGCCTTCGCCGGCAGCGTCTCGAACGCCAGCGTCTGCAACGGCACGAAGATCAGCCCGAGACCAAGTCCCTGCACCACGCCGCTGACGATCACCGGCCTGGAGGGCTGATCGAGCGCGAATCCAGTCATCAGGTACAGGGAAATACCCATCAGAATCACGCCGATGCCGACCAGCAAGCGCGCATCGATCTTTCCAACAGTGCGGCCGGCGATCATCATCGAGACCAGCGTCCCGATCCCGCGCGGTGCTGTCAGGAACCCTGACTGAAGCACCGAATAGCCGTAAAGTCCCTGGAGGAGCGGCGGCAGCAGTGCGAGGCCGGCGAGCAGCAGCACGCCGGTCACCGCCATGAACACCATGCCAGTCGCGAAATTCCGATCCTTGAACATCGACCGATCGAACAGCGGCAGCTTTGCAGTGACCATGTGGACGAGGAACATCCATCCCGCTGCAATAGCCAGGCCGGCCTCGATGATGATCTCCCAACTCGAGAACCAATCCTTCTGTTCGCCCCGATCGAGACAGAATTGGAGAGAGGCGAGCGCGATCGCGAGCAATGCGAAGCCGAACATGTCGAACTTGCGATCATGCGTATCGGTCTTCGGCATGAAGCGGGCCATCAACAGCGCGCAGATGATTCCGACCGGCAGGTTGACGAGGAAAACCCAGCGCCAATTGTAATTGTCCGTCAGCCAGCCGCCGAGCACCGGCCCGAGGATTGGGCCGATCATCACGCCGCCACCGAACAGCGCCATCGCCTGACCCTGCCGGTCCCTCGGATTGATGTCGAACAAAGTCGCCTGGGCAAGCGGAACGATGAACGCGCCGCCAACGCCCTGCAGAGCGCGGAACGCAACCATCTCCGTCAGGGAGGTCGCGGTCGCGCACAGGACCGAGGCGACCGTAAATACCACCACGGACACCAGCAGAAGACGCTTGCGCCCAACCTTGTCGGCGAGCCAGCCGCTGATCGGCAAGGCAATGGCCGACGACACGATGTAGCTGGTCAGGACCCAGTTGATCTGGTCCTGGCTGGCGCTGAGGTCCGCCTGCATGTGCGGGAGCGCAACATTGGCGATCGTCGTGTCGAGCACCTGCAGGAGAACGGCCATCATCACCCCGATGGTGACGATGATCCGATCCCCCGTCGGGAGGATGTGAGTCGCGGCGTTGCTGTCGGGCCTGCTAGCCACGCGAGCTTACTTCTTGTTCTGGTCGAGGTAGACCTTTGCAGTGACGGAAAGACCGGCGATCATCGGCCGCGATGGCGTTCCGTCGAAGGCGATCCGGACCGGCACGCGCTGACTTACCTTCACCCAGTTCCCGTTCGCGTTCTGGGCCGGGAGTAGCGAGAATTCACTACCGGTGCCGGCGCCAATGCTCTGCACATGGCCGTCGAACTTGTCGCCGCCATAAGCGTCGACTTCCACGACCGCGCGCTGCCCTGGGGCCATGCGAGCGAGATCCTTCTCCTTGAAATTGGCCTCGACCCACGCGGTCGTGCTGTGGACTAGGCTGACCATGCCCACGCCCTCGACCGCCATCTGGCCGATCTGCAGCTTGTCTGCGTTCTCGATGACGCCATCCATCGTCGCACGGACATCCGTGCGGGACAGGTCGAGCCGTGCCTTATCCACTGCCGCCTGCGCCTGCGCAATTTGCGGCTGACTTCCGTTATGCGCCACGGCGGCATTGGCATTGGCGGCACGCGCCTGTGCATCGGCGAGCTGCGCTTCTGCCGACCGCACGTCGTTGTAGGCGGAGTCGAAGTCGCTACGAGTAGTGAAACCCTGCTTCAGCAGCGCCTGCTGCCTCGACAGTGCATTCTGCTTCACCTTGAGATTGGCTTCGGCGCCCGTGATGTCACCCCCGGTGCCGGCAGCCGTCGTTCGCAGCACCTGCGTCTGGAGCTGCGCCGCGGCAAGGGCCGCCTGCGCCTGCTCGAGCGCGACCTGGTAGGGCTGCGGATCAATCCGGAAAAGAAGATCCCCGCGCTTCACGCGTGCTCCATTCCGGACGAACACGGCGACAACCTGGCCGTTCACCTGCGGGCTCACCGAGACGATGTCCTGCTTAATCTGCGCATCGTCTGTGGAGACGGTGCCGCCGCTCGACAGATAATAATAGACGCCGCCGACAATCAGAAGCGCCGGAACAATCAGCATCAGGATTGTTCGCGTCCAGTTCCTTCCACCCTCGACCCGGAAGCGTTTGCGCTTCGGCTCTTCGGCCGTCTCCACCGGTGCCATCGGTTCGGTCTGCATCTTATTCATTGGTTCGAAGCCCTGTTGATCGGAGCGGCCTGGGACACGTTTTCACGCACGCGTCCCAAGACTTGCCGCGCAATTTCAATGCGTTTCGGGTCAATTCCGGCAAACGCGTCAGCAGTCATCTCGTCGGCGACTCCGCGCAGCTTCTCGATGAGCGGCTGTGCCCGTGCGGTAACGTGAAGCCGCCAGGCGCGGCGGTCGGCGGGATCGGCGACCCGCTCGACGAGCCCGCCTTCCTCCAGCCGGTCGACGATGCGCGACAGAGTGATCGGCTCGATGTCGAGCATGTCGGCGAGCTCGATCTGCCTCAGGCCCGGCCGGCGGTCGAGACGGAACAGCACCTTCCATTGCGCGCGCGTGACGCCCAGCCCGACCGTCCGGCGATCGAACGCCTTGCGCAGCGCGTGCGCGGTTTCCCCGATCTCGAAAGGAAGGGTTTCCATCGGCAACGGATATAATAAGCTTGCTTATATTAAGCAATGGCTAAGCGGCGTCTTTGTTCCTTCTCGCGCGTCAATTTTTGGCAGTGCTTGCGTCAAACGCTCGGGCCGTGCTTTTGGGTCTTGGCAGCAGGAGATTGTCGATGCTGTTTGTCTGGATGGGGCTTCTCAAGGACGGAGCCGAGCCCGATCAGCAGGTCCAGGAGGATACGACCGGTTTCCTCGAGCAGCCGCTGATCGCCATTCGCGCCGCGGGCGCCCTGCGCGACGAGCAAGGTCGGCGAGCCGGGATGATGATGATCTTCGAAGCCGACGACCGCTCGGCCGCCGAGGCGCTGGTCGGCAACAGCCCCTACCAGCGCGCCGGATTGTACCAGGAGCACCGATTGTTCGAATATCAGAACGAGATCGGCTGATCGGCGCCGCTCTGTGCTTGTCGCCCCGGCCTTCGGTCGTGCGCTCCACAAAAGGACCATTCACCGGATGGTTGTCGCCCCGGCCTTTGGCCATGCGCTCCACAAACGGACCATTCACCGGATGTGGTTGTCGGTCGCCTCTCGCTGCGCTCGCGCGCTCCAAAGCCAGACCATTCACCGGATGGTCTGGCTTTGGAGCGGGTAACGGGAATCGAACCCGTGCGTTCAGCTTGGGAAGCTGACAGGCTACCATTACATCATACCCGCTTAAGGCTCGGCCGATTTGGATTTTCGGCCGCTCCAAGTCAACGCTCTCAACCGCCGGTCACCGACATGTGTCGTTCGACTGCT
>DASUZY010000138.1:0-26789 GCA_036376635.1 Sphingomicrobium sp.
CCACCCAAAGTTGCCACTGGGTGGGTTCCTCAGAAAGGACTAAAGTGCCGCGGGACGATCGACTAACGAAACACTTTAGCCGATCCAATCTTCCTCAGCCAAATGCATGTCCGGACCGAGTTAAAACAGCATTACTCCTAATAACCGTCGTTACTGGGCCGGGCAGGGAAACCTAGAAGGTCCCGCTGAAGGGCCCAATCTAGAGGAAGGTTGACTTGGATAAGCTTTGCCCTCGTCAGGCCTTTCGGGTGCTCACCATCGAGAATAGCCGTGCTTATATCGGGAGCAAGGTAGTTTAGTCTAAGTATACGCGAGAAGCGATCGGCCTTGATCCGCATGCGTCCAGCTAGCTCGCATAAGGTTGCCTCTCGGTTCCCATCAACAAGGGATTGTGCGTGCCGCGCCTCTTGAATGAGACGGGACAGCCCGGGAGATGCTTTGGCTGTGCCGCTGCGCGGCTCTATCGGTAAGTAGAGTTTTCGCGCACTGCGCGCTGCTCCGAGAGGGAGCTCGAGTAGTTCCGTCTTGTCGCAGTTTTGCCAAGTCTCATCGTCGGGGTCGAAACGCGCGACCCCGTGCCAGGCAAGAAATCGTGCGATGCCGTTCCAACGCAGAACCAGACGCACCGTCATGGTCGACAATTCAATTCGGACGATGACCCCTCTCAGAACATCCCGGAGCTTGTGCTGGCTGAGCCGGCCCAAACGCAAGGCGGCCAGTTCCGATCGTTCTGCAAGTTCGTCGAGCCGATTGTCATAATAGCCGAGGCGCAACAATCCGGCCCGGACGGCGGGCTTATCGAGGAGCAGCGTCTTCACGGCCGAGACGATTAATCCTTCCAGTGGCTCAGCGCGGGCGCGCAGGTGTTTCACTCCCTGCCGCCGACCCAGATCATTCTGGTTCGATACGTAATACCTGTACTTCACGCCGGAGCGCAGCTTCCGATGATTCAAGCTCATCGATCGCCCGTAACAGTCGAACAGCAGGCCGGTGAGAACGTTGAAGTTCGGTATCCCCGCCCGACTTTCAGCAGCCCGTTCGCGCCTCAGTTGCTGGGCCTGGTTCCAAGTTTGCTCGTCAATGATCGGCTTGTGGAGACCTTGGTAGAGTTCGGTTCCCGTGCGGATCTTTCCGATGTAAACCGGGTTGCCGATGATATGGTAGATCGATGCCTTGGTGATCGGCCTGCCACCGATCCAGTCGCCGCGCCGCGTCCTCCAGCGCTTCCCCCGAACATCCATTTTTGCGCACGCTCTGAAGACGGCCTCATAGGTGCCGAGCTCGAGGAAAAGCGCGAAGATCAGCCGTATGGTGTCGGCCTCTGGCGCTTTGATCTGCAGGACGTGTTTGCGAACGTCATAACCTAACGGGCACGGCCCTCCTGGCCATCGGCCGGACTGTCGCATGACATGGTGCTTGTCCCGGATACGATCGGAAAGGATCTCGCGCTCGAACTGCGCGAATGTCAGCAGCACATTGAGGATCAGACGGCCCATGCTGTCTTCGGTGTCGAAGTTCTGAGTGATGGATACGAACGACACACCGTAGCGCTCGAAGAAATCCATCAGCCGGACGAAGTCCAACAGGGTTCGGGTTATGCGGTCGAGCTTGTAGACGACAACCACATCGACGAGGCCGTGCTCCACGTCCGACAGCAAGCTTTGTAACTCAGGGCGATCCAGCGTCGCCCCCGAGCGTGCAGCATCGTCGTAATGAGTGGGTATTTCGACCCAACCCTTGTGTCTCTGGCTTGTGATGTATGCGGAGCAGATCGCGCGCTGTGCCTGCAGCGAATTGAACTCAAGTTCGAGCCCATGCTCGATGCTTTTGCGTGTGTAGACCGCGCAGCGCTGAATCTGCGGTGCCCAATGCTCGCCCATGTTCCGGCTCCCCGAGGATCGCCCCCTGGAGGCAACGCTTGAGTGGCACACTGCGGACCGAGGATTGTGGGGCTCGGAACTGCTGGCGATCTGCTGTCACGAGCCCGCCGTGAAGCTGGACTGGCCTTGGGACCTTTCGTGGGTCAGATGTCATGATGTTTCGGTCCCGTTATGGTGTACGGGCATCGGACCATGCCGAGCTACAGGTTCTACTGCCTGGACGGTCGGGGCAGCATCAGGCTTGCGGACTGGATCGACGCCGAGTCCGACGAGGAAGCTATTGCCAAGGCCCGTAAGATCGAGACCGGCGCGCAGAAATGTGAGCTTTGGCAAAAGAACCGATTGGTGGCCTCATTGAACGGTCATGATTTGCCGGACTGATCCGACCTTGCCAGCGTCTCGTATCTTTCGGCTATCTCCAGGAGCGCCTTTCGAGTGGAAGGCGTCGAGGCGGCGTTCGCCTGGTTGCGCGCCATGCGCGCCAGCTCTTTATAGTTTGAGTCCCCCGTTCGTGATCAATGGGGGTGCGAAACAATCGCTCCCGTTGTTAACCGATGTGAATCTTCTGGTCTGGGGATCAGCCCAACCGATCCTTTGCACACGCTTTTCCAAGGACCGAACGCAAACAGCATCCAGGTGGGAGGCGGGCCGACGTTAAGCCGCGTTGCGCCGACGTGCCTGGAGATAGTGCCCGAACTGGTCAGCGGTCATTGGGCTGCCATAACGGTGCCCCTGGAGACCATCGCAGCCGCTTTCGAGCGCCACCGTCTCCTGAAGCTCCGTTTCGATGCCCTCGGCGATCACCTCCAATTTGAGCAGGTGAGCCATGCTTACCGCCGCCCTGATGAGAGCGATATTTTCCTGGGCGTCCTCGGTTGCAGCGAAGGACTTGTCGAGCTTCAGCCGGTCAACCTTGAAGCGGCGAAGATAGCTGAGCGACGAATAGCCGGTTCCGAAATCGTCGAGCGCCACCCGAAACCCATGGTCGCGCAGGCTTTGGATTTGCGAATCCGATCCGTTTCCGACGGTCATGAACAAGCGTTCGGTAATTTCGAATTCAAATTGTGAAGGCTGCACTCCCTCCGAAAGGGCGAGATCGCGCATGCGGGTGGCCAGAGCCTGGGATCGCGAGAACTGGGCGGGGGAGAGGTTCACAGCGACCGATAAAGCGGGGTGCGAGCGCGCAAAGCCCGCAGCTTGCCGGAATACGAATTCGCCGAGCATGTCGATCATGTTCAGCTCTTCGGCGATCTCGACGGCTTCCGCTGCCGGCACGTCGCCAAGAACATCGTGGCGCCAACGGAACAGTGCCTCGACACCCGTCAGCAGCCCGGCGGCGCTGACCTGCGGCTGATATTGCACGCTCAGCCCATCGCCGCTCTTGAGCGCCAGCCTCAGATCCGTCTCGAGCCGGTCGCGCCGTCGCAATTGCTCGTCCAGCTTGTCCGAGAAAAAGCGGTAGCCGTCCCTGCCGGCCGACTTGACCTCGTACAGCGCAACGTCGGCGGCGCGAACGTAATCGGCCGGGGTTCCGAGCTGCTTGTTGCAAAGCACGGCGCCGATGCTTGCCCGCAACTGCAGCTCCATCGAGCTGATTTCGTAACTCTTGCGGAGCTCCGTGCAAATCCGTTCGCACAGCCCCCGAACGGAGGCCGAGTTCCCGACGTCGGCCTGCAGGATGAGGAATTCGTCGCCGCCGAAGCGGGCGACGGTATCGCATTCGCGAAGCTGCGACTTGAGCCTTGCGGCGGCCTGCCGGAGCAGTTCATCGCCGACCTGGTGGCCATGAAGGTCGTTGACCCGTTTGAAATGGTCGAGATCGAGCATCGCGACCGCAAACCGCTCCCCGGTCCTGCGGAACCGGGCGAGCGCCTGGGCCAGGCGATCCTCGAACAGCTCGCGGCTCCCGACGCCGGTCAGCGCATCCTGCTGAGCCCGGGTGATGAGATCGTTCTGGCGTCGGTCAAGCTGACCCAGGACGTCCTGCAGCGTGTGATACAGATTGGACATGACGAGGATCACCGCAACGCTCGCGGGCAGGGCGATCGGCAGGATCGCGGAAAACAATTGTTCCCTGGAGGTTGTGGATGTCTGGATCAGGTGGATGATGCAGTAATTGGTGACGGCGATCAGGGCGATCGCCGAGGACACCATCGTTGCGAGCAGTTTGCGGGAGTGGTTCACGAGCGCATTATGGGCGTTCATGGTTAAGGAAACGCCAACTGTCGGATTGAAGACAAAGCCTAAGCTGCCCGGCGGTCGGTCGAACGCGAGCGTCCGCCCGCAAGGGCTTCATGCAGGTTGCGGACCTCAAGTCGGCCGAGCGGCTCCTGAAGCCAGAATCCTTGTCCTGCCGCGCACCCGAGCTCAAGCACCAGCGTCAGGATCTCCTGGTTCTCGACATGTTCGGCGACACTCGAGACGCCGAGGATCTCGCACAATCCAATCACCGCCCGGAGCAGCCTTTTGCCGTCGGCGCTGCCGTGGGCCGCGGTGACGAGGCCGCCGTCAAGCTTGATCTGGTCGAAATGGAGCTGGCGCAGATAGCCGATCGAGGCAAAGCCCGCGCCGAAATCATCGAGGACGATGGTTGCACCGGCGGCTCGAAGCTGGGTCAGGTTGTCTCGCGCCTGTGTGAAGTCCGCGAGCAGGGCGGTTTCCGTCACCTCAACCTGAAGGCGGGACGGGCTCAGCCGGGCCGCCCTGAGCGCCCGGAGCACGGACTTGGCCGAGCCCGGCGAGCAAATTTGTATGGCACTGAGATTGAACGACAGACGCACTTCTTCCGGCCATTCCTTCGCCGCCTCGAACGCCATGTCCATCAACCGCGGGCTGATCTCGTCGATCAGGTTGAGCTGCTCCGCAAGCGGCACGAATTCCGACGGCGGGACGGGTCCGAGTTCGGGATCTGTCCACCGCGCCAATGCTTCATGAGCCAGGATCCGGCCGGTTCCGAGGTCGACGATCGGCTGGAACACAAGACTGAGGTGTTCACTGAGGTCCGGTGCTCGAAGCGCCCGCTCGACCTGCGCGCGCCGCCGCCTTGGACCTTCCATCCGGGGTTCGAAGATCGTGGCGCCGCCGCCAGGATTGACCTTCGCCTGATACAGAGCGAGGTCGGCATCCGCCATGAGCCTGGAGGGCGACTGGTCCTGGCTTTTGTCGGACATGCGAAGTCCGCAAGATACCGAGATGCCCAGCTCACGGCCCCGGATCATCGCCGATCCGTTGACTCCCGAAATGATCGCGGCGCCCGCCGCGGCCACGTCCTTCAAGCGATGGACGTCTTCGATCAACACCCCAAATTCATCGCCGCCCAGGCGGGCGACCAGGCCACGGTCGCCGATCGCGGCGACCAGCCGGGCCGCCACTTCCTGCAGCAGTTCGTCGCCGGCAGCATGGCCGAAGGTATCGTTGACCGCCTTGAATCGATTGAGATCGATGATGGCCAGCGAAAAGGTTCCGGGGCTATCGGAGGCGGCCGCCTCAAGTGCCGACACGAAGGCCCTGCGATTGGGGAGTCCGGTGAGAAAATCCGTCGTCGCGGCGATGAGGGCTTCCTCATGGGCATTGGCAACGCGCCGTTGTTCGCGCGCGATGATCGCTCGGGATTTGATGACGTCGGTGAAATGCCGGTTGTGCGCGGTGAGCAGGCGCATCGTCAGCGCTCCGACGACGACCAGACCGAATGCCGCGCCGGCGAACTGTGGCTCCTTCGACAGAAGCGCGGCGACCGACAGCGGGCCGATGATCAGGAGCAGCGGAATGCGGCCGGCCGGGGGCAGGGCTGTAAGGCCGTAGGCGACCCCGATCGCCGTCAGGCCACCGAACAGCATGACCGCCATGTGCGACGCAGAATCCCCAACCTGCAACAGATACAGGCAGCGGACGCAGACCGCGACGCAGACGAGCGTCGCAAACAGAACGGTCTGTGCCATTCGGGCGACCATCGTCCCGTGAACGACGTCGCGGCCATGACCAAACCATTGGCAGAGGCGGATCAAGCCGCAGCCGAGGATCAAGGTTGGGAGATTGGCTCCGGGCACCAGCCGGCCGGTCGCTGCAAGCTCCATTGCCGAAAGGTTTACCAGCCCAAGCAGGTAGATGATCGGAACTTGCTGCCGAAGCGACCGGTAACGCTCCTCGATCAGCGCCCGGCCCGTGCTGGAGGAAAGGTCGGCGCCGAGATAGCGGAGCATTAGGCGGCTTGGCATGGTCAGCGAACGGGCCTGTGTGTGAGCGGCGGTGGCGGGACTCGGCGTGGGGTCCCGCGGTATCGCTAGCCCAAATCCCGCAAAGGGTTGGTAAATGATCCTCCGAAAGACGGATTTTCCGGACGCCCGCCCAGTCTTTCTCGGGTGAGCCGGTCTCGAAGAGTGACCGGACACTGATCGATTCCCGTCAGGCATCTCGTCGCGAGCCGGTGACTTACTCGAATTCGATCAGGCGCACGAGGACCGGCCGGCCATTCCTGTCCGGAATGACGATCTCCTTGCGGCGTGCTGTCCTGATCCATTCCGATTGGGATATGCGTGCTCCCTCGACGATTCTGATCGTCGCCCGCGCGTTGCTCGTCGACTGGAACGACGGCGGCGGGAGAGCCTGTCCTGGGGGCAATGCGGCCATCTCCTGGCCATGCCGGGATAGCTCTTGCTACTTACCTGATCATTGCCCCGAAATGGATCGATCCGTCGGATTGCAATCCGGGTCCAATGACGCGCCGGCTCACTCCGCCCAGGCTCCCCGGGCCTCGAAATCTCTCTAGCGGAACCGGTCCTTGAGCATTGCCCGAAGCGCGCGCTCGACCATCAGCCGCCCCTTGCGCGTCAGTGAGACAAGCATCAGCCCGGCGTCCCTGGAATGCGCGGTCTGTTCGAGGATGCCGTCATCCTCGAGCGCCCGGATCCATCGCATTGCAGTCGTGGGGGGGGCGCCGGAACCATAGCAGAGGCTCGACAGCGGCAATTTCGAGGGATGTTCGGAATAAAGCGCAAGGAGCATGTCCCATGCCGGCTCGCCGACGAATTCAGGTGGGAGCACTTTGTCGCGCTCGCGACGCATCCGATACACCTCTGCGGCGGCCCTCGTGAGCAGCCGGGGATTGTCGAGCTGGCTGTCTCCTAGCGAGGGCAATTGAACCCCCTGCGATCCGGGGACAGCGAAGCCCCGCAAGTCACTCCGGCGGAAGCGCCTGGACCGTCCCGTCGGCCGTTCGCCGCCATCAGCTGAAACTCCACGCGCCCGCCCCGACGAACAGTCGATTCCAGCCGCCGGCGGTCAGAACGACGTGATCGAGCAGAACGATATCGATCGCCTCGCCCTTCGAACGGAGCTTCCGGATGATCTGCCTCCAATAGGGTCCCCGCACGCGTGCGGCGCTGCATTGGGTGGCGAGGATGATCCCGCGGGCATCGCAGCCTGACGCCGCGCGCAAAATCCGGCTGACGATGGCATCGGTGTCGGTGGCGATCAGTTTGCCGATCGCCTGCGAGCCAATCAGTCCGCAACGGGCATCGACGAAGATCGCTTCGGTCTCGCCCCTGCGGCCGGCAAAGCCGATGGATTCCAGCATCGTCGCGACCGCCCCGGTGGAGCGCAGCTCGGAGCGCCGGAGCCAATCCTCGTCCTGGTCCTCTCCGTTCGGCAGGCTCGCCTCCGTCATCGCGCGCACGGCCGCGAAATCCGGCTTCGCGATGTCGAAGACGGCGGGCGGGTCGCTTCGAGCGGGAAACGACAGGATGCGGTCGATCAGACTGTGAATTCGACTTGGTTCAGGTGCGGCCAAAACGGCTTCCAATCTTGTTCTTCACCAAATTTCCGGACCCTGGCCCGATGATTGCGGGCGCCCGCCGCGGTCACCGCGAGCATTGGCCACGCCCAGAGCTGCACAAAGATCACATAGCCCGCGGCGGGCAGCGGAAAGGCCAGCAGCCTTGCCGCGTGCGCGAACAGGGGCGCGACCTGCATCCCGGCAAGGACGATCGTCCAGTACCGGTTCGCCCTCAGTGCCAGGAGGCTGAGGGCCACCGCCAGCGCGAGGTCGACCAGGGCAAGGCCGACCGGCAGACCCTTTGAAGGGATGACGCGGAACGAGATCGCAACCAGGGAAAGAAGCAGGGCGACCGACTGCGCCAGCATGGCGAGGCGCTCGGGCTTCCCTCCGGTCGCAAAAACATAGACCAGGCAGGCAAGGAAGGCGGCCGCGAAGGCAATCATGTGAATCATCTCGAAGTCACGCGTGCTGCCCTCACGACCGCATCCCGCTCTACGCCACTGCCCGGAGCGGCGGGCTTGCCTCACCGCCTGACGGCGGGCACTCGCTGATGTCCCCGTAGCTATAGGCCTGAAGCCCGATGTCGTCCTGGGTCGCACGGAACGACAGGTGGGCCTGGGCCAGCAATGCCCGCGCTTCGACCAGTCGGGCGGTTGCCGAGGCGACCAGCGAGAGGCCTTCCTGCCCAGTCGCTATCGGCAGCCTGCAGTTCCGCCGGCCCTCGATGACGGCGATGGTCAATCGGGAGTTGCGGATGATCGCGGCATCGACGTCGCGTTCCGCCGGCAGTAGCTCGGACGCGACTGCCCTTGCGGTCTCGTGGCGCTGGTTAAGCAAGTCTAATCTCCTAGAATGGCACTGGAGTGCCCATTGCGTGAGACTAGTAACCGAACGTCCTCCAAAGTTCTGCGATGCCCTCCGCCGTTTGAAGCATCAGCAGCAATCCCGCGATCACCGCGATGGCGACGATGAGGACTGCGCCGAGCGTTCGCCCGACCCCCAGACTATTGATCAGCGTTCGTTCACTCGTCGCTGGAAGGGCCAATGACTTGCCCCCTCCGGCGCCTGGTGCATCGCTCCGGAAGCGCCGCTCGGGGAGGCCAGTTTCCTGATAGTAGTAGTTTTTGATATCCGAGGGTTTGGCGCCAAACAGAATGGCGGCCGCCTCGGCGCTGCTGTTCACATTGAAATGACGTCGCGCCGCCATGAGGTTCTTGTTCACCCAGGCCTCACTGATGCCGAGTTCGGCGCCAATCTGCTTGGCGGACTTCCTGTTCCAAAAGCCGTCGAGGCATTTGACCTGCAGTTGGGTGAGTTCGGAACCGGATGGTCTCACATCATTCTGCGGCATGCTTGCTCCTTGTCGGGCTCCACGGTCCGATTCTTCTCCAGCAAAGTCTATAGAGACCCAGCTTTTTTGTTCGACTCCCGATGCCTGCCGGCGGCCGGTCGCCAGGCGAGCTGCGGTACGAGGCCGATCGCGCTCTTGCCAGCGGTTGGGGACGTCGGGATGGCGATTTCGGAAGCGCAATCAGGCAGGCCGGGCGACGTTTCCCTGTCGGGTAACCGATTAAATCCGTTTTGGAGCAATGCTTTAAACATCGCACAGAAGTGTCCGACTAGCGGTCCGGCATGGTTCTGCCCAAAAGACATCGAGGTGATCGGCCGCGGGAACTGCGGCGCCGGGTGCTCATACCGGCGCGAATCCATAGCAGTGCCCGGTGGACCGACGCCTGCATTCTGAACATCTCCTCGCGCGGCCTGCTGATCCAGTCCAGCCGTCTCGGGGCGGAAGGAAGCCTGGTGGAGCTTCGACGGGGTGACCACGTCATCGTCGCGCGCGTGGTCTGGCGCGACGGGACTCGCGCCGGCCTTCAGTCAGAGGATCGGGTTCCGGTAGAGGAGATCATGTCGCAAAGCGCCTCCGGCAACTTGCGCCTGGTCGCTTCGGAGGGAGCGATCATCGATCGCCGTCAAAGCCGGCGAGCGCCGCAGCTCGATGCCCGGCTACGGGGACGGGCTCTGGAGTTCATCGGCATCATTGCGATCTTGTCGGTCTTTGCCGCAGCAGTCTGGACGATGGCGCAGCAGGCACTCCACCGGCCCCTGGCGCAAGTCGAGGCCGCGCTTGGATCCGGTGGCTGATCGGCAGGGACCGGCGATGAAGGTCTGGTTCGATCATCGGGGGTGTCCAGGGTCAATCCCGCAATTCCATTCTGCAGGGGTGATCCAGCGGCAAGGCCCGGTCTTGGACCTGCCCAGTGACGAAGGCCGCCCTTTCCGGGGAGCGCTCGGCCGTTCGTCGGAACCATGCCAGGGGCGGCCTCACGATAACAGACGCGCTTGGTCCGCACGTAATGGAACGAGGTCCGCTCCTGACACTCCGCCGGTTACGCCCGGCGCCCCGGCCGGCGGTCGGCGGTCGAAGGACTCGCCCGATTTCCACATTGAAAGCATGATCATTGCGAGCTTGCGCGCGAGCGCGACTTTCGCCCGACCACGGCCTCGTCTCTGCTCGATCGAGCGCGCCCAATGATGGAGAGCGCAGTCGGGGTCGCCCCACCTCAGAAAGCTCATCGCGGAGCGGACCAGCAGCGAACGGACATGCCTGTTGCCCATCTTTGAAATTCGCCCGAAGCGCTCGACCAGACCCGATTGATGGATCCGCGGGGTCAGGCCGAAATAAGAACCGATATCGCTGACTCGCTTGAATCGGTCCGGTTCTCCCACCGACGCGTAAAATGAGAGCGCGCAGATTGGTCCAACACCCGGAACGGTCATGAATTTGCGGCAGATTCGGTTGTCGCGCGCGAGACACCGCAGTTCCCGGTCGAGCTTCCGTTCGATCGCCAGCAAATGCTCCCGTTGCTGGAGCAGCAGGCAAAATTCGCCGGCCAGGGAAGGCGATCCCTTGGGGAACAGCCTGGCGATCTCGAGATTGGCTCGGCTTCCAAGGCGATTGTCGCCCTCGAGGCACCGGATGCGACCGCCGTAAAGCTCCACCTGGCGGCACAACAAGCTGACCGCTCTCACCCGAGTCCGGATGAAATGCCGTCTCATCGCCAGCCGCGATTGAAGCATCTGGCAGTCCAGCGTCTTGACATGGACCCTGGAGACGAGGTCGGCACCGATGCGGCCGGCCTCGGCAATCCCCCGGGCATCTCCCGCGTCGGTCTTGTTCCGCCGAACCTTGAGAAACTTGCTAAGCTGGCGCGCCTCGTACACCTCGACACGGTAGCCCAGCGCACGGAGACCGCGGGCGAGGCTCGTGCCGACACCCGCTTCAAGGGAGATTGTCGCGCGCTTGCGGCGTTTCAGCCACTTGAGCTCATCATGAACATGCTTGAGGGTCGAGGGGCAGGTCCCTTGCTGAAGGACCTCGCCCGACTGGTCGAGGACGCAGATGCTCGTGCTCTCGACCCCAATGTCGAGACCTGCCCAAATGCTGCTGGCCATTCGACTCGCCTTTCGGAACGGCAGGACCCCGCTCTAAAATCTTAGGGCTGGCTTCATTCCAAGGGGTTTGGTCAGAGTCGAAGTCCGCGACCGGTCTACGCTCTCCAGACGCTTCGGCCAACAGATCAGACAAAAGAGATCGGTGCCGCGCGGACGAGAACGGCGCTAGGATCGCGACCCGCGCTCCATGCTGGCGACAGGCTCCGCTCCGGGGAGCGCCGCGATGGCGCAATTCAGCTCGTGCATCGCGAGATCGACGTGCGCCCCGATATGTCCCGGCGCCGACGCACGGTCGAGCAGATCGAGTGCGTTTCGCAGGTTGCGGAGCGCTTCCGCCAGCATGAGGCGCTGGGCGGCCGAGTTGGAATCTGGCATCTGGATTTCCTGGCAGTCAGTCCGGCGTTTGGGCACGCGATACAATCCTCGATGGGGGTTGCCTCCCGAAAAGCAAACCTGCAGTTCGACCGCGCACGACCGAGACAGGGACCCCGCACCTCCCCGGAGGAGCGGCTTTTGTCACCATTTTGGAGTTATGGTCAACTCCGCGCTAACCGCATCGCGTCACAACCAGTTCAAGCGTTCGGCTCTTTGGCGACGCTCCTGGTCGGGGGAGGCCCGGCGCTCGCCGCGCCGGGCATCTCCATCCGAACCTTGAGTGCCGCGGAAAGTGCGGGGGGCGCCCTGCGGCCGGCCTCTTGGGTTCGACCGCAACCCGGATGCGGGCGTTGATCGATGGCGTGGGAGAATTTGCTTGATGAGCCTTTCCTGTACGGATGAAACCGGCCGCTTCGTTCGAAGGCCCGCCGATCCTTCCATCGGGACGGCACAGGGAGCTGCGATCCTCCCGCTTTTCCGGGACGATCGAAGCGACAAGCGACGGCTTGCGAGATCGATTCAGTCGGCCCGCCGCATCCGCAACAGCCTTTGGAACGTCGAACTGTTCGCTGATCCGGCCTGGGATCTCCTGCTCGATCTTTACGTACGCCACCTCGAAAGCCGGCGCACCGGTATCTCGGCCGCCTGCGATGCGGCCAACGTGCCGATGACAACGGCTCTCCGATGGATCGGAAAGCTCGAGCAGGAGGGCCTCGCCATCCGCCTGCAGGACTGGCGCGATGGCCGCCGAACTTTGGTCAGCCTGACGGATGACGGCGTGCAGAGGATGGATCGCTACTTCGAAGCGCTGCAGGAACGGCGCGTCGCTTGACGCGTCCGTGCTGAATTGAGACGGCCGGAATTGTTAACCAAAAAATAATGGGCGCTCAATCGGCTCCCTGATAATGGCGTCGCTCATAAACTTCGTTGCTATGGAAGAAGCGGCAGACGGAACATGAGTGGATCGCCGGCTAATATTGGTGAGGATGACCGCGTCGACGCCCTGAGGCTGATGGAACAGGCGCTTGAGCTCCTCGATCGCTCCAATGCCCCCTTCGATGTAGGCGCGCATCTGGATCTCGCCATCTGCCGGCTTCGCGAAGGGCTTGGCATTGAACCGACGGCCTGGGGCGGCCTGGTCGCGCGCGGCGAAGGCTGAGGGACTGCTGCTTCCCCTCGTGACTTGACTGGCGAGGCGCCGGCGACCGATAGATGCGGCCATGTCGCGCGTCTCCATTCCAGAATGACTTCCAAGCCCCCCAAGCCTCCTCAACAACGGCATATCTTCTGGCTGGTTGACGAGGATGTCGCCTCGGCTCGCCGGATCTTGTCGGTTCTTGGCCAGGTTTCAACCGACTCGTCACCGCCTAGGCCAGCCGCCGAATCAGGCGAAGACTCCAGGCGCGCGGCGGGTCTTGAACAGGCTCAACTGCTGCTTTCCCTTCGCCGGCGGCGAATAGAATTGCTCGGCTCGCCTTTTTCATTCGAGCCGCCATTCATTATGCTGGCGGCACTATTCGCGATCGAGGGCCGCGAACCCCAAGTCAACATTACCAGGCTTACGCAGCTCACCATGATCACGATGTCCACGGCGTTGCGCTGGCTGACCGTGCTTGAGAGGAAAGGCCTGATCGAGCGGGGCTCGATTGAATCGGACGAGCGGTTGGTGACGCTGAGCCTCACCAGCGAGGGCCGCGAGGCCATGGCCAATATCTTCAGTGGTCTGGATAGCGACTAAGCTCGTTGGGTGCGGTCAGGGCTTTTTGCTGCTCGACATGGATTTGCCAGATCCGGGCCGTGACGGACCGCGGCCCGGTTGACGGCTGGGGCTCGAAAACATCGGCGATCACGCGCTCGGCGATGCGCCTGCTTATCTCGCCCTGAAGAAGCAGCTCCTGAAGCTCATTCCAGTAGATCTCGCCAAGTTGCTGCGGATTCTCGACCGGGGCCCTGGCCGGGTTGGTCAGATGCAGGCCGTGAAGTCGGTCGAGGAGCTGTTTCATTGGCGATGCCGTCCGGCGCCACTAGTGGAGACAGGCTCCCGGGGCAAGAATCGCTCAGCCGCCGCACCGGCCGTTGAGGTCGGCGGGATTCAGCCGACAGCTTCGCGTGACTTGCCCAAGGGAGAGGCCCGGCCGTTATCTTCAATAATCGGGGGCCGAGGAGCCTGAATGCTTCGAAGCATATGATTTATTTGGCACCGGACAAGGAAAGTGCTGACATTCCTCGGGGAAGGTGATTAACTGGAGGCCTTGGAAGCAATTTCTTCGGGGTTTCGCCAGTGACCGCGCATAAGTCGGAACTCGACAAGGATCATCTTCTGAAGCTTGGCAGCGAGGTCAGCCGAATTGCCACCAGTCTCGCTCGAATATCCGCGGGGACTGAGCAGTCCGAACTGAACAAAGATGAACCGATACCGGAGGTCGCGGCCGAAACTGTTGCGGCAGTGATCAGGGCGCGCCGTTTGCGCACGACTTACTTCAAATCAGAATTATTTGCGGATCCAGCTTGGGACATGATGCTCGAACTGTTTCATGCCGAGCTCGTTCATCGGCGCATTTCAACCTCGGCCCTGTGCGCGGTCGCCGGCGTTCCGGAAACGACCGCGCACCGCTGGCTCAAGAACATGATCGATGAGCGTTTGTTCGTCCGGCGGGAGGATCCGCTCGATGCCCGGCGCATCTACGTCGAACTGCATCCGGACACGAGTGTCGCGCTGAAGCGATTTTTCGGCGGTGCCGCGGCCGTCTGATCACCTCTGGCTTGACAGGCTGCAAACTGACAGCGCGATCGGGCCCGATGCCGGCAGGAGACGCGACGGGAAGGATCATCCACGTGAAAGGTTCCCATGCCGGCCTGACCTGGCCTCTCAGCGAGCAGATGCGCCACTTCGATCTTGCCCATGTGCTCAACTCAGTCGTCGCCGACTCAATCGCTCCCGAGCGAGTTGGCGGCATTGACGTTCATCATGCCGGTCTTTGGGAATGCGATCTGGCCGACAATTCACTGATCTGGTCGGGCGGCGTCTTCGACCTGTTCGGGCTTGATCGATCATGCCGGATTACGCGTGAACAGGCACTGGCACATTATTCGGACGAGTCCCGTACCAGGCTCGAGCGTGTCCGGGGCGATGCCATTCGCAACCGACGTGGTTTCACGCTGGAGGTCGAGATCCGAGCTGCCGCCGTCGGCCAGGTCCGCCACCTGCGTCTGATCGGGGTGCCGGTCTATTCCGGAGAGACTCCGGTTCGCGTACATGGGCTCAAACTGCTGATCTGAGCATTTTCGCAAACCTCAAGCGAATGCGCCAATCCCGATCTGGAATCGCCAAGTGCTGCCTCGCCGGCCGGGGGCAGCCAGGTCGGCCAATGCCGGCGAAAGAACCAGCGGAATCGAACCGGGGCTTTCGAGATGGTGGATCTTGAGCCCGCACGGCACGCCATGCCGCACCCGGGTCTCGAATGCGACCATCACGCACTCCATTCCTGACGCGCGCGGGCGGTCTTGCGACGACGTGCAACCGGGTTTCGGCGATTCCATCCATTATGGAGTGAAGCGCAACCACAGCTTAATGCGGTTCGGCTAAACATTTCTTCATCGCTGGCCCTCTCCCCACTTGAGGGTCACGATTCCTGGTTGGTGCGGGCATTCGCCCGCCTCGCCAAAGCCCCGCTCCCCTGTACGCTTGGGAGCGGGGCTTTTTTTGCTTCGCGACGCGGGACGCCAATCGGGAGAAGGAGCGGTTCAGAACGGGCGAGGGCCGTTCGCGAGCCGCTTGAGGCTAAGCTCGTAAGCCGCCTGGCGCGCGACGAACCTGTGATCCTTCAACGGCTGGCCGGGTCGGCAGACTCGGCGTCCCGCGCCTCGTTCGATCGTGCCGGCGGTGACGGTTCCGGGTCACGCCCGTCGCTCCTAGAGCCGGCGGGTGAGCCCGATCCGTCCCATCACATAGTGGTAATTGCCTGCCGCACCGACCAGCGAGCTGTTGGAATATTGGACTTCAATGAACGCCTGCAGGCGTTTGGAGGAAGCAGGACTTTCGACGCGGAGGCTGGCGAGCCGCGCGCCCTGCCAGCCGCTTCCCGTCGCCTTCTGGGCACCGTAGCCACCGGCGACGAGGTACATCCAGCCGGTCTTGCTGAAACGGCGCATCTGGACGACTGGAATCAGCTGCACGAAGTCGCGCGGCGAGTAATAATCGAACTCGCCCGGCACTGTGGAATGGAAATAGCGCGCACGAAGCTGGAGGCTGAGCCCGGCGTCCGGCTTGACGACATGGACGAAGGTCCCGCGCAGGTGCAGCCGTTCGTTCCGGCCGGTGAATTTCTGGAACCCCGCCATCACATTGACGGTATCCCGGGCGGTCGCGATCAGGTTGGCGCTTGCTCCGGCGAAGGTATAGTAAATGCCCTCGTCGACACCGCGGGGAGTCTCGATGATCTCCCGTTCGACGAAGAATTCCTTGGACCAGTCGTTCGAACGCACCGAGGCCGAGCCAAGGACGGTGTCGCCATTGGTCCCGATCCTCGCGTTCCATTTCCACTTGCCGTCGATGCTGTCGGCCAGGTCGAGATAAACTCGGGTCTGCCTTCGGGCGTGCTGCCCCTCGGGGATGAACCAGGCGCGCTCGAGATCGATTCCCTGGACCTTTGCGGGACCCTCGAAATCCCACAACGCGCGCCCGAGCACCTTGATGACGCTGGTCTTGTCGGAGTCGGTGCTTGACCAGGTTTCAATTCCGGCGCCCGGTTCCAGGGCTGGAGCGCCATCATGATCGGCCGCGCGAAGCGGGGTGGCAATTCCGGATGCAAATATTGCGACCGCGCAGCAGTGAGCGATCCTGATCATTTCGTTCCCCATTTCTTCCGTTCGCCCGCAAGCTCGGCAATGTACCCCCAGAGGCACACGGGCTGCATGATCACCGCATAAGCAAGCACGTAGAACAGCAGGCCGCCGAGATTGCGCCGGACCTGCAGCCCCTTGGCGATGAACATCTTGCGCTGGATGTTGAAGATGACGCCGTTCCAGATCAGGGCCAGCGGCAGCAGGAGGAGCGTTTGCGGCCCCGCGATCCAGAAATAGCCCAGGCTCGCTGCCAGCAGGCCCGGAATGAAGATGAAGGTGAAGGTGAGATCGAGTGGCAGGAACAGACAGTTCCACCAGACGAACAAGGTCGAGAGCCGCCGCTTGAACAGCAGGGACTTGTGGGTGTGCAGGGCCTCGATCAGTCCCCGCGACCAGCGTTTCCTCTGCTGATAGAATTGCCGGAAGGTGGTGGGCGCATCGGTGAAGACGATCGCGTCCTCGGCATATCCGACCCGATAGCCGCGCTCGAGCATTGCCCAGGTCATGACGATGTCTTCGCCGACCGAGTGCGGCCAACCGCCCACCTCCCTCAGCGCGTCCTTGTCGTAGATCGAGAAGGCGCCCTGGGCGACGAGCGTGCCGTGGTACATGCTCTGCATCCGCTTCACCGCGGAAATGCCGTGGAAATAATCCCACTCCTGGGCAGCGGTGATGAGGGTCGAGCGCGAGTTGCGGACGAGCACCGCGCCCGCCACCGCCTTGGTGCCGGGGGGGTCCGAAAGATAACGTTCGACGATCTCGCTGAGGCTGTTGGAACGAAGACGGCTATCGCCGTCGATGGTGCAAATGAGATCGTGCGTGGCCTCTTCGAGTCCGCTGTTCAGGACGGCGGCCTTGCCCCGGTTCTGCTCGAAATCGAGCAATCGGATCGAAATGTTGGCCGGCAAATTGAGTTCGGCCTGCGATGCCCGCACCTCGTCGACCGTCCGGTCCCTCGACCCGTCGTTGAGCACCAAAGCCTCGACCTGCCCGCGATAATTCAGTCGCGCGATGCTCTCGAGCGTTGCGCCGATCCCATTTTCCTCGTTGTACGCCGCGATGAGGATCGTGACGCCGGGGTAGAATAATGGAACTCGCCGGGGCGGCCGTTTGTCGAGGAGCAGCGACACGGCGAGAAACGCGTTCATGAACCCGGGAACGAAGGCGATGAAGGTCAGCGCCCACAAGGCGAAGAGCGGGTATGTGAGGCTGGCGAGGTCATGCATCCACGACTGAGCGAGGTAGATGCTGAACGTCGTCCAGGCGATCGCGACCAACAGCGCGATGCAGAACTTGACCCGGACCGAAACGTAGAATCGGCGAAATTCATTGGCAGCTTCGAGCTGTTCAGTTCGCACCGGCGCGTTCATCGGCAAAGCGTCTTTCGTACGGAAGCTGCGGTCGTTGCCGCCGAATGCCCCCGCCTAGATTGGAAAGGTAAATGTTCGATTTACCGCGATCAGAGAACCGAGGCGCTGGCTCCAGATCGGCGAGCTCAAGTCGCTGGACTGCTTCCGAGACCAGCCGGCCAGGGCTGACGTGATCAGGTCCTTTTGTCGCTCCCCCGGTTGGATCCGTTGAGACGGCAGGCGGCATTCCGCTCTCCTCTAATGGAGGGCTCCGAACCTGCGACGTTTTCGACAGCCATTGATGGCTCTAATACACTTTGGTTAGTGGTGAATTTATCAATGATTCCCGGTACATTTCATGAGGGATCCGCAACGGGCGGGAGTTGCGGCCGCGTAGGCTAAGGGCTCAGCACGAAGGAAGTTTCCGTGACGCCAGGCAGCAACAGGGACGAGCGGCGATCGACGCGGGCCAATGTGCTGTTGTCAGCGGTCGTGGAGACGGAAGGGGCGACTATCCCGGTTCGGGTTCGAAATCTTTCAGCTCACGGAGTGCTGGTCAAGGCTCCGGGATTGGCGGCCGGGGAGAAGCCGATCGTGTTTCGCTGCAACGGAGTTGCCATTCCGGGCTGGATCGTCTGGGCAGACGAGGGTGAGGCCGGCATTCAGTTCGGGGAGGTTGTTCAACCGGAGCGCGTGGCAAAGAGGCCGACCTCGACCGTGGCGACCGTCAGGGACACGCGTACGGTCGACTGTCGCCGTCCAGGATTCAGGGGGAACTTGCTGACAGACGAGCAGCGAGCGATCATTCAGGAATGGATTGAGAGCGGCCAATAATCTCAGGCGTTGGCAGGTGATCGGAATTTCATTTTCCCTTTCAGTACGCGGTACAAAGCTGGGGGACGGGCACGGCAACGCGCTCGGGCGGCAGGCCAGGTTGACGGATTTCGTGGGCCCACCCGATGGTGGCGACTTCCAGAATTATGTTCGATAGTCTGGCGTGGCTGCGCCCGGATTCATTTGATCGGGCTTCGTCAGGTGAAGTACTTCCCACAAGCACTCGCCAGCAGGGCCGCGCCTGCGTTTAAAAAACGCCCGGATTTTTGACGGATTTTTCACTTGGCTCAAACGTCGCTGACGTTTAGGGACTAGAAATCCGCGGATTTCTGCGGATCTCGGATGGTCTGGATAGCGGCCCATTGGGGGCAGGTCGGCTTTTGGTACCGGCATTCGCAGGTTCGAATCCTGCCGCCCCAGCCAACTCCAATTATCGGCTCAATCGCCCGGGCTGTTGCCGTCCGTTGAGCCGTCAGCCTCATCTGTCGCAGGCTTCGTAGCCTTCTTGTCCAGCAGCGCGCGATAGTTCGAAACTACTGCACGGCAGCTTTTCAGGCCTTCATTCAGCTTGTTGTTGGCTTCTTCCGCCTCGCTGTCGCGAGGATTGTCGATCCCAGACACGCGTAGCCTCAGTCCACTTCTCGTTCCCACGACTCAACCCTAACTAAAGTTAGGGGTAACCGCCATGAAAAATTCACGCGATGGCGACAGCTGCGCACGCTTTGGCGACCGCCGCGTCGAGGATCGATGGCGTAAAGGGCTTCAGCAAGGTCTCGATGCCTTCAGGCTTGTCGCGGATCATGTCCGCCTCCGCGTAGCCGGTGATCAATAGTGCCGCGACGTTTGGGCAAAGTGCCCGCGCCTCCCGCAAGAAATCAGTGCCCGAAAGGTGCGGCATTGCGTAATCGCTGATGAGCAGATCGAAGTCGCAATCGCGTCTGTTGAGGATGTCGAGCGCTTCGGCACCATTGTCGGCCTCAACCACTTCATGTCCCGCGTCCGCCAGGACGGCCGCGGTTGTGCTGCGAACTTCCGGGTGGTCGTCAACGAGCAGCACCTTCAGCGAACGATCGACACGGATTCCGGATTCCGCCGGTGTCGAGGCTTTGGCTTCGGAAACCGCAGGAGCGCGCGGCAACCACAGCTCCGCACGAGTGCCCCGTCCGAGTTCACTGTCGAGCCGAAATGCGCCGTTCGATTGCTGGGCGAAGCCGTAGACCATGCTGAGCCCAAGGCCGCTTCCCTTGCCGACCTCCTTGGTGGTGAAGAAAGGCTCCATCACCTTCTGCATATGCTCCGAGGAAATGCCGGTCCCCGTGTCCTCGACCCCAAGCCGGACGTAGTTGCCCGGTTGGAGCTCGGTCCGACTTCCGGGCGACACGTCTCGATTCTCGGCAGAGATCGTGACGGTGCCCCCATCGGGCATCGCGTCCCGTGCATTGATGATGAGGTTAACCAGCGCGAGCTCAAGCTGGGCCTGGTCTGCGAATACTGTCCAGACATCGTCGGCGACGCGCCATTCGAGGTTCACGAGACCGCCGAGAGTATGGGTGAGCAGGTCGACGACTGCTCCCTGGAGCGCCGCGAGTTCGACTGGCTGCGGTTCGAGCCGCTGCCGTCGAGCAAAAGCGAGCAGCCGCCGGACCAGCTCACTACCCTGCTCGGCGGCACGCTTGGTCATGCCGAGCACACGCTGCTGTTCGTCGGCCAGCTCGACACGCTTCTCGAGTAGACTGAGTCCGCCGATGACGGCAGCGAGCAGGTTATTGAAGTCGTGCGCGATGCCGCCGGTAAGTTTGCCGATAGCATCCATCTTCTGCGCCTGGATCAACTGACTCTCGAGCGACCGTTGATCCGAGACATCCGTGATCGTGCCGGCGAACTCGATCGGCTGGCCGTCGGCGTCCTTGAGGAGCACGGCCTGATCGAGGAAATGCTTGTAGCTGCCGTCTGCGCACTGCCATCGATATTCGACGGACAGCTTGCCCGATCGGCTTCGGGCCTCCATCGCTGCGACGACCTTGTCGCGATCGTCAGCGTGCAACCGCTCAAGCCACATCTGCGGATTGGCATAGAGGTGCTCGTAGCTGAAGCCGGTCATGAACTCGACGTCGCCGCTTACGTAATTCGGAAGGCTGCGCCGGACTGCATACGGCTCCAGGTAGAGGATCATCGGCAGTGATTGGATGATCGCAGCCTGGCGCTGTTCCGACCGGCGCAGCTCCTGCTCCGCGCGCAGCCGTTCCGCATTGGCGCGAAGATTCGAGTCGAGCAACGCCTGCTCGTGGCGAGCCTTTCGCTCGACCTCCTTCGATTTCTCGAACAGCTCGACGAAGACAGAGACCTTGGACCGCAAAATGATCGGGTCGACCGGTTTGAACACATAATCGACCGCGCCCATCGAATAGCCGCGCAGGAGGTGCTCCGCTTCCTTGTTCACGGCCGACAGAAAAACGATTGGAATGCCCTTAGTCTGGTCGCGGCTGCGGATGATCTGGGCGGTCTCATACCCGTCCATGCCCGGCATGTAGACATCGAGCAGGATGACCGCGAACTCGCCTTTCAGGAGGTGACGCAAGGCCTCTTCGCCCGACCGCGCGAGCACCACATCTCCCAAATCCTCGAGCACGGTGGCGACAGCGAGCAGGTTCCGCTCGTCATCGTCGACCAGCAGGACCCGGGCCCGCTCAGGCTTTGCGGCGACCGCTTCCGGCCCCACAGTTGTCCGGGGCGTCACCGGGATTTCTCCCACCGGTCGGTTCACGGCGCTACTCCGCCGCCTCCAGGGGAGCCGGGGCGGCGACAGCCATCTGCGCTTCGCGGCCGCGGGCCACCCAGACGCGAAGCAGCGCAAGCAACAGCTCGATGTCCACTGGCTTGGCGATGTAGTCGGAAGCACCCGCGTCGAGACACTTCTGACGATCGCCCTTCATCGCCTTCGCGGTGACGGCGATCAGCGGCAGCTCGGCGAGCTGGGGCCGCTCACGGATCTGCTGCATCGTCTCGTAACCGTCCATGTCCGGCATCATGATATCGATCAGGCCGACATCGACGTCCGGCGTCTGCTCAAGAATCAGAATCCCGTCCTTTCCCCGCTCCGCGTGGAGCACTTCCACGTCATGGCTCTCAAGAACGCTCGTCAGCGAGAAGATGTTGCGAATGTCATCGTCGACAATGAGCACTTTGGCGCCAGCGAGCTCCGGAAGTGCCCTGGATGCCGGCGCAGAGTCGCTCGACTTGCGGCGCTTCCGAGGCTTCTGTTCGACCGCTTCACGCAGTTTGTGGAACAACCCCACGAGCTCGTCGCGCTCGGCGGGCTTTTCGGTAACGCCGAATGCGCCCATGCCCATCACCGCGCCGCTCCGGTCGACGCCCGAGACCACATGGATCGGCACATGCTTGGTGTCGGGATCATGCTTCAGCAGATCGAGCAGCACGAAGCCGTCGATGTCAGAGAGGCCAAGATCGAGCGTGATCGCGTTCGGCTGCAGCTTGCGGGCCATGTTGAGAGTCCCTGCGCCAGCAGTCGATACGACGCCTTTGAGGCCGGCATCATGCGCTGCATCGAGCAATATCGATGCGAAGGTGGGATCGTCCTCGACGATTAGCACGAACGGCTCCTTGCCCAGCTCGTCGCGATCGTCGTTGACCTCGAAGCCTGTCGGAAGAGCGGTCGGCACCATCGCTCCGCTGTTGTCGTAACGCGCGGGCGTTCCGACGACGGCATTGCCGAGTTCCGCTTCCGCTGCCTCCAACGGGATATAGAGCGTGAAGGTTGACCCTTCGCCCGGGTTGGACCGAACCTGCAGCTCACCGCCGAGCAGACGCGCGATCTCCCGGCTGATCGACAGACCTAGACCAGTACCACCATATTTGCGGCTGGTCGTTCCGTCCGCTTGCTGGAACGCCTCGAAGATCAGCTTCTGCTTCTCCTGAGGAATGCCGATGCCGGTATCGGTGACCGCAATCTCGATCGCCCGGTCCGCATTGCGGAGGACGGGGTGGGTCGGACTCCAACCGCTCTCCGCGCACCTGACGCCCAGCGTCACGCTCCCTTTCGACGTGAACTTGAAGGCGTTGGACAAGAGGTTGAGAACGATCTGCTGCAGCCGCTTTTCGTCGGTCCTGATGCTGGAGGGGAGCTTGCCCTCGAACTTGACGTTGAAATCGAGCCCCTTGTCGGCGGCGAGCTGACGGAAGGTCCGCTCCATATGCTGCTTCAAGTGGGCGACCGGCATTTCGCCGACCTCGATCGACACCGTTCCGGACTCAATCTTCGACAGATCGAGGATGTCGTTAATGAGGTTGAGGAGGTCCGATCCCGCCGAATTGATTGTCCGCGAGAACTCGACCTGCTTCTCGTTCAAATTGCCCTGCGCGTTGTCGGACAGGAGCTTTGACAGGATCAGCAGCGAGTTGAGCGGCGTCCGGAGCTCGTGGGACATGTTGGCGAGGAACTCGGACTTGTACTTGGAGGTGAGGGCAAGCTGTTCGGCCTTCTCCTCGACCGCGCGCCGAGCCATTTCGATTTCGATGTTCTTCGCCTCGACCTGTTTCTTCTCGTTCTCGAGCAGCTGCGCCTTTTCCTGAAGTTCCTCGTTGGTAGCGTGGAGCTCCTGCTGCTTGCGGGTCAGTTCGGTCTGACGGGCCTGGAGTTCCTGAGTGAGCAGCTGAGATTGCTTGAGCAGTCCCTCCGTGCGCATCGTCGCCGCGATCGTGTTGAGCACGATGCCGACCGATTCCATCAGCTGGTCGAGGAAGTTCTGGTGCGTCTCGTTGAACTCGTTGAACGAGGCCAGCTCGATCACCGCCTTCACCTCGTCCTCGAAGAGGGCAGGGAGGATGTTGACGTTGGCCGGCGTCGCGTGGCCGAGGCCTGAGCCGATCCGGATGAAATCGGGCGGCACGTCCTTGAGCAGGATAGGCCGGCGATCCGCCGCCGCCTGGCCGATGAGGCCTTCGCGCAGGCGGAATTCCTGCCTCAGTTCCTCCGAACTTTCGGCGCCGTAGCTGGCGACGAGCTCGAGCTTGGTCTCATCCTGGTCGCGGTTGGTGACGTAGAACACACCATATTGCGCGTTCACCAGCGGCGCGAGCTCGGACATGATGAGGTTCGACACCGTCGCAAGATCGCGTTCGCCCTGAAGCATTCGGCTGAAGCGGGCGAGGTTGGTCTTGAGCCAATCCTGCTCCGCGTTCTTGAGCGTCTGCTCTTTCAGGTTCGAGATCATCTCGTTGATCGTGTCCTTGAGGGCCGCCATTTCGCCCGATGCCTCGACGGCGATGGAACGGGTGAGATCGCCCTTGGTCACGGCCGTCGCTACCTCGGCGATCGACCGCACCTGGTTAGTCAGGTTGGCGGCAAGCTGATTCACGTTGTCGGTAAGGTCGCGCCACAGTCCGGCGGCGCCCGGGACACGCGCCTGGCCGCCGAGCTTGCCCTCGATGCCGACTTCGCGGGCCATGTTGGTCACCTGGTCGCCGAAGGTCGAGAGCGTATCGATCATGAAGTTGATGGTGTCGGCCAGCGCCGCGATTTCGCCCTTGGCGTCGAGCGTCAGTTTCCGCTTGAGGTTGCCCTGCGCCACCGCGGTCACGACCTCGGCAATTCCGCGAACCTGATTGGTGAGGTTCGTCGCCATCAGGTTCACGTTATCGGTGAGATCCTTCCACGTGCCGCCGACGCCCGGCACCTGCGCCTGGCCGCCGAGGCTGCCCTCGGTGCCGACCTCACGCGCGACGCGGGTCACCTCGGACGCGAAGGCGTTCAGCTGATCCACCATGGTGTTGATGGTGTTCTTGAGCGCGAGGATCTCGCCCTTCACGTCCACCGTGATCTTCCTCGACAGATCGCCCTTGGCGACGGCAGTCGTCACATCGGCGATGTTGCGCACCTGGCCGGTGAGGTTCGCGGCCATCAGGTTCACGTTGTCGGTGAGATCCTTCCACGTGCCGGCGACGCCGCGGACCTGCGCCTGGCCGCCGAGCTTGCCCTCGGTTCCGACTTCGCGCGCCACGCGGGTCACTTCGGATGCGAACGAGTTCAGCTGATCGACCATCACGTTGATGGTGTTCTTGAGCTCGAGGATTTCGCCCTTCACGTCGACGGTGATCTTCTTGGAAAGATCGCCCAAGGCCACAGCGGTAGTCACCTCGGCGATGTTACGGACCTGGCCCGTGAGGTTTTCGGCCATGGCGTTCACATTGTCGGTAAGATCCTTCCACGTGCCGCCGACACCCGGCACCTGCGCCTGACCGCCGAGCTTGCCTTCCGTGCCGACCTCGCGGGCCACGCGAGTCACTTCCGAGGCGAAGCCGTTCAGCTGGTCCACCATCGTGTTGATAGTGTCCTTGAGCTCGAGGATTTCGCCCTTCACGTCGACGGTGATCTTCTTGGAAAGGTCGCCCTTCGCCACGGCGGTGGTCACTTCAGCGATGTTGCGGACCTGGCCCGTCAAGTTGCCGGCCATCAGGTTCACGCTGTCCGTCAAGTCGGCCCAGGTGCCGGCGACGCCTTCGACCTGAGCCTGGCCGCCGAGCTTTCCTTCCGAACCCACCTCGCGCGCCACGCGGGTCACTTCGGAGGCGAACGAGTTCAACTGGTCCACCATCGTGTTGATGGTGTTCTTGAGCTCGAGGATTTCGCCCTTCACGTCGACGGTAATCTTCTTCGACAAATCGCCGCGCGCGATGGCGGTCGTGACTTCTGCAATGTTGCGGACCTGGCCGGTGAGGTTGTTCGCCAGCTGGTTCACGTTGTCGGTGAGGTCGGCCCAGGTCCCGGCGACGCCTTCGACCTGCGCCTGGCCGCCGAGCTTGCCCTCGGTGCCGACTTCACGCGCGACGCGGGTCACCTCGGACGCGAAGCCGTTCAGCTGATCGACGAGCGTGTTGATGGTGTCCTTGAGCTCGAGGATTTCTCCCTTCACGTCGACGGTAATTTTCTTCGACAAGTCGCCCCGCGCGATGGCCGTGGTCACCTCGGCGATGTTGCGCACCTGCCCGGTGAGGTTGGCCGCCATGGCGTTCACGTTGTCGGTAAGGTCGGCCCAGGTGCCCGCGACGCCCGGCACCTGCGCCTGGCCGCCGAGCTTGCCCTCGGTGCCGACTTCGCGGGCGACACGGGTCACTTCCGAGGCGAAGCCGGTGCGCTGGTCCACCATCGTGTTGATGGTGTTCTTGAGCTCGAGGATCTCGCCCTTCACGTCGACGGTAATCTTCTTGGAAAGGTCGCCCTTCGCCACCGCGGTGGTCACTTCGGCGATATTGCGGACCTGGCCGGTGAGATTATCGGCCATCAGGTTCACGTTGTCGGTGAGGTCCTTCCAGGTCCCGGCGACGCCTTCCACCCGCGCCTGACCACCGAGCTTGCCTTCCGTGCCGACCTCGCGCGCCACGCGGGTCACTTCTGACGCAAAGCCGTTTAGCTGGTCCACCGTCGTGTTGATGGTGTTCTTGAGCTCGAGGATCTCGCCCTTCACCTCGACGGTGATCTTTTTGGACAAGTCGCCCCTGGCCACCGCAGTGGTCACTTCGGCGATGTTGCGGACCTGGCTGGTAAGGTTGGTCGCCATCGCGTTCACGTTGTCGGTCAGGTCCTTCCAGGTACCGGCGACGCCCTTCACCCGTGCCTGGCCGCCGAGCTTGCCCTCGGTACCCACTTCGCGCGCCACGCGGGTCACTTCGGAGGCGAAGCCGTTCAGCTGGTCGACCATCGTGTTGACGACCTTGCCGATGCGCAGGAATTCACCGCGGAGCGGGCGACCGTCGATCTCGACGGTCATGCTTTGGGATAAATCGCCCTTGGCTACGGCGCCGATGACGCGGGAGACTTCGGCCGTCGGCTGGACCATGTCCTCGATCAGCTCGTTGACTGACCGGATCGCGCTTTCCCAGCCGCCCCGGGCATTCTTCACGCGCCCGCGCTGAGTAATCTTGCCCTCTTTGCCGACCACCTTTGAAAGACGCTCGAACTCCTGGGTCATCTCCTCATTGAGGGAGACTACTTCATTGAAGATGTTGGCTATTTCGCCATCGACGCCATCAACCTCTTCGGGGAGGCGCACGGAAAAATCGCCGCGGCGGAGCGCACGAAGGGCGCTGACGAGCTGGCGGCGATCGATAAAGTCGCGCGGGGCCTGGACGTTCACTCGTTACTCCAGTGGCTCTACTCCCCCACCCAGGTTGAACATACGCAGCCCCCCGGCTGCCGATCGCCGATTTAGCGGCGATTTAAGTTTAAGTTTCGTGAAAATTCACGCCGAATGCAACTAACTT
>DASUZY010000139.1:0-5343 GCA_036376635.1 Sphingomicrobium sp.
GAAGACTACCGGAGCTGTCCCTCGCTCTGATCAACAGGCTCTGCGCCTTTGGGGCGTAACGGGCTCAGTTCCAGCGACGGGCGGTTGGTTAGAGCCGCCCGTTCGCGCATTCTGACACATCTCCTGGATACAAGGGGCGTACGCGCGATCGCCACGGACGTTGGTCAAGGATACGATGGACGCGTTGGTGTCGCGAGGCGAGCGATGTCGACGCGGACGGCCAAGTCGTGTGGTCCTGATTCCCCGACGCTGGAATCAAGCTCGCGGGTGATCCCGCAAGTGACGGTGGCTATCAAGCCCGGCACACCGAGGAGAGCACGAAGCAGCCGTTAACACCAATCGTGCAGGGAATGCCGGTCGTCCCGGCTGGACCTGTGGTGACTGCCGCCTGCTTTTTTTGTTGCAGGCGGGCCATGGGTGCGGCCAGCGCCCGGCCTTCCCTGCGCCCTTGTGTCCAGAAAATCTGTCAGGATATGCGAACGGGCGGTTGATGAGAACCGCCCGTTGCTGGAACTGAGCCCGTTGCGCCCAAAGGCGAGAGAGCCTGTAAAGAGAGCAAGGGACAGCTCCGGTGTCTTCCTCAACCCGAACAGTTGCAAGGGCTTCGAGCCCGTACCAGGCAAGGAAGGGAGTGGATGATGACACAAAGCGATCTGGTTGTCGTCGGTATCGATGTTGCCAAGGACAAGGCGGATGCGTGCATTCGGAGCTTGACCGAGCGGAAGACCTGCCCAGCGACTGGGCCGGGACAACGCAGTCTGATTGCATGGCTTCGCAAGCATCGGGTCGGCAAGGCGGTGATGGAGGCAAGCGGCGGCTACGAGCGTGTCTGGGCCAGGGCGTTGCGCCAAGCAGGTATCGAAGTGCGGATCGTCGACCCCAAACGGGTTCGCAGCTTCGCAGAATCGGCGGGACGCCTTGCGAAAAACGATAAGATCGATGCGGAGATGATCGCCTGGTTCGCCGAGACATTCAGCGAGGCGCCAAGCCAGGTGGATGATCCCGCGCATGAGGAGATGAAGGCGCTGGTGAAGGGACGCAAGAGCCTGATCGATCTGAGATCCCGCCTGGAAATGCAGAAGGAACATGAGGCGCCGGCCCTTGTTCGAAAGGCTCGCGCGCGTCTTCTGAAGAAGCTGGCTGGCGAAATCGCCACGATCGACACTGCGATCGGCGCGAAGATCAAGGCGACGCCGGCCTTCGCCGAACGCGCCGAGATCATTCAGAGTGTGCCGGGTTTTGCCGAAGCGACCGCGGTGACGCTGCTTGCGGGACTGCCGGAGCTCGGGCAGGTGAGCGACGAAGTCGCCGCCGCGCTGGTGGGCGTTGCTCCTTATGACGATGACAGTGGAAAGCGTCACGGCCAACGCTGCATCAAAGGCGGCCGCCGCTGGGTACGAAATGCCCTCTACATGCCCTGTGTCGGCGCGGCGACGCTGAACAATCCGGTGTTCAAGGCCTTTTATGAGCGCCTGATTGCCAAGGGGAAGGCGCCAAAGGTCGCGCTCGTCGCCTGCATGCGCAAGCTGATCGTCATCCTCAACACCATGATCGCCCGCGGTGAGAAGTGGGACCCCAAACGATACCAGGTGGTCTGACGAGCGCGCTGATCTCATGCTCGGACCACGGCCGAGCGCATGCCAAGCCCAAAGACCGGCGAGCGGACGGGGTCAAGGCCGTTAGCCGCCGAAGGCGGGGGCGCGCCAGCGCCAGCCTTGAGGCCGGCCGATCACCGGGCTACTTCCAACCCAGTTGCTCTTATCTTTCGAGGGCGATGAGTTTGCAGAACTCGGGCAAAACATGCCGCGGGAATGCGGAGTCACCCCCTCTCCGCTGTCATGCCCCGCTTCATGCGGGGCATCCAGTATTGCAGAGGCGTCTCGGCTTAAGCGCGACCGTCTCTGGAATACTGGATCGCCCGGTCGGAGCCGGGCGATGACACCGAAGTTGTGTTTGGCAGGCAGAGGGGGGCGGGTATCGCTCGGCTCACCCGGGCTACGATCATGATCTCACACTCTCGCCTCGTCATTCCTAGGAGCGACAGCGACGACGTGTCCGCCGAAGCTCAACGAGCGAAGGCGGAAGCAATCCATGGTCCCGCAAGTGGCGATATGGATTGCTTCGCGGAGCCTGTCATCGGGCGCGCGTTCGCGCGACCCGTTGGATCGCAATGACGACGAGAGCCGGTCGCCGCGACCTGTCTGGTAATTGGACAGTTGCCGCCGTCATGGCGGCTGTCCCGCAGCATCGGTTGCCTCCTTCGCGAATGAACCATAATAAGGATGAAAGCCCGCGCGCCGCTTCGTCCGCCACGCGGAAAAACAACAGGGTTCAGGGAATCACGCCGATGGAAGCTCAGGTCCGCACCGCGTCCACTTCGCCCGTCAAATGGTCGCCGTCACCTGACGCCAGCGCCATGATCAAGAACATCCATGCGATGCTGCATCCGCGCAACATCGTGCTGGTCGGCGCGACCGACAAGCCCGGCAATTATGCCGAGCGCATTTGGGGCAATCTGGTCAAGTACGGCTACAAAGGCGGCATGTTCCCCCTCAACGCCAGGCGCGAGACCATCTGGGGCGTGCCCTGCTACAAGGATTTTGCAAGTCTTCCCGAAAAGCCCGATCACGTGCTGGTGCTGGTGCCGGCGCGCTTTGCCGTGCAGGTGATCCGCGATGCGGCAGCTAGCGGCGCGCGCTCGGCCACCATTGTCACGTCAGGCTTCTCCGAGTTGCAGGACGAGGACAGCCAGCGCCTTGCCGTCGAATTGCAGGCGGCCGTGCGCGAGACCGGCATGGCCGTCACCGGGCCGAACTGCCTCGGCAATCTGAGCGCGGGCGAGAACCTCTTCACCAATATCGACGACCGCATCGTCACCATGGAGCAAGGCAGAGTTGCGATCGCCGGCCAGTCCGGCGCGATCGTGATGGCGATCCGCCAGGCGCTGGAGGATCGCGGCGTCGGTGTCGGCTATATGGTCACGACCGGCAACGAGGCCGGGCTCGAGACGCCGGACCTGATGAGCTATTTCGCCGCCGACCCGTCGATCAGCGTGATCGTGGTCTATCTCGAAGGCGTGCGTAACACCAAGGCATTCCGCGACGCCTGCAAGCAAGCGCGTGCGGCCGGCAAGCCCGTTATCGCGCTCAAACTTGGCGCCTCCGAAGGCGGCCGGGCCGCGGCGATGGCGCATACCGGCGCACTCGCCGGCTCGATCGAGACGTTCGATGCGATCTCGACCCGCGAAGGCGTGATCCGCGTGCGCGGCCTCGACGAACTGATCGAGACGGCGGAATGTTTTGCTCATTCGGCTCTGCCGAAAGGCAACCGCCTCGCCGCGGTGACGCTGTCCGGCGGCAAGCGCGGCCTGCTGCTGGATGCCTTCTATTCGGCCGGCCTGGAGTTCGCGCCACTGAAGCAGGATGCGACCGACAAGCTCGCCAGGATGCTGGGGCCGGGCTCGATCGTCGGCAATCCGCTCGATGCCGGGTTTGCGGCGGTGGTCGACCCTTCCGTCTACATGCAGTCGATCAAGATCATGGTCGACGATCCCGATACCGACATCGTCATCATCGATTCGGAGCTGCCGAAGGCGCCGCATGAATTGCGCGAGCGCAATCTGCGCATTGTCGATGAGATGGCGGGCCATGGCGGCAAGCCCGTGATCTACATCAGCGCGATGTCCATCGGTTTCACCGAGTTCACCAAGGATTTGCGCAAGTCGCTGCCGAACATCACGGTCATGCAGGGCATGGACCGCGCGGTCACCGCGATCAAGTCGCTGATTGACTATGCCAGGCTGCGCAGGGAGGTGCCCGACCTCGTCTCGACCTCGAAGGCTTCCGCGCGCGCTGCGCTGGAGAAGGCGCTGAAAAGCGCCAAGGGCGCTGCGCTGGATGAGGTCGCCTCGAAGAACCTGCTCAAGGCGTATGGCATTCCGATTTCCAGGGAAGCGATCGCGCAGAGCGCCGCGGAAGCCGTCAAGATCGCCAAGAACATCGGTTTCCCCGTGGTCGCCAAGGTCGTCAGCGCCGACATCCTGCACAAATCCGACATCGGCGGCGTCGTCCTCAACCTCAGCAACGCGGCCGAGGTGAAGAAAGCCTTCAACGACATCACCGCGCGCGTGAAGAAGCTCAAGGGCAAGCCCGTCCTCGAAGGCATCCTGATCGCCCAGCAGGTCAAGGCCGATCTCGAGCTCGTGGTCGGCGCCTCGCTCGATGCCGAGATGGGGCCCGTGGTGCTGTTCGGCACCGGCGGCATCGATATCGAGCTGATGAAGGACGTGGCGCTTGCCGGCGCGCCGCTCGATGAGGCCGAGGCAAAGGCGCTGATTGCCCGCACCAAGGCTGGGATCAAGATCAAGGGTTATCGCGGCAAGGTAGCGCTGCACGAGGCTTCCGCGGTGAAGGCGCTGGTCGGTCTTTCCAATCTGATCGCGGATGCGGGAAATCGCATCGCTTCTATCGACATCAATCCGTTCCTGATCAATCCCAAGACCGGCGTCGCCGTCGATGCGCTGATCGTGCTGAACAATGAGGTAGCAAGAAAGGCCGCCGGCCATTAACCGCCCTTATTGACCACGTAGTTTTTTGACGTCTTTTTGAGCGTCCCTCAGCCAAAGGTCGCAATGACCTCTATTGTCAAACGCAAACAGGAAAGGTTACCTTTTCTGACATAAGGCATCAAAGAATGCGACACAGTCACCTTCCGGGAGGATACTATGCCTAGCTCGCAACGGCGTTGGTTGATGGACCGACGGACGATCTTGAAATCCAGTGCTGTCATTGCTGCAGCGCAAATCACATCCCCATTCATCATCAAGGCGAGAGGCGAGACCCCGGTTCGCATCGGAATGGTCGATCCTCTGACCGGCGTCTATGCCGCGATCGCGCAAAACGAGGTGGTGGGCGCGAAATATGCGGTCGAGGAGATCAACAAGAAGGGCGGTATTCTGGGCCGCCCGGTTGAGCTCCTGGTCGAGGACTCCGCCAACGACGTCGGCACCGGCGTGCAGAAGACGCGGAAACTGATTGATCGCGATCAGGTGAGCCTGATCATCGGCGACGTCAATTCCGGCATTGCGATTGCGATGGCGCAGGTCACCAGCGAGAAGAAGGTGCTGCACATCGTCTCCGGCGGCCATACCGATCCGATCACCGGCTCGAGCTGCACCTGGAACGTCTACCGCGTCTGCAACGCGACCGCGATGGACGCCAATGCGATTGCCTCGACCCTGATCGAGAAGTTCGGCAAGAAATGGTACTTCCTCACGCCGGACTATGCCTACGGCCATTCGGTGCAGGCAGGTTTCGAGAAAATCCTCAAGGCGGCGGGCGGCAC
>DASUZY010000140.1:0-7940 GCA_036376635.1 Sphingomicrobium sp.
AAGAACATCATCGCGAACCCGAACTGTTCCACGGCTCAGCTCGTCGTGGCGCTGAAGCCTCTCCACGACGCGGCCACCATCAAGCGCGTGGTCGTTGCAACCTACCAGTCCGTTTCAGGCGCGGGCAAAAAGGGCATGGACGAGCTGTTCGAGCAATCTCGCAACATCTTCGTCGGGGACGCGAACGAGCCCGAGTTCTTCCCCAAGCAGATCGCCTTCAACGTCATTCCTCATATCGACGTCTTCCTCGACGACGGCTCGACCAAGGAAGAGTGGAAGATGGTCGTCGAGACTAAGAAGATCCTCGATCCCAAGATCAGGCTCAGCGCAACCTGCGTCCGGGTTCCGGTGTTCGTTGGGCACTCGGAAGCGGTCAACATCGAGTTCGAGAACGAGATTTCTGCCGACCAGGCCCGCGAGATCCTGCGCGAGGCCCCGGGCGTCATGGTCGTCGATAAGCGCGAGGCGGGTGGCTATGTGACCCCCGTCGAAGCGGTTGGCGAATATGCGACCTACGTCAGCCGGATCCGCGAGGACCCCACGGTCGACAATGGCCTCAGCCTTTGGGTTGTTAGCGACAACCTTCGCAAGGGCGCCGCACTCAACGCGGTGCAGATCGCCGAGCTGCTTGGACGCAAGCACCTGCAAAAGGCAGCCTAACCGCGGGGAACGTCACCCCAGTAGCGCAACAGCTGGTTCTGGATCAGTTGCAGCGTGGTGAAATTCTCGGGCTTCATCTTGAGCCCCTCGAGCGCAGCCACCTCGTTCAATTCGTAGAGCAGGTTGCGCCGAAACGGGTCCTGGACCCGGCTCTGAAGAAAGGTGATCGCCACCAGGCGCTCACCGCTAGTGACCGGCTCGACCTCATGCAGAGTATCGGACGGGTAGACGATTGCCTCGCCGGGCTTCAGCTTGAACCGCATGTCCGCGTCATTCAGCCGGACGTGCAGTGAACCGCCTTCATAACTGCTGGGCTCATTGAGGAAGATCGTGCAGCTGAGGTCTGATCTCAGACCCCCATTCGGTAGCTGCATATAGGCCACGTCCGTGTGCAGCCCATACTTCATTCCTGGCTTGTACCGGGTGATCAGGGGCGGAGCGACCTTCACTGGAAAAGCGAAGTTCAGAAGCTCTTCGTTCCGGATCAGCGCGGCCTGAAGCAGCTGAGAGCTCCTGTCGTAGCCAGCCTGATCGTGAAGCTGCTCGTTCTGCTTCGCTTTGTTGTGCGGATTGGTGATCCGTCCGTCGGCAAAGGGCGTAGACGCCGCAATTCTCTGACATTCCGCGATCTCGGCGCCCGTGAGGAGCGGGATGACTTTATACATCAGGGTTTCTCACCCCAATGCCGCAGCAGCTGGTTCTGAATTAGCTGCAACCGCATGAAGTTCTCATCGGTCATGTTGAGCCCTTCGAGTGCTGCGACCTCGTTGAGGTTGTACAGCAGGGTACGGCGGAATGGATCGGGAACCAGACTTTGGATGAAGGTGACTGCAACCAGCCGCTCTCCGCTGGTGACCGGCTCGACTTCATGCATGGTGTCGGAGGGGTAGACGATTACTTCCCCGGCTGGGAGTTTAAACCGCAAGTCGGAATCGCCGTAGCGGATGTGAAGGTGGCCGCCCTCGTAACTCTCTGGTTCACTAAGGAAGATCGTGCAGCTGAGATCGCTTCTGATCTGTCCTCCCGGCATCCGCAGATAAGCGGAATCGGTGTGCAGGCCATATTTCATTCCTGGTCGGTAGCGGGTCAGGAATGGCGGCGTCATCGATGCGGGAAAAGCGAAGTCGCGGAACTCCTGGCTTCGCCCGAAAGCCTGCATCAGCAGCTGCGAACTGTTCTGATAAGCCTCGGGCTGATGAAGCTGCTCGTTCTGTTTCGCCTTGTTGTGCGGGTTGGTGATCCGTCCGTCGACGAATGGCGACTGCGCGGCGATGCGCCGGCACTCGGCGATCTCTTCATCCGTCAGCAGCGGCAAAATACGATACATCAGCCCTCCCGCGCCCGGCTGAGCGCCCGGGCAAGTAGCGGCGACTTCTCGGATGCGGCGTCCAGCATGGCAAGAGCGCTTCCCATCTCGCGACCATGCCGCCGCTCGGCGTCAGCGATGACCTCGTAGCGGAGGGCTGGGGTGTACTCATATTCAAGCGCCTTGGAGTAGCGCCGCATCAGCGGCCCTTTCGCGATTTCGATCAGGCGAGTGTCGTCGGCCGCGAATCCAAAAAACTCGGAAGTGCGCTTGAGGCCCGCTGGCATGTCGGACAGCATTTCATCGAAATCCGCCCACTGGATGGCCCTGTCGTCCATTCGCTCAGCCGACTCTTCGAGCGCAGTCATCTCGCAAGCCCAAGCCGCCGCCGCGCGGTCGGCGTCGTTGCGAAGGCTCGAAAACTCAATCCCTCGCGTCCCGAGCCGCTGGCGGCGATATTCCTCGTGGCTTTTGAGTTCCAGGAGGCTGTTTTCGCCGGCCAGAATGCTCGCGATGTAGGTTCGTGCTTTGGCGTACATGAAAAGAGCGCGTTCCCCGGTGGGAACGAGCGCAGGGGCAATCTCGGTGACAAAGCTGGTCGTCTTCACGCAGGCGAACTCGTTTTCAGCAAAGGTGCGCGACATCAGCTTTGGGATGATCCCGATGTACCGCCCTCGTACTTCCGGAGGGACGAGCGCAAGATCGCGCAATGCGCGCGGCTCTCTGACGCCGAGCACGCCTTCGATTTCGCCGAGGAGCCGCGAGATCAAGGTGGAACCAACGTGGCCGATGTGAAAGATCCAGCGTGCGTCAGTTCGCAGATCGGCCACCATGGCGGCCTCGATATCAGGCCACGCGATAATCTGTGCATCGACCGCCTGCTGCATCAACCGGTCGTCGAGGAAGCTCGCGGCTCGATAGCTCTCCCGGCTCATCGCAACCAGGCAAACCCGTCCACCGACAGGGTCGAGAGCCTGCGCGAGCCACGTCGCGTCTCGGGCGATCTCTTCGGGCAATGGAGCGCTGGACATGGCGCCCCTTAGCCTTGCAAATGGTCGGGCTCCAAGGAGGAAGGCGATGAGCGAAGAGATCAGCGGAGGCTGCGCCTGCGGACGGGTTCGCTACACAACGATCGTTCACGACCATGACGCTTATCTCTGCCATTGTCGTATGTGCCAACGCTCGACGGGGTCGATCTCCATCGCATTCAAGAACGTGAAGCAGGCGGAGACCCGTTGGACCAGCGAGCCAGACTGGTACGACAGCTCGCCAATCGCGGACCGCCCTTATTGCCGCGAGTGCGGAACGTCGCTGGGCTTCAGGTTCAAGCGAGGAAGCGAGAACATGGACCTGACGTTGGCCTCCTTCGACGATCCTTCACCGTTCACTCCGAAACACCACTTCGGCGCGGAAAGCATTCATCGCGCCTGGCTCAATACCGAGGGCCTGCCGGAGAAAAGGACAGAGGACTATCAGGCTTTGGTCGACAAATGGGTCGACGCGACCGGAAGCTTTCCTGGATGAGTCAGCCTGAAGTTCATTATTGGACAGCGTCGGATGGGGTTGAACTCGCTTGGCACGAAATCGGGCAGGGAAGACCCGTCGTGTTGCTCCATGGCCTTTTCTCCGATGCCAACATGAACTGGATCAAGTTCGGGCATGCGGAGCGGATTGCGAGCAGGGGATTCCGGGTAATCATGCCCGACCTTCGCGCGCATGGGTTGAGTGCCAAGCCTCATGAGGCAGAGAAATATCCGAGCGGGATCCTCGCCCGTGACCTTAGAGAACTGGTCGCGCTGCTCGAGCTGACAGACTTCGATCTTGGCGGTTTTTCCCTGGGCGCGAGGACGACGGTCGAGGCGGTTGGCGAGGGCCTTCGGCCGCGGCGGGCAGTGCTAGGTGGCGCCGGCCTCGAGGGTCTTCGCCAGTGGGAGCGGCGCAAGTGCTTCTTCCTTGAGGCGATCGAGCTATTCGATCGGGTACCACGAGGCGATCCCCACTGGCTCTCGATCCAGTTCATGAAGAGTCAGAAGATCGATCGCGTCGCGGCGGGCTTGCTGCTCGAAAGCTTCGCGGATGCCTTCATCGACTGGTTGCAGGCCTTCACGATGCCGACACTGGTCGTGTGCGGCTCGGAAGACGACGACAACGGGTCGGCCGAGGAGCTTGCCTCAGTGATGCCGAACGCGACCTTCGAGGAAATTCCCGGCACTCACATGAGCTCGGTCACCAAGCCCGAGCTAGGCGAAGCGATCGCGCAGTTCCTCAGTGCGTGAAGAAGGGGCGCCCCGGAGGCGCCCCTCGACACTTAATAAGCGACTGAGCCAGCCTTGGTCTGTGCGTCGACCGTTGGATCGGTTGGCCGCTTCGTCTTCTTGCCCGTCTGCTTCAGCGTCATTGCTTCTTCCGCGATATCGGACTGGTCCCTGCCGTCGCCGGTGGCCAGGAAGCCTTCGCCATCGCCCGACTGCATTCCTTCGCGCCATTCGCTGATCTGATCGGACAGGTTGTGGATCTGATCGCTGATCTGCGACCGCTTCGACCACAGGAACACGCCGGCTGCCGCCGCGCCTACCGCTGCAGTGGCCGCGGCGATCGGCCGTTCGCGCACCATGTCGATCATGCCGCCGCCGGTATATTGGTTGCGGCCCGAGGGATTGTTGTTGCGCCCGCCACGATTGCTACGCCCGCGGCTATTGTTACTCGCCATTTGATTGCTCCTCTCAGGATGTTTCGTTTCCAATCCGGTTAAACGATTGAAAGCGCTCGCCGTTCGCGGCGCCAGGACCGCGAACGACGAGGAGAGGCGAACTGTCGGCGAGTGACCGAAACGAGGGTCAGGCGGTCGCGAGCTGGTCGAGCATATATTCCGCACTCGACGCCCGATATTCGCCCGGCTGCTCGACATTGAGCTTCTCGACGACGCCGTCGTTGACGACCATCGAGTAACGCTGCGAGCGCTTGCCCATGCCGAACTGGCTGCCATCGAAGGCCAATCCAACGGCATCGGCGAAGGCGCCGTTCCCGTCGGCAAGCATCGTAATGTCCTCGGATCCGTCCTGCTTGTTCCACGCGCCCATCACGAAGGGGTCGTTGACCGAGATGCAGGCGATTTCGTCGACGCCCTGGCTTTTCAGCTCCTGCGCCTTGTCGACGTAAGAGGGGAGGTGCCGAGCCGAACAGGTCGGGGTGAACGCGCCAGGCACCGCGAACAGGGCGACGCGCTTGCCGGCGAAATACTGGCCGCTGGTGGTCGGCTTCGGGCCTTCGCTGGTAGCGATGGTCAGCGGCACGTCGGGAAGGCGTTCGCCTACTTGGATGGTCATGGCTTGGGACTCCTTGGAGTGCAGATGAGCCGCGCTCTAGGCTCGGCGTATGACGGCCTCAAGTCTTGCCGCATGGCGAGCGGCGGCTCATTGTCCAGCCATGGTCGATGTGCCGAGCTTTCTTACGGGCAAATTGTTGCTGGCGATGCCTGGAATGGCGGATCCGCGGTTTGAGCGGGCCGTCATCGCGATGTGCGCCCATGATGAAAACGGCGCGGTTGGCGTCGGCGTCGGCCATAAGCGCGCGGGGATCAGCTTCCGTGGTCTGCTCCGGCAGCTCGACATCGAGCCGGGGGAAGCACCGGACTGCGCCGTCCACCATGGCGGACCAGTCGAGCCGGGCAGGGGTTTTGTTCTCCATTCCACCGACTGGGGCGGGCAGGATACGCTCCAGGTGAATGGGGAAAAAGACGTTCTGTTTGCGATGACCGGGACCATCGATGTCCTCCGCGCGATCGCGGAAGGCAGGGGCCCGGAGCGCTGGATCGTCGCGCTGGGCTATGCCGGTTGGGGCGAGGGGCAGCTGGACGAAGAGATGACTCGCCACGGCTGGTTCGCCGCGAAGACCGACACGTCGATCCTGTTCGACAAGCCGACCGACGAACGCTGGGCCGCCTCGTTCAAGGCCGAAGGGATCGATCCGCGGCTGCTCGGGACGGAGACCGGAGCGGCCTGAGGGAAACGGCGGCGCCTTTCGGCGTTCGCACCGGATGTCCAAGCAACAATCAAGCAAGCTGCCCGAATCTCCGACAGAGGGATTTTTCTCCAGCTGGCGCGGCTGGTTCATGGCGGCGATGCTGATCGCCGGCATCGTCATCGCGGTTCTCCACTGGGGCGACGTGAAGCGGTTCGCCAAGCTGGTGACCGAGGCCAAGCCCCTGTGGCTGCTGGTGGCGATCGTCCTGCAATTGGGGACCTACATCGGCCTCGCCGCGCAATGGTGGCTCACCCTTCGCAGAGGCCGTTCGCCCGAGGATGGCAGCGACCTCCTCCGGCTGACCTTCGCCAAGCATTTCGCCGACCAGGTGATCCCGACTGCCGGCGTGAGTGGCAACGTCTTGCTCGTCGACCGGCTCGTGAACTTGGGAGTGCCTCGCGAGAATGCAGTGGCCGCGCTGCTGCTGCAGATCATTGCTTATTATCTCTCTTATGCGCTCGGCGCCCTGTGGGTGCTTGTGGTCTTGTGGTGGAAGAGCCGGATGAGCGTCTTGCTCACCTGCGCAGTGCTGGTCTTCCTCGTCGTCGCGGCAGGAATACCGTGGCTGACGCTCTGGCTTCACCGCCGGGGCCAGCAGCGCATTCCGAGGTGGATCGCCGGTTGGTCGAAAGCGAAGCGCTTCTTCGAATTGGTGGGCGAGGCGCCGGCGAAGCTGGTGCGCGATCCAAAGCTGATCGCATGGCTGACCGCGCTCAACCTCGCGGTGTTCGTTGCCGATGCCGGCACGATGCAGGCATGCGTCCTGGCCCTTGGAGTGCATGCGCCGCTGAGCGCCGGCTATGTCGCTTTCATGTTCGCCTCGATTGCCGTGATCCTGGGGCCGATCCCGATGGGCCTGGGTTCGTTCGAGGCGGTCAGCATCGCGATGCTCCGCCTGTTCGGCGTGCCGTTCGAGGCGGCGCTGTCGGCGACCCTCCTGTTCCGCGGGTTCACCTTGTGGCTGCCGCTGATCCCCGGCGGGCTGTTGCTGAGGCATGAGCTCAAGCCCGCCACGGGGTAGTCAACGCTCCTCGCAATGACGACGACATGATCCACTGCCCCAGCCCTAACTTCACTATTTTCTCGTGATCCGCGCGATTTTTGGTGAAGTTAGAGGCTTCGAATCCGAGGGCCCGGCCGAGGCGGCGGATTGTCGATAATCGCCTGATGCTCGGCCCAGATCGCCTCCGCCCGTCGCCGCTCCTCGTCCTGCTGTGCCTTTAGTGCCTTGAGCTGGAGCTTATACTTGCGGCGCGACACAGCCTGCTCGCGCCGCTCCACGATCGAGCGCCCGTCCCGGCCGGAGAGGATTCCGATTGCAAGCTTGTCATTGTGCCTGAACTCCATCCGGACGACTTTGCCCTTGCGGACGACCGGCACCCAGGAGCCGTGGAGCGCGCGCATCATCGCTTCCCCGCGCACCCGCTCGAACCCGCGAGCGATCGCCTTGTCCATGGCCTCGGCGAAGCTGTCCGCGCCGTCGGCTTCGAGCAGCTGATAGACGCTGCGCGGAGTCATCCCCACCGCCCGCGCCGAACGGGCGATGCACCCGCATTCCTCCAGCGCAGCGATGAAGGCGCGCTGCGCCAGCTCGGTCCAGCCGCTGCGCCGTTTGCGCAGGCGCGGGACCGGCGTGAAGTCGATCGGTTCGTCGGCGACCTCGACGAGGCCGGTGACGGCGGGTTCGGGCCAGGGCGGCGGGGGAGGGATTTGGGAGGGGTCGCTCATCGTTGAGGATATGCTGGGGGAGGGGAGGTGTAGGAAAGCACGAAATGCCGAGCGCAAATGAGCGATTGCGGAGCAATCGGGAGGCAGCGCGTAGAGCCATTGAGTGCCGGCCAGCGGGTTGGCGCTGCCAAGCCCGACTGACGTCACGGGATTTACTCCCGTGGCGGTTATCTTCATTGCTGCGCGTCGAAGCTGAATTCAGGAGGCGTGATTGCGTGCCACC
>DASUZY010000141.1:0-3653 GCA_036376635.1 Sphingomicrobium sp.
GGCGGCGGAGGTGGCGGCGGGTTCGCGTTGCCCTGATTGCCGTTGTTACCGTTGCCGTTGTTGCCGTTGCACGGATTACCTACCCCGGGACAAGTTGATGGCGGCGGTGGCGGAGGAGGAGGAGGAGAAGGCGGCGGCGGCGGAGGCGGCGGCGGTGGATTGGCGTTACCCTGCCCACCCCCATTGCCGTTGTTTCCATTGCACGGATTGCCGTTGCCCATCGCGCACGGATCGCCGGCATTAGGATTACCATTGCCGTTGCCGCCGGAATTTCCGTTATTTCCGCCGTTGCCGTTGCCGTTGCCGCCCGCATTCGAGCCGCCCGAATTGCCGTTTCCATTGTTGCCGTTGCCGTTTCCGTTTCCGGTGGTCTTGGGATCGGCAGGGATCTTGCTCGATGCAGCAGTCACGGCCCCAGCACTGAGGACGATGGAACCGTTCTCAACCCGGGCCTGCTGGGCAATCCGCGCGCTCGCGTCGGTCACCAGCATCTGCTCCACCTGCCCGGCCCGCACCTGGGACATGGGCGGAATCTCAGCTGCCGTCGCCAGCCTTCCGGCCAGGCGGTTTTGCGCCTGGGTGGATGCGGGAGGAGTCGCTTCGACATCGAATGTGCCGCTGTCGGCCTTCACGACTGGGAGGTCTGCCGAGGGATTGGGTGGAGCGCCGGCTGGAAGTCCGCTGGCCACTGGCGCGGAGCCGGCGCCGCCATTCAGGACAGCCGTTCGCGCGCTGTCCAAGCTCAGGCGTTCCGACACACTGCGCGGCATGCCATCGAGCGGTCCGGCCAGCGACGGCTGGGCTGCAAGCGCCGTTACAGCGCAGGCGCAAAGCAGCGCCGCGCGCCGGCTGGCGCGGGTCAATCGCCCGTCATGGATCCCCAAACGAACCAAAGCGCTCCTTTCGCCCCTATAGGAGTCGCGACTCGGCCAAAATCGTCGGCTAGACGACGAACGGGAAACCCAATTTGGTTAATAAAGCAAGCAGATTCGTTAACCATAGAGAGGTCAACGGCTTGTAAATTAAATGGTTAGCGCCCCTTTTCGGGATTCCGGCACGCGGCCCTGGCTTGCCCAGCCACCATCCAGTTCTTCGCAAGCGCGACGCATCTCAGCCACCAGCCATTCGCGGAATCGCTTCACTTTCGGCACCATTCGGCGCTCGCGCGGGAAGACCAGCCAATAGGCCCAGCCGCGCGCCGAGATGCGGTCGGGAAAGGGCATGCACAGACGCCCGGCCGCGACATCGCCCTTCCACAACAAGGGAGTCAGCAAGGCAAAGCCTTGCCCGGCCATTGCCGCATGACCTTCGTTCGCCTGGTTCTCCAGCCGAATCCCCGCTCTCCGCAGAACAGATTCGTCGGCCGACACGCCGTTGTCGGAAAACCACTGATGCCACCAGTCGTCGCTCGGACTGATCCGGTTCTGATGCGGGATATCGGCGGGCTGCAATGCTCGGCCCAGCTTCCGCTCCACGGCAGCGATGCACTCCGGGCTCGCCATCGGAGTGAATGCGGACTCGAACAGGCGATACTCCTCCATTCCCTCCCAGCCGCCGCTGCCGGCGCGGATCGCAACGTCGGCATCTCCGCCGCGCAGATCGCATAGCTCATTGCTCGTAGTCATCCGCACCGCGAGATCGGTGTGCTCCATCTGAAAACCGCCGAGACGCCACGCGAGCCAGGTGTTGGCAAAGGTGTGGGTGGTGGTGATGGTCAGCAGCGTCTCGTCTTCCTCACGGTGGCTGGCGAAGGCGGCCTCGATCGCATCGAAGGCGCTCGACAGCGCGGGCACCAGGCGCTGGCCCAGCGGAGTCAGCCGCGCCCTTCCCTTCTCGCGCACGAACAGCGGCGCGCCAAGCCGCTCTTCAAGGCTTTTGACCTGGTAAGAGACAGCGGCCTGGGTCATCCCGAGCTCGGCCGCCGCGGCCGTGAAATTCTCGGTCCGCGCCGCGGCCTCGAACGCCCGGATCGCCGCAAGTGGTGGAAGCCGCCGCATTGCCTGAAATACCCCCGTTCGACCCCTAGCTCATAAGCGCAATTTATGGATTCTGTCGAGCGTTTGATTGGCGGAACGAAACGGGAAATCCTATTTGCAAATCAAGTCGCCGGCGAGGACAGACCCCCGACGCTCCCCGGCTCCCGCCGGCGACCACCAGACACGGAAGGACATGCGCCATGGCTTATGGCCTCAGCACTCGTGCGTTCATTGAAGACGGCCCTGCGGAACAGGTCGCCCGGCTCGACTCCCAGCGCTCAACCGCAAGATCGTGGCGGGTGCTGAGCGAAGCCTGCCGCCTGGCCGCGATCGAACGGGCATTGAACCCCGCCAACGACGGTTTGCCGCTGGCGCTTTAACTCGAAGGATCAGGAGATGGTGACCATGGTCGACGAACTCTACGATCGCCACTACCGCGAGGCGCGGAATGAGTTGAACTCCGCGCTGGTCGCATTCGCGAGCCGCCTCGGCAACTCGATCGGCGAGGCTTTCGCGGTGCTCAATCGCATCGAATATTCGGCTCCCTGGGCGACGAAGCCGCGGCGGATCCGGACCCACTGAACCCCCGGAGGAGGGCGGGCTAGCACGCGCCGCCCTCCTCGCTTATAGCGCGCGCTCCTTCCGACTTTTCCTTTGGAGTGACGCGAACCGTGGCTCGCCGCCGCCAGATCTACGAGGGCAAGGCCAAGATCCTCTACGAGGGTCCGGAGCCCGGCACGCTCATCCAGTATTTCAAGGACGACGCGACCGCGTTCAATGCGCAGAAGCGCGGCACGATCAGCGGCAAGGGCGTCATCAACAACCGCATCTCGGAGCATGTCTTCACCGCGCTTCAGGCGATCGGCGTGCCGACCCACTTCATCCGCCGCCTCAACATGCGCGAGCAGCTGATCCGCCAGGTCGAGATCATCCCGATAGAGGTCGTGATCCGCAATGTCGCCGCCGGCTCGCTGTCGAAGCGCCTCGGGATCGAGGAAGGCACCCAGCTCCCCCGGACGATCATCGAATATTATTACAAGGACGACGCGCTCGGCGACCCGATGATCGCCGACGAGCATATCGCCTGCTTCGGCTGGGCGACGCAGGACGAGATGAACGACATCGCCGACATGGCGATCCGCGTGAACGACTTCCTGTCCGGAATGTTCGCGGCGATCGGCATCCGCCTGATCGACTTCAAGCTGGAGTTCGGCCGCGTGTGGGACGGCGACTACAGCCGGGTCATCCTCGCCGACGAGATCAGCCCCGACGGCTGCCGCCTGTGGGACATCAAGACCAACCAGAAGCTGGACAAGGATCGATTCCGCCAGGATCTCGGCGGGGTGGAAGAAGCCTATCAGGAAGTGGCACGCCGCCTCGGCCTGCTGCAGCCGGAGGACGAGAGCGCGGTGCTCGACTTCGACCAGCACCGCAAGAAGCGCGGCAAATAACACTTCCGTCACCCCGGGCTTGACCGGGGGCCTGCCTTCTCCATTGCTGTTGTGATGGACGGTGTGGTGATGGAAGGCAGGCAGACCCCGGCTCAAGGCCGGGGAGACGGTTTGTCCGCAATCGCCCTCCGCTGGACCGCAGCGCTGCTGGTGACCGCCGCCTGGATCAGCGGAGCGATCTTCGGTCTCTACATCCTGCTGTTTTTCGGCGGCACTGCGTTCGGCG
>DASUZY010000142.1:0-21129 GCA_036376635.1 Sphingomicrobium sp.
GATCCAGATGACGGCGATGCCGCAGCTGGTGGCTGCGTTTCACAGCCTGGTCGGCATGGCCGCCGTGCTGGTCGGTATGGCGGCCTACCTCAATCCCGAAGCGTTCGGAATCGCGGTGCGGGTGACTCCCTTCGCCAGCCCATCGTTCGTCAGCATCTTCCCGCAGAGCCGGATCGAGATGGGCCTCGGCGTCGCCATCGGCGCCATCACCTTCTCCGGCTCGGTGATCGCCTTCCTCAAGCTCAACGGCAACATGAGCGGCAAGCCGATCCTGCTACCGCTGCGCCATGTCATCAATCTCGGTACGCTCGTCGCGATCCTGGCGCTGGTGGCCTACTTTACCCAGGACCAGTCGCCCTGGGTGTTCTTCACCATCGCGGGCCTGAGCTTTGCGATCGGCTTCCTGCTGATCATCCCGATCGGCGGCGCGGACATGCCGGTCGTGATCTCGATGTTGAACAGCTATTCGGGCTGGGCAGCCGCGGCGATGGGATTCACCCTGCACAACAGCGCGATGATCATCACTGGCGCGCTGGTCGGAAGCTCGGGCGCGATCCTCAGCTACATCATGTGCCGGGCGATGAACCGCAGCTTCATCTCGGTCATCGCCGGCGGGTTCGGCGCAGTGGCGAGCGCTGGAGATGCCGCCGCAATCGACCGCCCGTACAAGCGCGGCTCGGCCGACGACGCTGCCTTCCTGATGAAGCAGGCCGACCAGGTGATCATCGTCCCCGGCTACGGCATGGCGGTCAGCCAGGCGCAGCATGCGCTCAAGGAAATGGCCGACAAGCTCAAGGCCGAGGGCGTCCGGGTGAAATATGCGATCCACCCGGTCGCGGGCCGGATGCCGGGCCATATGAACGTGCTGCTGGCCGAGGCCAATGTCCCCTATGACGAGGTGTTCGAGCTCGAGGACATCAACAGCGAGTTCGCGCAGACCGACGTTGCCTTCGTGATCGGGGCCAACGACGTGACAAACCCGGCCGCACGGACCGACAAGACGTCGCCGATCTACGGCATGCCGGTGCTAGATGTGGAGAAGGCGCGGACGGTGCTGTTCGTGAAACGGTCGATGGGCGGGGTGGGCTATGCCGGCGTCGACAATGAGCTGTTCTACCGGGACAACACGATGATGCTCCTCGCCGACGCCAAGAAGATGGTCGAGGAGATTGTGAAAGCCCTCGGCTGAACCGCTCGTCGCAAATGCGATTCACCTAGCGGTAAATCGCTGATTCACCGCTTGTCGGCTCCAGTGACTTGGCGGAAGAGTCGCGAGTTCATTCGAGCGGGCAAGGGGAATACAGGTGCGGAAACTCGGCATCATCGGCGGGACGAGCTGGTCGTCGACGGCGCTTTATTACGAGCACATCAATCGCGGGATCGCCCAGCGGCTCGGCGGCCTGCATAGTGCGCGGCTCGTGATCGAAAGTCTTGATCTCGCACCGTTCGCCGAGATGGAGTTGTCAGGCGACTGGGATGGGGTCGCGCGGGCGACGCTGGACGCCGGCAAGCGGGTTGTGGCCGCAGGGGCCGAGGGGGTGATCATCACCTCCAACACCGGGCACAAGGTCTATGACGCCGTGGCGCCGAAGATGGGTGCGCCGATGCTCCACATCGGTGATGCGACGGCGGATCGGCTCGTTGCGGACGGGAGGAAGCGGGTGGCGCTACTTGGCACTCGTTTTACCATGCTCGAGCCGCATGTGCGCAGCCGTCTTGAAGGACGCGGGATCACGCTGGTGCCGATCGAGCAGCCGTGGATCGACGAGGTCGATCGGATCATTTTCGAGGAGCTTGCCGCAGGGCGCGTCGTCCGCGACAGCCAGCGCAAGCTCAAGACGCTGATCACCGAGCTCGCCAAGCTGAAGGTCCAGGCGGTGGTCCTCGGCTGCACGGAGCTGGTGCTCGCCGTCGACGTCCGGGCCAACGTACTGCCGGTCTACGACACGACGGCGATCCACGCCCGTGCCTGCGTTGAGTGGATGCTTGCCGATGAAGAGGTGGCGCGGGCCGCGGCCTGACCTTATCTCGGCATTGTGAGCAAGGCCGACCGCCCCGACCATCCCCGATCCGCCGAGCGCTTCAATGAGGAGCAGGCGACTTACGCCGTGCGCGGCGAAGGAACGCCTGACCTGGAAGCCGGCGTCGCGGCGATCCGCGAGGTCGTAAAGACGCTTCCCTCGCGACCTGGCGTCTACCGGATGCAGGATGCCCGGGGCGATGTTCTCTATGTGGGCAAGGCGCGGGTGCTGAAGAACCGCGTCACCAACTACACTCAGGTTGCGAAGCTGCCGAAACGGCTCCAGCGTATGGTCTCTCAGACGCGGTCGATGACCGTCGTCACGACGCGGACCGAGGCCGAAGCACTGTTGCTGGAGGCGCAACTCATCAAGCGCTTTCGGCCGCCGTACAACGTCCTACTTAGGGACGACAAAAGCTTCCCGTTCATCCTGTTGCGCGAGGATCACGAATTTCCTCGAATCCAGAAGCATCGGGGAGCGAGGCGGATCAAAGGTCAGTATTACGGTCCGTTTGCAAGCGCCGGCTCCGTCACCCGGACGCTTAACGCGCTTCAGAAGCTCTTCCTGTTAAGGAGCTGTTCTGACAGTTTTTTCGCCAATCGCTCGCGGCCTTGTCTGCTCTACCAAATCAAGCGCTGCTCCGCGCCATGCGTCGGCCGGATAGACGATTCCGATTACGGGGAACTGGTTGGCGAAGCGAAGGAGTTCCTCGCCGGCAAATCGACGGGCGTGCAGACTCGGCTCTCGCGGCTGATGGCTAATGCGGCCGAGAAGCAGGATTACGAGCTAGCCGCGGTTTACCGCGATCGGCTGCGCGCGCTTACCTACATCCAGGGTAGCCAGACGGTGCATGCGGACGGGCTAGGTGATGCCGACGTCTTCGCGCTGGCGTGCAAGGCGGGAACGATGTCGATCCAGGCCTTCTTCATTCGCGGCGGGCAGAATTGGGGACACCGCGCATTCTTCCCGGCACATACCAACGAAGTACCGGAAGCGGAGGTTTTATCGAGCTTTCTCGTCCAGTTCTACGAAGACATGCCGCCTCCGAAACGGATCCTTGTCGACCGCGAACTGGCCGATCGAGAGTTGCTTGAAGAGGCGTTGTCCGAACGCGCCGAACGCAAGGTCGTGATCGAAATCCCGCAGCGCGGAGCCCGCCGCAAGCTGATGGAACAGGCGAAGCGCAATGCGGAGGAAGCGCTCGATCGGCGCATGGCGGAGACCACGACACAGGGAAGGATCTTGCGCGAACTGGCCGACACCTTCGAGCTTGGGGACGTGCCCAAACGCATCGAAGTGTACGACAACAGCCACATCATGGGCACCAACGCCACGGGAGCGATGATCGTCGCCGGTCCGGAGGGTTTCAGGAAGAACAACTACCGCAAGTTCAACATCAAGCGGCTCGAAACCCAGCCGGGCGACGACTTCGCGATGATGCGCGAGGTGCTGGAGCGCCGCTTCGCGCGCCTGGAGAAGGAGGACCCGGATCGTCAGAGCGGCGAGTGGCCCGACCTCATCCTGATCGATGGCGGGAAGGGCCAGCTTTCGGCTGTGTGCGAGGTGATGGAGGATATGGGGGTCCACGATGTGCCCGTCGTCGGCGTCGCCAAGGGACCGCACCATGGCCGTGAAGGACGGGAGATCTTCCACCTGCCGGGTGGGCGCGAGATCACGCTGCCGGTTAATTCCGCTTTGTTGTTCTATCTCCAACGGTTACGCGACGAAGCTCACAGGTTTGCGATCGGAACCCACCGCGCAAAACGAGCCAAGAGCCTCACCACCTCGACCCTGGACGAGGTGCCTGGAATTGGACCCAATCGAAAGCGCGCGCTCCTGATGCACTTCGGGACCGCGAGGGCCGTCAAGGGAGCCGCGCTGGAGGACCTCGAAAAGGCGCCGGGCATTAGCCGAGCCACCGCGCAGCAGCTCTACGACTACTTCCACCCGCGCGGATGAGAAGCGAGACTCAAGCGATTGTCTGCGGACTTCGCGGCCATGGCGAACATGGTGGAGTGGTCAGGCTGATGACCCCCGACCATGGACTCGTCGGGGCGTACGTCCGCGGCGCGCGCGGCAAGCAGATGCGACCCGTTCTGATGCCGGGGAATCTGGTGCACGTCCGACTCTCGGCTCGCACTGAAGCTCAGTTGCCGCAGGCGGCGGTAGAGCTGGTCCACAGCCGCGGCCCCATGTTGTCTGAACCTCTGCCGGCGGCAGCAATCGAGTGGGCCACGGTGCTCACGGCCGCCGCTTTGCCCGAAGGTCAACCCTATCCCCCTTTATACGAAGCACTTGCTGGCCTGCTCGACGCAATTGAGGCGGCGCCGTCAGCGGTAGGTTGGGGGGCGGCAATGGTGCGCTACGAACTCCTGCTGTTAGCCGAGCTGGGCTTCGGTCTTGATCTGGACCGCTGTGCCGTGAGTGGAAGCAATGATGACTTGGTAGCGGTGAGCCCAAAATCAGGACGCGCGGTAAGTGCCGCGGAAGCCGAGCCTTATGCGGGCAAGTTGCTGCCGCTCCCTCGCTTCGTCCGCGAAGGCGGTCAGGCCTCTTGGAAGGAGATTGCCGATGGGCTCGACCTCACGGGGCATTTCTTGGCGCGTGACATCATGACGTCACACTCCCGTCCGATCACCGAAGCTCGCGACCGACTCGTCGACCGGTTGCGCCGCGCCGGTGGTCTCGCCTAGGCTCTGCCGGTGACGACCGACACGCTCGCCATGCTTTTCCCCAACGTCGCCTTGACGCGCGGCATTGCCGTGCGCGTTGCGGTCAGCTTCCTGTCCGAACAATCGGATCCGTCGAGCGAGCGATGGTTCTGGTCCTATCACGTGAGGATTGAGAACGGCTCTGAAGTCGCGGTGCAGTTGCTATCGCGAAGCTGGACCATCATCGATGGCCGTGGAACCGTTCATGAAGTCGTCGGTGAAGGGGTTGTCGGCGAAATGCCCCTGATCGCTCCGGGGGCGAGCTTCGACTATGTCTCCGGTTGTCCCCTCGATACGCCGGACGGAGCGATGACCGGTAGCTATCGTATGGTCGATGAGGATGGCAGCGCCTTCGACGTGGAAATACCGCGATTTCAACTGCTCAGCGTGTGAACCTCAAGTCTGACGCGAAGGATACCGCGCCTCGGATCATCCTCTCGGCGAACACAGCCTGGTTCATCACCAATTTCTGTACGGGGTTGATCAAGGCGCTTCGGCAAAATGGATATGAACCCCTTGTCGTTGCGCCCTCGGATGCCTCGGCGAGTCGGGTCCTTCAAAGGCTCGGTATTGACCAGGTCGAGGTAAACGTGGACCGCTCGGGGCTTAATCCCCTCGCCGATGTCCTGCTGCCGCTCAGTTATCGTCGGATCTTGAGGCGCACCCGGGCGGCAGCTTACTTTGGTTTCACGATTAAGCCGAACGTTTATGGAGCTCTTGCCGCGCGATCGCTCGGAATAGCGGCTATTCCGAACGTGAGCGGCCTTGGGACCGCGTTCATGAAGCGAGGCGCGCTGCAATGGCTGGTCACGCATCTCTACAGGACTGCATTCCGACGGCTGCCGACGATCTTCTTCCAGAACACGGAAGATCTGGAGCTCTTCGTCCGTCGCCGGATCGTGCAGTCGGAACAGGCTAAGCTCCTGCCGGGCCTCGGCATCGACCTTGAACGGTTTTCGCCCGCGGAATTGCCTGGCGGAGATCCGATTTTCCTTCTGGTCGGACGGATATTGCGAGATAAGGGAGTGGTCGAATTCGCGGAAGCGGCATGCAAGCTTCGGAAATTACTACCGGCCGCACGCTTTCAGCTCCTCGGGCCACTCGACGAGGGGAACCGGACGGCGGTCAAAAGAGCGGACATTGATCGTTGGGTCTCCCAGGGAATTATAGAATATCTCGGTTCGACCGACGATGTCCGCCCGTTCATTGCCGATTCCACGGCAGTCGTGCTCCCCTCATATCGCGAAGGGTTGCCGGGCTCGCTGCTTGAGGGAGCGGCAATGGGACGCCCGCTGATTGCGACCAACGTCCCAGGCTGCCGCGACGTGGTGAACGATGGCGTCAACGGGTATCTGTGCGAGGTGCGCAATGCGAACTCTCTAGCAGACTCGATGCAGCGTCTCGCTGACCTCCCCCTGGCCGAGCGGCGCGCAATGGGAACAGCGGGCCGACGCATGGTCGAGAGGCGGTTTAGCGACGCACTTGCCGCGCGCTGCTATCTGGATGCCCTGGAACATTTGCCCAGGCGGCGGGTGCCAGATGATATTTGGGGGTAGAAAAAACAGGCAACCTGCCGGCACGCCCGGATACCGTGCCTATGCCGTCGGTGACATCCACGGTCGTCTCGACCTGCTCGAGGACCTGCTGGCCAAGATTTACGCCGATCTCCAGCATCGCCCGGCAGAAAAGGCGCTGCTCGTCTTCGTTGGAGACCTGATCGATCGTGGTCCTGGCTCAGCGCAGGTTATCGAACGCCTTCGGACCTATCGGCGCCCGGGCGTGCGGGCGGTCTTCATTCTCGGCAATCACGAGGAAGTTCTGCTTCGTATTCTGGACGGGGACCGCAGCCTCATTTCAAGCTGGCTTCAGTTCGGCGGGCGCGAATGTCTTCAAAGCTACGGCGTTGATCCAGCGGTCCTCGCGGGCCGGTCGAGAGCCGAACAGCTTGAGTTGATCCGAGCCGCCATTCCGGCTGGACATAAAGAGTTTCTCCGGGGCTTCGTCGATAGTTGCCGCTTCGGCGATTACCTGTTCGTTCACGCGGGCGTTCGGCCTGGGGTTGCACTCGAGCAGCAACGTCAATCCGATCTGCGCTGGATTCGCGAACCGTTCCTGTTCGACGAAACCGACCACGGCTTTGTCGTGGTCCACGGACACACAATCTCGCCTGAAGTCGATGAGCGCCCCAATCGTATCGGAATCGACACCGGCGCCTATCGAACGGGCGTACTGACCGCTTTGGTCATTGAGGCAACCGATCGGCGATTCATCGACACCAGTCCGCAGCCGTTCCGCAATTGATTTGAGGCTGGCGGGGGAATAGGCGTTACGGATCTTGATTGGTCGACTTCGGTGTCGTGAGTAAAGCGAGGTAGCGGTCGTGTTCTCGAATGATTGGCACCTGCGCTTGTCTGCGCTCCTGACTGCCGCCGCCGTCATGCTCGTTACCGGCTGCATGGATACCCGTGGCGGCTCAATCCCTTACGACAGGCCGCTCGCAGCGCCTGACGAGATGAAGTTCCAGACGCTTGAGAGCGATTACAAAATTGCTCCGATGGACAAGCTCTCGATCAAGGTCTTCAAGATGCAGGATCTGTCCGGCGACTATGATGTCGACCTCGCCGGCAACATCTCCCTTCCGCTGGTGGGCGAGGTCAAAGCAGCCAATCTCACTACTGCTCAGCTCGATAGCGAGCTTACACAGAAATTGGGGGCGAAGTATCTTGAGCATCCCGACGTCAGCGTCGCCATCAAGGCTTCGACCGCTCACGTCGTGACTGTGGACGGCGCAGTAAAGGAAGGCGGCGCCTTCCCTGTCGGAGGACCGATCACGCTGATCCAGGCTGTCGCCATGGCCAAAGGAACGACCGAGGACGCAAACGCGCGGCGTGTCGCGGTATTCCGGACGATCGGCGGGCAGCGCCAGGCGGCCGCTTTCGATTTAACCGCTATCCGCCGCGGCCAGTCGGCCGATCCGCAGATCTACCCCGGCGATATCGTCGTGGTCGACGGATCCTCGATCAAGGCTGCGCAGAAGCAGTTCTTCCAGACCTTCCCACTTTTCGCGATTTTCAGGCCCTTCTAATGCGAGCCTCTAGCCGGAGCGGCAGCTAAGTGAACAGCAACATCACCGTTCCGAACGACGGTCAGTGGCCCGTCAGTCCGTATGTTCAAGCGCCTCCCGCACTTGGACAACGTTCATATTCGCCTGCCGCGATCCTCGATTTCCCAACGTTGCTTCGCATCCTGCATCACTGGCGATGGCTCGTTATCGGTGCAGTGGGCCTGGGCCTTGCAGCGGCCATCTTGGTGTCCTTGCTTACCAAGCCGGTTTATCGTTCCTGGGTTACGCTGGAGGCTAATCCTCCGGCCGTCGCTATCAGCGACGAGCAAAGCAGGGAGCAAGACAGTCAGGCCACGAACAACTTCGACTTCGTCGCCACACAGGTGGGATTGCTCGGCAGCCGGGCAGTGGCCGAGCGCACGGCCCAGGAACTGAACCTCGCCAATAATCCGGACGTCGCCGTGCAGGAGGGCGATAGCTCAGAGCGGTTACGGGCCGCGACCGGCACAGTCCAAAGCGGCTTGAAGGTCGTTGCGCCCGAACAGGGCCAGCTCATCAAGTTCAGCTTCGATTCGACCTCGCCACAGCTCGCACAGCTTGTCGCAAACGGGGTCGCGGACAGCTTCATCAACACGTCTCTGCAGCGCCGCTACGAAGCGTCAGCCTACGCCCGCAACTTCCTCGAGCGCCAGATCGCGAAGACGCGCGGCGACCTTGAGAAATCCGAGCGCGCGGTGGTCGAGTATGCGCAGCAGCAGGGCATCATCAATACGGGTTCGAACGGCGGTACCGATGGCAAAACGGTCACGTCTGGCGATACCAATTCGCTTCAGGGGGAATCCCTTGTTCAGCTCAACTCAGCGCTCGCGGCTGCGACTGCCCGGCGGGTAGCGGCCGAAGGTGCATATCGCGAAGCAGTGGCGACCGGGCCGACATCTGACGTGAATGCGAGCGTCCAGCCGCTTCGTCAGCAACTCGCGACACTGCAAAGCGAGTATCAGCAAAAGCGCGAGTTCATGAAGCCCGAGCATCCAGAGATGGTCAGCCTCCAGGCGCAGATCACGGAATTGCAGCGCCAGATCTCCACCCAGCTTTCGCAGGCATCTTCCGGACGATTGAATGGTCTGCTCGCCGATTATCGCGCGGCACTGTCGGCTGAGCAGGCGCTCCAGGCGAGGGTCGGGCAACTGAAGGGGGACGTCCTCAACCTTCGGGGCAGGAGTATCCAATACACCATCCTGCAGCGAGAGGTGGACACGAACCGAAGTCTCTATGACGCGCTGCTTCAGCGCTACAAGCAGATCGGCGTAGCCGGCGGAGTCGGGATGGCGCCGGTGTCGATCGTCGACCGGGCGCAACTCCCGACTTCACCGGTGAAGCCGAACGTCCTGGTCAATCTGATCATCGGCATGGGGGCAGGCTTGCTCGCGGGGTTGGCCGGCGCCGTTGGCCTCGAATTCCTCAACGACACGATCAAGACCCGGGAGGACGTACGGAAGAAGTTGTCGCTGCCGTGTCTCGGCACCGTGCCGAAGACCGGGCTTCGTGACTCGTTCATTGACGACCTCAAGAATCCGACTTCGATGATTTCAGAGGCCTATTCGGCAATCGTCGCCGCTTTGAGATTCAGTACCGAAGATGGGATGCCAAAGGTCCTACTTGTGACCAGTACTCGTTCCGGGGAGGGTAAATCGTCCACGGCGCTTGCGATTGCCCAGAATTTTGCTCGCCGCGAGCGGCGAGTGCTTCTGATCGACAGCGACCTTCGCAAGCCGGCGTTCAAGACGACCCACGACCGGATCGGCCTCAGCAAGCTCCTTACCGCGAATGACTCTCTCAATGACCATGTCGTCGAGACTCAGCACCGTAGCCTGTGGCTGCTGCCAAGCGGACCATTGCCGCCGAACCCGGCGGACCTCCTATCGACCGGCCGGATCCGGAAGATCGTCGCGGAGGCCAGGGAAGCATTCGACCTGGTGGTGATCGATGGCCCACCGACGCTCGGGCTTGCGGACGCACCGCTGCTGGCGAGCGCTGCCGGTAGCGCACTGTTCGTTATCGAGAGCGGGAAGACCAGAACGCGAGCGGCGATCGAAGCGCTAAACCGGCTGGAGGCAACCGGCACGAGGCTGGTGGGCGCTGCCCTCACAAAGTCGCAGGATAGCGGCGACGGCTACGGATATGCGGGTTATGGCTATGGCTACGGCTATGGTTCCAGTGCCCGAGTCAAGAAGACCGAGATCTTGATGATCCCGAAGGAGGAAAGTGAGCGGGATCTGAGCACTGCCGAAGCCGACGGCTGACGCATTCTTGGGGGGACGGGCGATTATCAGGACCGCCGTGGTCGTTTGCGCAACCGCCGCGCTTGCTATCCAGATTGTCCGGAACGCCGCGGTGAATGCGCTGGCCCCAGCGCATCCGGATGAAGCTGCAAAATTCTGGAGCGGCCATCCCGCGACCGAGCTTTCGCTTGGAATGACGGCGATTGCTACGGCCTCACGGAACCGCAAGCCGGTTCCGAGAGAAGCCTTCGGCTTAATTCGCGATGCCGCCGAGAAATCTCCGTTGTCCCCTGAACCTTTCCTTGTTCGCGGCGTGCAATCGCAACTCGGAGGTGATCCGGTGGCCGCCCAGCGTGATTTCGAAGCCGCGCAATGGAGAGATCCTCGCTCGTTGCCGGCAGCCTATTTCCTGGCAGATCGGTATTTCCAGACTGGCGATACGACGCGCGGCCTAAGCGAGGTGGCGGTACTCGCTCGCTTGGCTCCCTACGGAACGGCGACCGTCGCCCCTTATCTCGCTCAATACGCCGAAGATCCGGCTAACTGGCCGAGGCTTCGGCAGTTGTTCATCGCAAATCCCGAGCTCGCCGATCCGACATTGGCAAGGCTCGCTTCGAACCCGACCACGGTTCCGGCGGTCATGGCTTTGGTGAATGGGCGTCGAAATGTGCGGGAGGCACCGTGGCTGGCTCCGCTACTCAGTACGCTCGTCAGCACTGGAAGCTATGCGGAAGCCCGGTCGTTCTGGGCGCGTGCGAGCGGGCACCCCGTCAAGCCTGTGGAAGTCTTGCACGACGCGGGATTTACCGACAGCCGATCGCCACCCCCGTTCAATTGGGCGCTGACATCATCGACGGTTGGCACCGCCGAACGCCAGGGCGGTGGACGGTTGCACATCGTTTTCTACGGTCAGGAGGATGGAATCCTGGCGAGCCAGCTGCTGCTGCTCCAGCCAGGAGCATACCACTTGTCCATGCAGCTACTGGGCGATCCGGCGCACGCCAAGGCGCTCACGTGGTCATTGTGGTGCGACAAAGCCGATGCGCCCACGAGCTCGGTCACGTTGGAGGCAGCTGCGGCAAGTGGGTGGACCTTCCAGGTTCCGGCGGCGTGTCCAGCGCAATGGCTGAGACTGTCAGCCTCTTCGTCTGATTTATCGCAGCAAAGCGACGTTTCAATCGCCGGACTGAAATTGCAAAGGGCATTGCCCGGTGCCTGAGACTACTCGCAGGGCAGTCGTGCCCGCCTATTTGTTCCTTTGCTTGGTGTTGGGCGGAAGCGCGCAGGGTGTCTGGCAGAACATGTCGCTGCAGCTCATCGGTCTCGTGCTGATCGCATGGGCCGCGATGTCATCGCCTTGCTCCGCCATGCCGGCAGCTGCGAAGCCCGTGCTTTACCTCGCCCTTGCGTTGATTGCAGTCGTGGTCCTGCAGCTGATCCCGCTACCGCCGTCATTTTGGGCGCATGGTAACCGAACGGCGATCTCGGATGGATTCCGGTTGCTTGGACAACCATTGCCGATGCTTCCGATTTCGCTCGCGCCAGCCGACACGTTGGCGGCTCTCCTTTGCATCATACCACCACTGGCAGTCTTCTGCGCGATGACGCGTTTGAATGCATATCATCCCGGCTGGGTCGCGGCGATATTGCTGATCGGCGCTCTCGCGGGAATTGTGCTCGGCGCAGCCCAGGTTGCTGGCTCGGGCGCGGGCTCTCCCTGGTATTTGTATCCCCAAACCAACTTCGGCTCCGCAGTGGGATTCTTCGCGAATTCCAACCACATGGCAGACCTGCTTTTGTTGACGATTCCGTTTGTGGCTGCAATCGCTGCAGCGGGCAGAAATCGTGAGATTCAGGGCTACTCCGCGCTGCTTGCGCTGCTGGCCGGTCTCGTCTTGATGATCATGATCGGGCTTTTCCTGGCGAGCTCACTGGCGGGATATGGTCTGGCATTGCCCGTTGTCATTGCGAGCGCCCTGATTCTTCTCGAACGGTCCAGCCGCTGGCGGACCATTTTGATTGCTCTCACTGCGCTCGCCCTGGTGGGAGGGCTTGCAGCGCTTGCCATGACGAGCATCGACGGAACGAAGGTCGGCAGTGACGCGAAGACTTCGGTTCAATCGCGCGAGGACATTCTTAAGACCACTAGCACGGCAATAGTCGACAACATGCCTTTCGGATCCGGCCTGGGCTCCTTCCTCCGTGTGTATCGGCTCTACGAACGGCCCGACAGGGTGACCAACGAATATGTGGTCCATGCGCACGACGACTATGCCGAGGTCACTCTTGAGCTCGGGGTAGCCGGGATCGTGCTGATGGTCGTGTTCCTGGGCTGGTGGTTGAGCGCAGTTGCCGGGGTTTGGATGACCGTCGGTCCGGGCCCATTTTCACGAGCAGCCTCGATCGCCACGGCCGTGGTGCTTGCACATAGCCTGGTCGATTTTCCGCTACGAACCGCGGCGATCAGCGCCTGCTTCGCGGCCTGCTGCGCGTTGCTTGTCGATCGCCGGGTTGTGTTGCGGCGGGAATCGACCGACCTCTGGCCAACCCGGCATCTCCACATCCGCTAGCCATGCTCGACAAACCCTGGGCCGCCCTGACGGGCGCGATGAGTTCGTGGCATCAAGCCAAGCTTTTCATCGAGCATAGCGTCAGTATCGATCATGATGCTCTCCACGTCCTGGTGGGCGTCTTGCTGTGGGTCGTGCTGGCCATAGCTTTGCGCCGACCGCTCTCATCGTGGCTGCCATGGTCTGGAGTTTTCGCAGTGATCCTGTGGAACGAGGCAGTCGATTTGTGGATCGAACAATGGCCCAACCCCGGCGAGCAATATGGCGAGGGTGTAAAGGATCTGTTGTTGACGATGTTCCTACCGACCGTCCTGATGGGCGCTGTTCGGCTAAGGCCCGATCTGTTTCGAAGTGGCTTTCGAAAGCGTCGCTAGGGACGATTGAAGATGCGGTGAGCCTGTCCCGATAGCTCAGACAGCTTGAAGCGAAGCCCTCGATCGAGGGAAAATTGCATGCGCCGGATCGGGAAGGTCCCTAAGGCTCTATCGGTAGGCTCCGTGGGCGGTCCCGTCAGGAGCTTCGACGCTGCAAGCCACAATTGGCGCGTATTGCGATCATTGAGCAATTCGCTTCGCAGGTTCTTCGAAGACTTCAGTGTGCCGAAAATCTCGTCAGCGAGGAGCAGCGCCTGGCCCGCGGCGCGGGCAGCCCCCAGCTCTTGCGAGCGACGATAAAGTCGATCGATGTCGGCGCTGCTCCGGCCGTTGAGAAAGCCCGCAAGGTCGGAGATCCATTTCAGGCGAAACCACGCCGCCGATGATCCGTGGACCGCAAGATAGGCGAACTGCTCGTCCGGCGCGAACGTCAGCAGCGAAACACTGTCGCCGATATCCACGACTTGCTTGGCGGAGTGAACCGAAATGCCCGGTATCAGCCGAGGGTTATCGGAAGCGCGAGTGTGAAGGTCGAGTTGAAGTTGCGAGGCCGGATTGATCCACAGCGACTCCTTCCATCCTCGATGCCATTTGAGCAGACCCTGGTCAGTCGGAACGGCTCGCGGCGCGACCAACTGATAACCACAATGGCGAAGCAGGGCGGCCGATCTTTGCAGGTCGGCTGGATCGATCAACAGGTCGATGTCGACCGCCATCTTCAACATCGGGGTTCGGTAAGCGAGCGCGCCCACCGCCAGGCCCTTAAGGAACAGCAGCGGGACTTCAGCCGCACTGAAGGCTTCCAGCAACTGCGCACAACCCGCCGCCGCGCGGAGATTCTGGGCTGCGATCCTTGAGGCAGCGTCGAACAACTCGGAGCGCACCTCAGCCGGAATTTTCGCCTCGTAATTAGCGAGACGGGCGGCTGCTAACCCTTCAATCCGGTGGAATGACGCCAACCTCAGAAACTTCGCCCAGTCGATCGCCGAGAGTTCCGGGCTCGAGCTGAAACTCGACGCGAATGACCCCTCGCAGCATTCGACCGCAAGCCTGAATTCCAGGTTTTGTTCGACGTTTCTCACGATCCTTCTTTGCCTGAACGGCCTGACAAAGCGAACAAGCACGTTATGCTCGCCGCGTGCTGCCACTTTCGAAAGCCAGTTTCGTTCAGCGACTGCGCCGCCTGACGGGTGAGCAGAGGTTACTGGTCCTTCGCGCGAGCTTCATGCTGGGGTTAGCATCGGGGGCGGTCGCCATGCTTCCGTTTCGGTTTGCCATCCGCTTCGGCTGCGTGCCCGTTAAAGGTGCAACTGTGCGTGTGTCAGATTGCGTCTGGGCGGTAGAGACCGCGGCTCGACGGCTGCCCTGGCGAACGATGTGCATTGAAAAGGGCCTGACGGCTCAGCGTATGCTTCGGTCGGGCGGCTTGCCTGCAGTGCTCCATTACGGCGCCCGACATCACCCGGAAACGCGAAAGCTCGAAGCGCATGTGTGGGTGACGCTTGATCGCCAAGTCGTCATGGGCGGAGACGAAGCCCCCAACTTCGCCTTGATCGCGTCTTACCCCTGATGAGCAGCTTCGAATACGAGGTTTTCGGCCTGATCATCCGCAGCGACCTGGAACTGCCCGAGCTTTTCGGCGCCGGCGGCGAGCGAAAGCCAGATGTAACGATCACCTTCGCGACGATTTCGGCACTCCCGTCGGAACCCGGATTGCGCTCGGATGGCGAAGCGTTGCTCCTCACGGTTCCAACAGTGGCGCGGTATCGCATCAGTCACGGCACCGAGATCGTCGTTGAGCCGGAGCAGGGCGTTCCGGAGCGAAACGTCAGATTATTCCTGTTGGGATCGGCATTCGGCGCATTGCTTCATCAGCGTGGTCTGCTCCCGCTTCATGCCAATGCGGTGGAAATCGACGGAAGAGCAGTAGCTTTCATGGGGGAGAGCGGGGCGGGAAAATCGACCCTTGCGGCCTGGTTTCACGACCGAGGATTCTCCGTCCTTGCCGACGACGTGTGCGTGGCCCAGTTCGGTGCCGATGGGCAAGTCCGCGCCTGTCCGGGACTGCCTCGCCTCCGCCTCTGGAAGGAAGTGCTGGAGGCGACGGGGCGAGACAGCTCGGAATTCCCCCGGTCGTACCTGGGGGATGACGAATTCCTGAAATATGATGTGTCCATCCGCTCCAACGCTGCGCGAGACGCGGTTCAGCTTGCAGCGATATACATCCTGGGCAGGGGAGACTCGTTCGCGGTCCAGGAAATAAGTGGCGTCGAGGCGGCAAGCGCGGTGTTCGACAACACGTACCGCGGCGCATATCTCGACGAGCTTGAGGGGCACCGCGGCCACTGGTCGGCGGCGATGGAGCTTGTCCGCAAGGTGCCCATCTATCGGCTTTCCCGCGTGTGGGGATTGTCCGAACAGGACTTTCAGGGCGAGCTCATTCTGCAGGCGGCGTGCGCTGCCGTCACCGTCTAGTTGGTGCCAGCGACGCGGCGCATGAAATGGCCCACCGAAAGGCCGTAAAGCAGTCCGTGCCGGTATCGCATGATTACGTCGTCACGTTCCCAGCCTTCGACCGGCCACGACTTCGCAGCTTCCTCGAGCCACTGAGGATCAACCGCTTCCTCCAGGCCGGCGGTGCGCGAGAGCTGCTCAATCTCTGTCCGGACCGCCGCCATGTCCTTTCCAAGACCCTCGTACCAATCCGCGGCCTGCAGACCTCGGACGGTCGCGTTAGTCACCTCCGACGGCATTCGATCTCCGAACGCCCGTCGCGCGAGCGAACGAGGCACACCATCTCTAAGGTATTCCTCGTCAGGAGCGGACAAACAGAATTCTATGACCCGCTTGTCGGCCAGGGGGTCACGTACGCTTAGACCCCATTGCGCGAGAATTCCCTTGAAATAGCCGCCGGGGTCGAAGCGGCTGAGCGCCCAGAGCCGAAGTCCGTGCGGATCTCGACGCGGCCGGTAAGAGAAATCCATGCCTCGCGCCCGCGCTTTGCGCTCCAGCTCATCGACAATTGCCGGACTGACAGGGGCATATTGGCGAAGATCGGTGACTCGCCGGCTGAGCAGCTTCCAAAGCCACATCGGGAGGAAGGGCCCGATGACCTGGGCGCCAACCGTGAGTGTCGGGAATCCGTTCTTTCGGGCGCCGAGGCTCATTTTGGCGAGCTTGATGAGGCGCCCCTTCCGCAGGAGCTCGGGAAGCCACTGAAGCCCGTAATAGGTCGCAGTGAGGTTTCCTGCGTTCCCGACGAGAAGAACCTTCGCACCTCGTTTGCTGGCAAGGCGCTGGATCGACGTGGCCCACACATTGTTGCACGGATTCGGCACGGGCTGCTGCGCATAAGTAAAGGAACGCTGCATTAGCTCGAGCGGCGGCTGTTCGCCGTTCTCGACCAGTACGTGCTCAACATTGTTGTAAAGGGCGGCGGTTGAGGCAGCTCGGTCCGCTTCGCTCGCCAGGGCCCGTGGTGGAAGCGGCCCGTCGAACCCCTTCCGTGGCACTGCAGTGTAGGCGACGATCGTGCGATCCGGTGCCTGCCGAGCGGTACTCGTGACCACGATCGAGCTGTCGAGACCACCACTGAGCTCCGCGGCCACGATCGAGCCAGATCCCCGCAATTGGGACCGGACGGCCTCGTCCACGACCTTGCGCAACCCGTCCTCATATTCGGTGGGATCGAGGCTTCGCTTCTTGGGCGCGCGAGGAGGGTGCCAGTAGCGCGTACTCGACGTGCTCTGCCGCTGCACTTGGAGAAAATGCGCCGGTTCTACCCGTTCAATGTCCTTGAAGAAGGTAGCTGAGCTTCGCTGCGGAAGCATCGCGAGGCTTTCGGCCAGATGCTCTGGATCGGATGCGTAAGGAACGCCAGGCAGAGCGTGCAATCCAGAGGGCATGCTGGAAAAGGCGAAGAAGCCCTGGCCCCGGTGGTATACCAGCGGGCGGTATCCGAGAATGTCGCGAGCCAGCAGCAGGCTCTGACGTTCGGCGTTCCAGAAGGCCAAGGCAAATTCGCCGGCAATCCGCTCCAGTCCCTGGGCTCCGAAGGCCGTCAGCGTTTCGAACAGCAGGCTGGCATCGCAATGCTCGGCTGAGTGGTCATGCGACCATCCGAGGGCGGCGGCAATTTCGTTCCGATTGTCGATCCTTACATCCGCGACGAGCGCGTGAGGCCCCCGGCGGATCGGGCCAAGGTCGTTCCTGTCTTCCGGAAGTGTCGGGAAAAGGTTTCTCCCGACGGATAGGTCGCCAAGGTCCGCTGTTCGAGAATTGCGCCCGTAAATCTTCTGCGCCTGGAGCATTCGCTCACAGGCTTTCAGTGCTGGTTTGCCGTCGAAAGACCAATAGCCCGCAATGGCGGTCAGAATTTACCCCCGCTGCCGAAGCGAAAGTTCGATGGAATTCAGGTCGTCAGGACTTGAGCCCGGCGGTTCCCGAGTCGGGTTTGCCAGCGGAGAGATTCTCGGCAGCACCGGCCTTCAGCAACTTCACTTCCGGCTTCCGCCACACTTTCCTGGTCACCGCGACCTCCTTCGCACCTGATGCGCAATCTATATTGATGCCGCAACTTTATGGCTAGACTCAATGCCGAGAGGAGTTCCGTGGTTCCCTACTCCGCGAGGACGATGAGCCGCTTCTCACAAAGGTCGTCGAGAAGGTCCTTGAGCTCTCGCTCACACCGCTCCGGCTCGACATCATATTCGGCTGCCAGTGCATCTCTCAGCTGATTGAGATCCTTTGGCTGCTCCAGCTGCCGCCAGACCGAAGTCGCGACATTGTTGAATCCGAAACATTGGCCAGCGGCAGGGTCGAGCGCGACAAGCTCGTCGCCGAGTTCGGCCTCCATCAACTTCACAGCGCGCTTGTACACCGTCACGCATTTCCCCCGGGTCTCGCATTACGCCGCGCTGGTGAGCCCAGCTGGATTCGAACCAGCGACCTACTGATTAAAAGTCAGTTGCTCTACCGACTGAGCTATGGGCCCACGCGCTGGAGCGGTTAGCCGTCTAGGAGTTGGCCGGCAAGGAGCCTATTAGCCATTCACCTTGTCGAGCGTCTGAGGCCCAAATCCAAATGGATGATGGTACGACCGCCTTCCAGTCCACTGACTTGTGCACGACCTGTGGACTTTGCTGCAGCGGCGTCCTGTTTGATTGGGTTCCGGTAAAGCGAGATGAAGAGGAGGATCTTCGTCGATTAGGTCTCCCGATCGAGGAGCGGGCGGAAGGGGTGAGGTTCTCGCAACCTTGCTCCCAGTTTTGTGAAGGTCTCTGCCGTGTCTACCGCGACCGGCCGCTCTCCTGCCGGCACTTCCGGTGCGAAACGCTTCAGCGGCTCGATCGCGGGGAACTCGACATGGGCGAGGCTGTCGAGATCGTGATCCGGGCAAAGCGCATGATCGATAGCCTGCAGCCCGCAATCGAAAGGGAATTCGAGGGTCTCCCTCTGGGAAGCGCTTGGAGCACCGCGTTCGAGCGGTGGCAGGCCGCATCTCGATCGGGCGACGAGGAGAGGCTAGACGTCAAACTCGTCCTGGAACTCGCCGTCTTGAACCGCTTCCTGGATCGCTATTTTCGGCCGGAGGGGTGGCAGCGGGTCATGGAGCAATAACTGGCATTCGTCTGCTTAGCCGATGCTCTAGGTGACGTACGCCAAGGTTCCCCACTCGCCATCCTGGCGCGATCATCGCGAGCGGCTGGAGCACGAAGCTGCGGTTCGCGAGTTGCCGATGTGGCACCGTCAGTTTTCGTGTCCTCAGTTTCCCGCCGCTCCAGAGCGCGATATCGAGGTCCAACACCCGGGGCCCCCAGCGGCGCCCCGACCGGCGTCCGAATTCTCGCTCCAGGTGCTTCAATCGAAACAGCATTTCCTGGGGTTCGAGGTCGCTCTCGATCAACGCAACGGCATTGGCGAAGTCACGCCCGGCGCCACCGTGCGCAGAGTTGAGGACAATCGGAGAGGCATTGAACAGGCCGAACTCCTGATCAAGCCGGGCAATCGCTATCTCGACGACATGCTGCGGACGGCCATACCGACCATGGGGCCGGTTCGATCCGATGGCGATTGCATAGAGGTGCGTTGCGTGCGGCACGGCTGCTCGCCTAGGTCAGGCCCATGGAGTTCGCCAGCCCCGCTGAGCTGTCGCCGGTCCCGGAGGCCGAGGCACCGCGCAATTGCCCGTTGTGTCCCCGGCTGGTTGCGTTCCGCGAGGAATGCCGTGGCGAGCACCCTGGCTGGTGGAATGCCCCAGTGCCCGCGTTTGGGGATCGCAATGCGTGGCTCGCGATTGTCGGGCTGGCGCCGGGCAAGCACGGGGCGAACCGGACGGGCAGGCCCTTCACCGGGGACTTCGCTGGCGACCTTCTCTACGCCACCTTGCTGAAGTTCGGTCTTGCCGAAGGGGAATACCGCGCCGACCCCGATGACGGCTTGCGCCTTCGTGGCACTCTGATCCTCAATGCGGTCAAATGCCTGCCGCCGGCGAACAAACCCGAGCCGCGCGAGATCGCCACCTGCCGGAGCTATTTTGAAGCGGCATTGGCCAACCTGCCGGGCGTGCGCGTCCTAGTTGCGCTGGGTCAGATTGCGCACGTCGCCTCAGCAAAGGCTTTGGGGATCAGGCCTTCGTTCGGTCATGGCTCCGAGATTGCATCGCCCGACGGCCGAATCCTTCTGTCGAGCTACCACTGCTCGCGATACAACCAGAATACAGGCAGGCTGAACGCGAGGATGTTTGAGGACGTGTTCGAGCGAGCGCTGCAACTTCGGGGGGAGTGAGTATGGTTGGCGAGCCCGAAAGCTTGCACATGAGCGAGCCGCTGAAAGCACGGATCGAGCGGCACGATTACGATCGGTTGCTCATGCTTTCCGACGGAGTATTCGCGATCGCCATCACGTTGCTCGCGCTCGATCTGCGGCTGCCGGATCACTGGGACGGGACGATGAGCCAGCTCTTCCACACTGCGGGCAGGCCATTGGTCGGCTATCTGTTCGGGTTCGGCCTCGTCGGCGCCTTCTGGATCGTGCACCGAAGGATGCTCGCGGAGCTGGCCCAGGTCGATCGAGTCATCACTCTGCTCAACCTTTTGCTGCTGGGGCTGGTTGGGCTGACCCCGTTCGTTGCGCGGATGATCGCGGAAGCGGGACCGACCCGAGCGATACCGTTCTACCTCGTCAGCGTGGCGAGCGTTCTTGGGGCGATAGCCTTAATGCGGATCTGGGCCATGGTCACTTCGGCCTTGCTTCATCCGGGCGTCGATCGGCGAAGATGGGCAATCGACACGGCATTTCTAACGGCCGGAGCGATTGGCGTAGCAGCGGTTGGTTCATGGTCGATCATCGCTGGCGGACCCGTCAGCAGCACACCGCTCCTCGTGGTCGTTCTGGCGGTGGCGACGGGGAAGCAGCTCAGCCGGCTCCGGCGAAGGCGCTAAAGGTCCTGAACGAGCCGCCCGTAGAGCTCCGGGCGCCGGTCGCGGAAGAATCCAAAGGCAGCCCGGTGTTTCTTGGCGAGCGTGAGGTCGAGGGTAGCGACCAGGACACCGGTTTCCTCCGAACCGAATTCAGCGAGCATGTCGCCACGCTCGTCGCAGATGAAGCTGTGCCCGTAGAAGCGCTGGCCATGCTCGGTGCCGATGCGGTTGGCAGCGACGACAGGTACAACATTGGAAACCGCATGGCCGATCATCGCCCTGCGCCACAGCCGCGATGTGTCGAGGTCCGGGTCGTGGGGCTCGGTGCCGATCGCTGTCGGATAGAACAGGATGTCAGCGCCCATCAGCATCATCGCGCGCGCGGTTTCAGGGTACCATTGATCCCAGCAGACGCCGACTCCCAGCGTCGAACGATGGGGTCCGCTCCACACCTTGAAGCCGCTGTTGCCGGGCCGAAAATAGAATTTCTCTTCGTATCCTGGCCCGTCAGGGATGTGACTCTTCCGATAGACGCCAGCGACTTTGCCATCGGGGCCAATCATCGCCAGGCTATTATAGTGGTGCGGCCCGTCTGACTCGAAGAAGCTCGTGGGAATCCAGATCTTCAGTTCATTTGCCAGTGCCTGCATGGCGAGCACTGACGGATGCTCTTCAGTCGGTCGAGC
>DASUZY010000143.1:0-10371 GCA_036376635.1 Sphingomicrobium sp.
ACCCGCCTAACGAGCAACGAGAGCTTCGCCGCATCGAGGTGCTCGCATTGCTGGCCTTCAATCGGAGCTTGAATGAAGGCCGTCAGGATTAGGAAAATCGACATTCCGACCTCCTCAGAGCGCCGAAGTGTAATGAACCACATCGGGGTCGGTCTAGTGTCCGCTTTGGGGTCAATACAGGCGCGAAGCTAATGGCAGGAATGGGTCGAAAGCTGCCATCGGAACTGGGGGCGCGAGGGCTGGAGCGGGTGGAAGGAATCGAACCCCCGTATGAGGCGTGGAACGCCCCTGCTCTACCATTGAGCTACACCCGCCTACTTTCCGTGACCGCGGATCTCTGGCCCTAGAAGCCACACCAACCCCGCGCACGAGACCAGGCAATCATGTAGTAGCGATGAAGAAGCTAAACACTGGTGATTCCGTTCGCTGAGGGTGGCTGCTGCAGAGCGATCGAGCCCTAGCTTTGTTGCATCGCAGCACAAGTGTCCTGACGTGACACTTTAACGTCATTCGTTTGCTGAGCAGGATGGGCTAGCGGCAGCAATGGGTCGAAAGCTGCCACCAGGCATCTCAAGCTGTTCGATGCTTCCAGTGCCCATGAAGAGCCAAGCGCCGGTGGTTCGTTAGCTGACGTTGTCGGACAACCGGTCGAAGGTAACATGAACGACGCCGGTTTCCGCCGCTTCCGCGCTTACAGCGTAAGCCCGCTCCAACCCGCGCAGCTCGTCCCAGAGGCGAATGCCACGGCCGAGGAGGATCGGCGCAATCGCGACATGAAGTCGGTCGACCAGGCCCGCCTTGAGAAAATCGCGCACGACACTGGCGCCGCCGCCAATCCGGACATCCTTCCCGTCGGCAACGGCCGCAGCGCGCTGGAGTGCATCGGCGGGCTCGGCGCTTATGAAGTGGAATGTGGTGCCTCCAGCCATTTCGATCGACGGTCGAGGCGAGTGGGTCAAAACGAACACCGGACACCGAAACGGCGGTTCTTCGCCCCACCAGCCGCGCCAGTCCGGATTGTCGGGGAAGCTGTGCAGTCCGAACATGCCCGCCCCCATGATCTCCGCACCGACGTTCTCGAAATACGCCCTGGCATATTGATCATCCACGCCGGTGGTGCCCTTGCCGCTCGTATCCTTGAACACCCGCTCCTGCATTGTCCTCGTCGCCACATAGGCTTCGACGAGCCGTCCCCAATCCTCACCCACCGGCGCCTCTGGTGTCTGATCGGTGGTCGTTGCGAAACCGTCGAGGGAGATGATCAAATCGACACGAACAGCCACAGGCACTCTCCTCAGCCATAATAGTAAGGTGAATGCCTTCATATCGATTGGCATTACTTAGGCAAGCACCTTATTTTTGTTGACCCGTGTCCCCGCGGCTTTAATTCAAATGCATGCGTCATCGCTCGACCCCCCTCGATCTGGCCTTCCACGCCCTCAGCGATCCGACACGCCGCGCGGTGGTCTCGCGGCTCGCTGACGGCGAGGCGCCAGTGACCATGCTGGCTACGCCCTTCGACATGGCGTTGCCGTCCTTTGCCCAGCATCTGAAGGTGCTGGAGGACTGCGGCCTGATCATCACGGAGAAGCGTGGTCGCAGTCGCTGGTGCAGACTGGTTCGTCAGCGCTTCGACGAGGCCGCGAACTGGATGGAAGCCGAGCGTCGACACTGGGCCGAACGGGTCGACCGTCTGGAAGCCTATCTGGACAACACTGGAGCGGCCTGATGGAAAGCCCGTTGGATACCTGGTCGCCCGATCGCGAGATCGTCCTCGTCAAGCTGCTCAGTCATCCGCGCACGAAAGTGTTCGCTGCCTGGATGGACCCTGATGCGCTCGCCGCATGGTACGGACCGACCGGCTTGAGCATCGAAACCCACGAGGCGGATATTCGGCAAGGCGGCCTCTGGCGCTTCGACATGGTGGGATTGTTCGAGGGCCAGGAGCAGCGCTTTCCCAACCTCATGCGCTTCCTGGAGATCGTGCCAGGAGAACGGATCGTGATGGATCATGGCACGCCAGATCCCGACGATCCGGACCGCTTTCGCATGATGGTAACCTTCGACGAGCAAGGCGACGGAAAGACGGTCCTGACCTTGCGCCAACTCCATCCGACCCGTGCCCGACGTCAGACCGTCATCGGCTTTGGCGCAGTCGAATACGGGCTTCAGACGCTGGCTGGGCTCGCTGCCTGGCTCGACGCGTAAGCACTCGCACCGCTCGACGCTGATCCTAAGGCGGCCCAACGGCAGCTTTGGATCGAAAGTTGCCATCAGAGACGGTCTGAATAGGGCTCAGGCAAAAGAATAGGAGGCGGGCCTGCCCGGGCCCGGCTTGCACCATCTATTGCCCTCTCCGCGGTAGCCAAGTCTGGGGCACCAAAGCGATGTATTACGGCGCAGCTTTGGGTGCCGCTCGTCAAAATCAGGAAAAAGTCAGCTTTTGGCCATGGTGGTCAGAAAACAGGCGTGGTTGAATTTTGCCAACTCGCCGAACTCCGGTTCGACCGTGTTGGAGAGCATGCATGCCCAAGACCATGAGAGTCGCGGCGTTGTTGATCTGGATGGCCTGGCCGGATCCCGGCAGGGCGCAGCAGCAGGGAACCGAACAGCAGAACGCGCAGCTTGCCGAAGAGCATTCCGGGATCGTCGGCGACATCGACTCGAACGACCAGCTCCACTGGACCCACATCTCGTGTCCCGCAGGCCAGTCCGCTGCCGGTATCGCCGAACGCCAGGGCGGGTGGACCGCGCAGATTTCTCTACTTTGCACGTCACCCAATCTCCTCGGGGGATGGAGTGCCCAGCCGGTCTCCGCCGGGACCGCCGGCGGCAACTATGGCAATCACGGGACAACCCTACTCTGTACAAAGAACGAGTGGATCACCGGCATGTCCGGCGAGATGGCGACGGCTTATTATGCCGGTCTTTCAGGAGAGCAGGCGCGTCGGTTCCTGGCCGATCCCGTCATTTATTGCGGCAATGCCTCGAACCCCGCGCTGTCTTCTTACGCGGACACGAAATTCAGCCCGGAAAAGCCCTCGGGCCTTTATCCTACGACATACGCGCAGATTCCCCAGCAGCATTGCCCGCCGGGCGATGCCCTGATCGATCTGGAAGTAGCCGTGGAGACCACTCACCATCCCGACATCAAGGCTGCGCGCCTCGGCTGCGCCGCCTCGCCGGCGGCCAGTTCAGTGCCGCGATCCGTCATCAAGCATCAATAGCGACAGCAGTGCAGAAGCAGTTGTAACCGGAGGTGTTCATGGATGGGTTTGGCGACCTGCGTTTCTTCCCAATTGCCAGGCGATCCCTGCTCAAGGGCTTTGCCGGTACAATCCTCGCCGGCGGCATCATGCCCGCGCTGCTTGCGCAGTCGTCCACGCCGGCCGATCGCTATCTGTGGATCAAGGGAATCTTATCCGCCAACAGGAGCCTCCCCGGCCTCACGCGAATCTTTCTCAACGCACCGGTCCGGTTCATTGAGTTTCCGACGCGCCCGGCGGTGTTCGCAAGCGCGGGCTATACGCCCACACAGCATATCGACGTCTTCGTGCCGATCTCGTCGAACCTGTATTTCAGCGACGATCCGGCGCCGAAGCTGCCTGACATCTCGGTCGTCAGCACGACACCTGCCTTCCTGCCGCAACATCTGCAGGGGCGCCTCCTCAACGACGGCTCGCCGGCGACCGTCATCGGCAAGCAATCTGGCGTTCCGGCAGGCATCTCGGGCCGTTTGAAGAACGGGTCGAACGTCTCGATCCAGCTTGCCGTGTCGACACCGAAATTTGCCGCCGGTCCCTCCATGCCCCAACTGACCTGGGTGTTGTGCCAGGCGCTGGTTGCGCAAGATTCCGCTCCTCCGATCACCGTTACGTTCGGTTTTTCGCCGGCCGGAGTGGCTGCCGTCATGGGCCTTTCCTACGGCAATGTGCAGACGTCGGTGCTGGCGCAGTTCTCGCCGATCCTCGATAATGCCCCGACCTTCATCCTGCGGCGCTCGGCCCGATATTATGGCCTGCCCTTCTCTCAACAGACGATCAACAGCGCGGTCCAGAGCCCGGCCTTCGCGATGCCGCTCGCGGGCAGTGCGATCGGCCCGGAAGTCAGCCGGATCTCCCTTTTCGGCCAGGTCCTGGCGTCGATCGCGCCGCCCATGCCGCCGCCTCCGCTGAGCTCGATCGCGGCGCTTGCAATCGGGCTGAACGAAAACCGGGCGGGCTATGTCCAGCGCGTGGTTCCGGGACTTGCAACGCTTCTTCCATCGCTCGCTTCGAGCATGAGCGATTCCTCCCGCCCGGCACTGCCGGCACTCGCGCGCTGGATGGGAAGCGCAATCGCCGCCAATGCTCCCGCGTTGCAGGCGGCGGCCGGCGCCGCCTACGATTCCTTCCAGGCCCTGCGGAACAGCAACTCGCCAGGATATAATTGGCACAGGCTGCCGACGATGAAGGATAATGACAGCGACGAGCTTTCCGACCAGATCCTCGACTGGGCCAGGGAGCACAAGGGCTGACCGTCGTGGTCGCATCGTCGGTGCGTTTCAGGTGGGACGATCGCGAGGTGGAGCGCTGTTTCCAGTCGTCGCGAATGTCTCAATGGCCGGAAAGCTGACGTTAAAGCTGGACGCGCACATCAACCACGCATTCACCGCGGCTTGCTCGCGCGGCGGCGATTTCCTCCTTTAGGTCTGCTGAGATGCGAGCACCGTCGATACGCAAATGAAGGCCTTTCATCTGCTGGAGGATGAGGTCGCTCAGGCCGGCATTCGTCGTGTTGAGCGCGTCGAGCTGTCCAAGTTTCGCGAGCGCCTCGTTCCGTGCACCACTGTCGAGCTGCTCGTCCGTGCTCAGGAATGCAAGGCTCGATTCAATCGAAAGCTCCTGGTTTTGGAAGTCGCGAATACCGGCGATCGCACCGTAGATTTCGCTAAGGACTGCGGCCTCCTCATGGCTCATGTGATCGACGACCCCCGCAGATTTGGCCGTGTCCCAGGCGTCCTGGGGCCAGCCGACCAGCGGGATGGTATAGACACGGCCCATGCTCCGGTTGTCCCAATGGGGCGTGGGACGGGCGTTCGGGCCGGCAGAGATCGGGTCCGCTTGCCACCGGCCGTCGCTCGCTTTGAGCCGCGTCGCGAGCTCGCCGATCCGGTCCCGCAAGCAATTCTCGACGGCCAGCCGCAATCCCGCCTGCAACGCGTTCTGCTGAAGCTCGTCCGCGATCGACTGGCGCGTCGAACCTACTTTCTGCTGCCATCGCCAATCTTCGATCAGTTGCGCGCCAGCGAGCGCGAGCAGAACACCGATCACAACGATGACGATTTCGTGGATGAACTCGCGCCAACCGTGCAGCGGCCTGAAGAAGCGAAAGCGCATTCGGCGATGTCCCCGACCGCTCGAATCTAACAGAAGCGCATTTGTCGGCAATGGGCTGAAAGCTGCCGCAATACTGCCCGCCGCGCACCAACTGGAGGTGCACGGCGGGCAGCTTATCGACCGCCAGTAGAACCGGCGGCCGTTCCCGGCCGGGCGCTAGCGGTTGCCCCGCGTTCCGGCGGAACCGTAAGCCTTGCCATTGCCTCGCGCGCTGGCCCTCCCCTGCGCACTCGCGTTGGCCGGCGTTCGAGCAGCCGTGTGCGTGCTTGCAGTACTCGAGCCCTGGCCCGAGAGCCCGCCATTCATCGACATGCCCGATAGGCCACCATTGGCAGCTGCCATCGACCGGCCTGCCGCCGAGTAAGCGACGGACCCTGCCGCGTCGGCGGCGCCATTGGCGCTGCCCATCGCCTGCCCGGCTGCCGAATAGCCCGCCGATCCTGCTGCATTCGCGGTGCCGTTCACGGTTCCCGAAAGCTGGCCGGCGAGCGAACCCGCCTGGTCGGTGCCGACTCCCCGCACGCCGAAGCCGGCATTCCTGCTGGCCGAAGCGCTTCCCGAGGCCCCGCCGTTGCTGGCGAGATCGGTACCCGCAAGAGCGCCTGAGGTGGCGCTGTTCACGGCGCCGGTGACCGTGCCAGCGAGACCGACATTGCCGCTGGCCGAGCCGCTGCGACGGTCGACAGATCCGGCCGCCGATCCGCTGGCCGTACCTGACCCGACCGCGCTGACGCTGTTGGCGAGCGACGCGGGGCCGTTCAGCGCGCCGTTCATGGCGCCCCCGAGGTTACCGGCACCATTGAGCGCTCCGCCCAGGGAGCCGGCACTGCCGAGGGTTCCGCCGAGGGTGCCGTTGAGCGCGCCGCTCACAGTCCCGCCGACGTTGCCGAGCAATTGTGCATGCGCGGGGACGGCGCCAAGCGCGAGTGCGCAAGCTGCGGCCAGCATGACCTTGTTCATGTCATTCTCCTTTGAACTTTCACCGGAGCTTCAACTGGCTCCTGTGTTGAGAACGACAGCCCGGAATTGCTTCATCCCGCGGCCGAAACATTTTTATTTGAGGCCCATGGTCCTCGGGTCGATGCGGCACGCGCCGCAAACCACGCCGCGGCCGACTCGGCCCTTGCCGGGCCGCGCTTCACGGGCGAGTGCCCGCGGCGATCCGGCCTCGAGCAGGCGGGCTGCGGCGAGCGGTGCGGCAAAGCTGGTGCCGCGCACGCGCGTGAAGCCGCTCCCGGGGAGTGCTGCAGCCATGTCGGCGCCGGGTGCCGCAAAATCGAGGTGGGCCGCCTTCCCTGCTTCGGGGAGCGCCCGGCCGTTCCCGTCGACGGCGGTCACCGCAATGACCCCAGGGTAAGATGCAGGATATTGCGGCGGCGCGGCGGGACCGTCGTTGCCGACTGCGGCCACGACCTCGATGCCACGTGCCTCCACCGCCCGGATCGCGCGCTCCATCAGCTTGTTCGGCGGTCCGACCAGGCTGATGTTGATCACCTGCGGATGCTTGCCCGCAAGCCAGCCGAGCGCGCGGACGATCGCTGTTGCCGATCCACCCGCACGGTTTCCCCCGTAGATGTCGGCGACATAGAGCCGTGCGCCAGTTGCTGCGCCGTGGAACGGGCCTTCCGTTCCGACCAGCAGCGAGGCGACGGCGGTACCGTGTCCAGTCGGCCGCGGCGGCCCGGCGAAGCCGTTCTGCTCGATGCTCTTGCCGGCAAGCGACGGGTGCGAGGCGACGCCGCCATCGATCATCCCGATCGCCTGGCCTGCTCCGCCGGCCTGAAAGCCCGCGACCGGTGCCATCATCGGCCTCAGGTCCCCGCCCGCAGGCTCGAACAGGGGGTCGAAATCCGATTGAAGCTCGGGCGCGACCCTCCGCAGCAGCTTGATTCCGTGCTTGGCGCTCATTCCATTGGGCGCCGCGAGCGAGACGGAGCGGAGGCCAAGGTTCGGATCCGTCTGGTCGGAAATGATGCGGAAGCCGGCGCGCAGCGCGGCCTGGAGTCCGGCGGGATCGGGGTCGAGCACGGCAACGATCCCGCGCCGCACCGGCTGACCGTCGCCATCGCTCTCGACGGTCGAGCGGTTGGTTCGGATCAGTTCCTGAAGCCGCAGTCTTCTGAGTTCGAGCAGGTTGGGAGCGCCGGAATTGGCGATGTCCGTGGTCACGCCGCTGACGGAGTCGAGCGTCGGGCTGATCGCCTGCTGCGCGTCCGGTCGGCCAAGGACATTCTGAAGGAGCGGCCCGGCGACGGGAAGATTGCCCGTGGGCAGGGGAAGCCCGACCGGCGGCATTGCGCTCAAGCCCGGCAGCTGCGCGTTGGCGCTCGCCGACAGCGCGGCGGCCCCAAGCGCGGTGCAGAGCAGCTGGCGGAACAATCTGGACATCGGACACCCTGTTTATCATGGCTATTATGGATGAAACGTCGGCGGGGTGTCGTTTCATCCTCATGGAGCCTGATGGACCAATCATCGTCGTTCGAAGGCCAGCTCTCGGCGCTGCTGCCGCGGCTTCGCCGCTTCGCGCATGCGCTGAGCCGCAACGCGGCCGACGCCGACGATTTGACTCAGTCGACGATCGAGCGCGCGCTGCGATCGCGCGACCAGTGGCAGCCGGGAACCAGGCTCGACAGCTGGTGCTACCGCATCATGCGCAACCTGTGGATCGACACCAGGAGGGCGAGCGCGCGCAGGGATGCACGCGAGGCGCCGGAGGAAGAAGGGCTCAAGATCGGCCAGGATCCACGCGCGGCCATGGATGCTGCGCTGGATCTCAGCCGGATCATGGCGTCGATGGAGCGCCTTCCCGACGAGCAGCGCGAAGTGGTCGCGCTGATCCTCATAGAGGGCTTCGGTTATCGCGAGGTTTCGGAAATGCTCGGCCTGCCCATCGGCACCGTGTCGAGCAGGCTGGTCCGGGGACGCACCGCGCTCCTGACCATGGTAGGTGATCAATGAACGACGAGGAAAAGTTCTTCGCCTGGCTCGATGGCGAGCTGGACCCGGCCGACGCGGCGGCGTTCGGGGCCAAGGTCGAGACCGACCCGGAGCTGTCGCTGCTGGCGGCGCAGCATCGCGCGCTCGGATCACGCCTTCACGCCGCATTTGATCCCATCGCCGCGGCGCCGATTCCCGAACGGCTCCAGCAAGCCGCCCGCCCAGGCGCGGACGTGGTCGATCTCGCGGCCGCGAGGCGCGCAAGACTGATCCCGGCGATTCCGCAATGGACCGCGCTCGCTGCAACGCTCGTCATCGGGGTGATGGTGGGGACGATGATCCCCTCGCGCAGCCCGGCGCCCGTCGACGTTCAGGGCGGCACCATTTACGCCGCCGCGGCGCTCGACCATGCTCTCGACACGCAACTCGCCAGCGCTCCATCCGGCGATGTCCGCATCGGCATCAGCTATCGCGACCGCGCCGGAGAGGTCTGCCGGACCTTCACCCAGCCTTCATCCAGCGGCCTCGCCTGCCGTCGCGACGGACGGTGGCAGCTGAAGGGCCTCGTCGCGACCGGAGGAGAAGGCGGCGACTATCGGATGGCCGCGGGCATGGATCCCGCGCTCGCCTCGCTGGTCGATACGACCATCGTCGGAGAACCGTTCGACCAAAGCCGGGAGAAAGCGGCTCGCGATCACGGCTGGCGCTAGAATTGGCAAATGTGAGCCCATGGCCGGAATGGGTCGAAAACTGCCGTTAGCGTTGCCTGGGCGTCCCGGTGCGCCGACTGCGCTAATTTCATGAACGCAGTGAAGGGCGCCGCGGACGGTGTGATGGACCACCTCTTCTCAGAACGACACAAGGGATCGGTCTGCTTGCTTGGATGTGAGCGCCCCATTCCATCGAACATCGGGCTTCGGGATACATCCCGTTGTCACGGTGTTAAGCCGCTTTCGGTTTAACTCGGTCGATTCCCCTGCCCGGAGCCTTTCAATGCTGGATAGCGACGAGACACTGATGTCGGCGCTTGCACACCTCCGCGAGGCGCTTGCCTTGCTTGACCGGGCTGACGCGCCAGCCCAGATCGGAGCCCATGTCGATCTCGCGGCACATCAGCTGCTGGGGCTGCTCGCGCGCGAAGAGCGAGGGATCGCCAAGAACAGCCTAGGTAATTGCAGAGAAGGCTGTCGCCCATCTTCCGGCGAGCCGCTCCATCCGTGAAGCGCCTTCCGCGCTGAGCCCGAGTGAACGCTCCGCCTTGGCGGTTGCCGCGCCTTCGATCAACCCGCGTTGCTCCAACGCCTCAATCCATCTGCTCGTCGTGGATAAGGGAATCCCGATTGCTGTTGCCAGATCAGCAGCAGTCATCTTCCGCCCGCCCAACCGGGCGCCCAGGAGCTCCAGCAGAATGTCCCACGCCGGGTCCGAGAAGAGATTGTCGGCCAGGACCTCGTTGCGGGCGCGCCTCACGAGCAACACCGACATGATGTGGTCTTCGGTCAGCGTTACCGGCTCCGACGGGCGCCATGGAAATCGTGCCTCATTCACAAGACAACATCCTCAAGGCTCACTGACAAACGTGTAAACGCGAATTGACCATCAATGTTGCGGCACCCTTCCACGGCCTTTGAACATCATAGGGTGAAGCGCGAAAGATTGTTTATAAAAAGACAATAGACTAAACATTTTTTCTTTCCCGCATGAGAGCCCCGGATGACCACGCCAGTCGGATTTGCAGTTGTCGGAACCGGCGGGTTTGCCCGCTTTGCGGTTTCCCAATTCGCGAAATCTCCGGGCGCGCGCCTCGCCGGCGCCTACGATCCGAACGAGGATTCGATCGGATCCTTCCGTGCCGATCACCCCGGAATCAAAATCCATGGCACCATCGAGGGCGTGCTGGCCGATCCTGAAGTCGACCTCGTGTACATCGCGTCCCCGCCGTTCCTCCACCACGAGCAGGGGCTCGCCGCGCTCAAGGCGGGGAAGCACGTCATCTGCGAGAAGCCGGCAGCAATCGCGCTCGGGCATGCGCTCGAGCTCAGCCGCTATGCCGAGG
>DASUZY010000144.1:0-38797 GCA_036376635.1 Sphingomicrobium sp.
TGGCGAGACGCCGTCAAGCACATCCATCAGATGAAGACCGGGCCCGTCATGAGCATGAAGGGGTAGGTTGCTGACCCGGAGCGGCCGGCCGCCGTGGATTAAGTGAGTCCCGAAAGAGACACTTACCCCATCTTTTTTGTCCAGCGTTAACTTTTCCGCTTGGCTTGCGACTCGCAATGATTCAAAGATTCTTCCCCAAGGCTCAACGCGTTGCGGTGTTTGGGGGAGGTTTAGGGACATGAGCATCGATTTCATCCGGCCGGAGGTTGACGAGCTCCGCCCGCGGATCAGCGTGATCGGCGTCGGCGGCGCGGGCGGCAACGCCATCGCCAACATGATGCGGGCCGACGTCCAGGGCGTCGACTTCGTGGTCGCCAACACCGATGCCCAGGCGCTCAACAATTCCGAAGCGGACCGCCGGATCCAGCTCGGACTCAAGATCACGCAGGGCCTCGGCGCGGGTTCGCGGCCGGAGATCGGCCGCGCTGCTGCGGAAGAGTCGATCGACGAGATCATGCAGGCGCTCGAAGGCGCTCACATGTGTTTCATCGCCTCGGGCATGGGTGGCGGCACCGGCACCGGCGCTGCCCCGGTCATCGCCAAGGCAGCGCGGGACAAGGGGATCCTGACCGTCGGCGTGGTGACCAAGCCGTTCGCGTTCGAAGGCGCCCGCCGTGGCCGCTCGGCCGATGCGGGCATCGCCGAGCTTCAACAGCACGTCGATACGCTGATCGTCATTCCGAACCAGAACCTGTTTCGCCTCGCCAACAGCGAGACGACCTTCAAGCAGGCGTTCGAGATGGCCGACGAGGTGCTCCAGCAGGGCGTCCGCGGGATCACCGACCTGATGGTCATGCCGGGTCTCATCAACCTCGACTTCGCCGACGTTCGCTCGGTGATGAGCGAGATGGGCAAGGCGATGATGGGCACCGGCGAAGCCGATGGCGATAACCGCGCCATCGAAGCCGCCGAAAAGGCCATTTCCAACCCGCTTCTCGACGGCGTGTCGATGAAGGGCGCCAAGGGCGTCATCATCTCGATCACCGGCGGCGAGGACATGCGCCTGATGGAAGTCGACGAAGCGGCCAGCCACATCAAGGAACTGGTCGACCCCGACGCCAACATCATCTGGGGTTCGGCGTTCAACAACGACCTCGGCGGCAAGATCCGCGTCTCGGTCGTTGCCACGGGAATCGAAGCCGAGGTCGGCGCTCAACCGGCTCCGGGCAAGGTGTTCACCTTCCCGGCCCGTCAGCCGGCCGCGGCAACTGCCCCGGTAGAGGCCCCGGCGGCCGTTGCCGACGAGCCGATCGAGGCGATTGCCGAGGATGGCGATGAAGAGCTGTTGCTCGGCGCCGACGACATCCTGACCAGCCCGGTCGGCGCTCCGCCGATCGCGCCGCCCGCGGACGAGGACGAGACCGCGGCTCCCGCTGCGGGCGCCGGCGGCACTCTGTTCGAGCGGATGTCCAACATCGCTCGCGGCGCGCCGAAGGCACAGATCGATGAGGACGAGACGTCCTACAAGCGCGAACCGATCGACATTCCGCGCTTCCTCAACCGGCAGAACAACCAGTAAGCCGGTCGACACAAGTCAAAGGGCGGTCCTCGCGGGCCGCCCTTTTTCGTTGAAATGGGGGTCCCCGTCCTCTTGAGCGCACGGCTCACCGTAAACCCCCTAGCCAGAAAGCTTCCGGCAAGATTCTGTGCGCCACCGGGGAGAGGTGATGCGGGGAATTTTGCAATTGGGACTCGGAGCGACGCTTGCGCTGTGCGTCGGCGTTGCGGCTTCCGTGCCGGCATCGGCGCAGGGCAGCTACTCGCCGTACGACGAGAGCGCGACGGCAGCGCTCGGCCGGTACGTTCGGACTCTCGCGTCCGATCCCAAGGATTTCGAGGCGCTGATCGGCGCCGGCAAGTCGGCGCTAGCGGTGGGCGACGCCCAAGCGGCCGCTGGTTTCTTCGCCCGCGCCGACGACGTCGATCCGACCAGTCCATTGCCCCAGGCGGGGATGGGTGCGGTTGCCGTGGCGAACGGCGATCCCAAGAGCGCGCTGCCCTACTTCAAGCGCGCTCAGCAGCTCGGCGCGCCGGTTGCGAGCTTCGCCTGCGACCGCGGACTGGCTTACGACCTGATGGGCCAACAGACTCAGGCCCAGGCGGACTATCGACTCGCACTGTCTGGCGCCGACAGCGATGAGACCCGCCGCCGCCTCGCGCTGAGCCTGGCAATCAGTGGCAACCGCGCCGCAGCCATCGACACTCTCGCGCCGCTTTCGGCCAAGGGCGATCCGGGGACGGCTCGCGTCAGGGCATTCGTGCTCGCGCTCACCGGCGATCCCAATGCGGCGCTGTCGGCCATCAACGCCGCAATGCCCGGCGCTTCGAGCGGCGTTGCTCCGTTCATGCTGCGCTTGTCGAGCCTCTCCGCAGGGCAGAAAGCCGCCGCCGTCAATCTGGGGATATTCCCGGATTCGGGTGGCGCGGCCTATGCCTATGCTGCGCCGCAGCGAGCGGTCGGTGTCGCTGCGAGCGTGAACGATGATCGCCTCGCTGGAATAGATGCTTTGTTGAATGCCCCATCGGCGCCGCCGCAAGCCGCTGCGCGTCTCGCGACTGCTCCGGTTCAGGCCTCTTATGGACCAAAGCCCGCTTCCTCGGCCGTTCAGCGGACCAACATCAGTTTTCAGCCGAAGCTGTGGCTCCAGCTTGCCAGCGGCTCTGACGTCGACACGCTATCGGCGCGGTTTCAGCGCCTGAAGAACCAGAATGCGGAACTGTTCGATGGCATTACGCCCTATATCGCGCGCAGTGCGGACGGCGCCCGGCTCATCGTTGGTCCATTTCGCGGCCGCAGCGACGCAAGCATTTTCGCCGACGATCTAGAGTCCATCGGCATCGAGCCGATGCAATGGACCAATTCACAAGCGGACAGGATTGCGCCACTGCCTGCTGAATGAAGCCGCTCGAAGCGCTCTCGGCAGTTCCATCCCGCTCAAGGGGCAGGCTCCATCCGGAGGACAATAGCGGACCCCGCGGTCCCCGCGACATCTTCCAACGGGACCGCGATCGCCTGATCCATTCGGTCGCGTTCCGCCGGCTCCGGCACAAGACGCAGGTTTTCGTCGCGCCGGATGGCGATCATTACCGGGTGCGGCTGACGCACAGCCTGGAGGTCGCTCAGATTGGACGGACCATGGCACGCGCTCTAGGTCTCAATGAGGATCTCACCGAGGCCCTTTGCCTCGCTCACGATCTTGGTCATCCGCCCTTCGGCCACGCCGGCGAGGACGCGCTCAGCGCAGCGCTCGCCCAGGCGGGAGGGTTCGACCACAACGCCCACACGATCCGCATCGTCACTCGACTCGAAACGCCATATCCGGAATTCGACGGCCTTAATCTCAGCTGGGAAGCGCTCGAGGGCTTGGCCAAGCATAACGGTCCGGTGAGCTCGCAGTCTTGGGCGATGGCCGAGGCCAACAGTGACTGGGACCTTGAGCTAGGCAGCTGGCCGAGCCTCGAAGCGCAGTTGGCCGCCATCTCGGACGATATCGCCTACGACAATCATGATATCGACGACGGCCTTCGCGCCGGCCTGCTGGAACTCGACGAGCTGCTCGAACTGCCGCTTGTCAGACGGCTGTGGGACGCCATCGGTGAGCGGCATCCCGGCATATCGTTGGAGAAGCAGCAACGCGCGCTGGTGAGGGACATGATCGGGCACATGGTTGCCGATGTGCTGGATGAGACGATCCGCCGGGTTCGCCACGCGGGCGTCCAATCGATCGAAGACGTTCGGACGGCGGGTTGCCAGCTGGCGGGCTTCTCAGCTTCGCTCGGAAGCGAGGAACGGGCGCTGAAGCGATTTCTCTATACCCGACTCTACGGCTTGCCTGAGCTTCAACCGATCCGGCAGGAAGCCGAGAGGGTCGTAGCCAACCTCGCCAAGGCTTATTGCGCCGATCCGAGCCTTCTTCCCAGATGGTGGCAGCACGATGGTGATGATGTGCAGCGGTTGCGGAACATCGGCGACTTCATTGCCGGCATGACCGACCGGTTCGCGATTGCCCGGCATGAGGAACTGGTCGGTCCTGTGAACCTGCCGGCGAGCCGCTTTTAAGGTTACAAATTTGTAAAATTCGCTTTCACAAGCGGTTCAGCCGAGGCAGCGCTTATCTCGCATCCCAAGGAGACTGGGATGCTCTCGACGACGATTGCGCTCGACCGGTTCGGGCTTGGTGCTCGCCCCGACGATCGGGTGATAGGCGATCCAAAGCGCTGGTTGATCCAGCAAATGGATCGATTTCAGCCGCGCCCTCAAGCGCTAGAGCAGGTTCCCGGGCGCGACCAAGTAGTCGCTCAGCTTGCTGACTATCTGCAGGAGCAGCAGATGGCGGGGCGGGCCAAGCGGCAGATGCTGAAGGCTTCGATGACGACCGCAGCGCCGCGTGCGATGACCGCAACACCGGGTGCAATGACCGCAGCCGCCCCGACGTCGACGCCGGAAGACGCGGGCAAGCGGTTCTTCAGAAAGGCGATCCGCGACGATTACGTCGTGATGAATGGCGCCCGGCTGGACAGCGCGCTGACGACCGACAGTCCGTTCGTGGAACGGCTGGTCCATTTCTGGGCGAACCATTTCGCCGTGTCGGTCGACAAGATCCAGGTGATCGGTCTCGCGGGCCTGCTCGAGTTCGAGGCGATCCGGCCGCATGTCCTCGGGCGCTTTTCGGACATGTTGCTGGCGGTCGAACAGCACCCGGCGATGCTCCTTTATCTGGATCAGGCGCAATCGATTGGGCCGAATTCACAGGCCGGAAGATTTCTGGCGATGCGCGGCGCGAAGCAGCGCGGACTCAATGAGAACCTGGCGCGTGAGATCATGGAGTTGCATACGCTCGGCGTCCGTACAGGCTACACGCAGGCGGACGTCAGCGAGTTTGCACGAGCGCTGACCGGATGGACGGTCGCAGGTATCGGGCGCGGTCCTGCGGCGCGAATGGTTGGCGGCACGCCCGGCGAGTTCCAGTTCGCCGAGATGATCCACGAGCCGGGCGACCGGACGATCATCGGCAAGCGATATCGTCAGGATGGCGAGGCGCAGGCCCGCGCGGTCCTGCTCGACCTCGCTGCCAGCCCGGCGACCGCGAAGCATCTTTCCACCAAGCTTGCTCGCCATTTCACCGGCGACGACCCATCACCGGCGCTCGTCGACCGGCTAGGCAAGGCGTATCTCGCGAGCGGCGGCGACCTTCCGACAGTCTACCGCGCGCTCATCGATTCACCCGAGGCCTGGGTCTCGAAGCCCGTCAAGTTCAAGACGCCATGGGAATGGTCGGTCTCTGCGCTCCGCGCTGTCGGCTCGCACGAACTCGATCCGATGATGGCGACGAACGTGTTGAGGCAGTTGGGCCAGCCGACGTGGCAGCCAGGTTCGCCTGCAGGCTGGGATGATATAGCGGCCAGTTGGGCCGGTCCGGACGCGCTCGTGCGCCGGGTCGAGATCGCGCAGCGGATCGCCGACAAGACCGGATCGGCGGTCGATGCGCGCTCGCTAGCCGAGAAGCTTTATCCTGGCTCGCTGAGCGAAGCCACGCGCACTGCAATCGCCCGCGCCGAGAGTCCGACCGAGGGCCTGGCGCTCCTGCTCGTCAGTCCAGAATTCGTGAGGAGATGAACATGCTCACGCGCAGATCCTTCATTCGCGCAGGTGGTGCCGCCACCGTGCTTGCGACCCTGGGCTATCCCAAGATGGCGTTCGCCCGCACCGGCGGCGAGCGGCGGTTCGTTTTCATCATCCAGCGCGGAGCGGCCGACGGGCTTTCGATCGTCGCTCCGACCGGCGATCCGCAGTTCGCCGGCATTCGCGGTGATTTCGTGCAGGATTCCGCGGGCGGCGCGAAGCTCGACCCCTTCTTCACGCTCCATCCGGCGCTGTCCGAGACGGCCAAGATGTACGGCGACAAGCAGGCCCTGTTCGTCCACGCCGTGGCGTCGCCTTATCGAGATCGGTCGCACTTCGACGGGCAGAACGTCCTGGAGACGGGCGGGTCGGCCGCCTATCAGGTGAAGGATGGCTGGGTGAACCGGCTGATGGGCATAGTGCCCGCGGCCGATGCGAAAGCACTGGCTCTCTCGTCGACCGTCCCGATGGCGCTTCGTGGAAGCCACGAGGTCTCATCCTATGCAACATCCCAGCTGGCGAGCCCGAGCGAAGACCTGCTGACTCGCGTCGGCGCGCTTTACGAGAGCGACCAGCAGCTTCACGGGCTTTGGACTGCCGCGATGGAAACCCGGATGCAGGCGGGCTCAACCATGCAGACCGGTGGCGGCCAGAAGGGTGCGGCGACCGGTGCGCTGGCAGCGAAGATGCTGCTCGGTGATGCCGCTCGGATCGCGATGATCGAGACGAACGGCTGGGACACGCATTCCGGTCAACGGGGACGGTTGAACGCGCAGCTGAAGGATCTCGATCAGATGCTCGCGGCGCTCAAGACCGGCCTTGGCCCGGAGTGGTCGAATACCCTGGTGGTTGTCGCAACCGAGTTCGGCCGGACGGTTCGCCCGAACGGCACTGGAGGCACGGACCACGGTCAGGCATCGGCGGCGATGTTGCTGGGCGGAGCCGTCGCCGGCGGTCGAGTGATCTCGGACTGGCCGGGACTGGGCCAGGCGGCACTGTACGAGGGGCGCGACCTCAAGCCGACGACGGCGCTCGATGCGCTCATTGCCGGCGCGCTCGCCCAACATTACTCGTTGGAGCCTTCGCGAGTGATGTCCGCTCTGTTTGCCGAGAGCCGAGGAGTCGCCTTCACCCAACCGCTCGTCGTCTCCTAGCGAGGCGTGACGGCGCGGGATTGCTGCGCTAGAGGCGCCGCTTCCTCGCAGCAACGGACGCGATTTTGAGCTTGTACGCCCAATATGCCGCGCTCCTCGACGGAGTGCTCGACGACCTCGTTACCGACGGTAGCTTGCCGGGCGGTCTCGACCGTAAGAACGTGACGGTAGAGCCGCCGCGCGACGCGACGCACGGTGACCTCGCGACCAATGCGGCGATGGTGTTGGCGAAGCCGGCGGGAACGAACCCCCGAGCGCTCGCTGAGGCAATCAAGCCGAAGCTCGAGGAGCTGCCGCCGGTCACCTCGGTCGAGGTTGCCGGGCCCGGCTTCATCAACCTGCGGCTGAAGCCGGATGCCTGGCGGGACGAGCTCCGTACCATCCTCCGTGAAGCGGACCGCTATGGCCTGTCGAAGATCGGCGCGAACGAGCGGGTGAACGTCGAATATGTCTCGGCAAACCCCACCGGCCCGATGCACGTCGGTCATTGCCGGGGCGCCGTCGTCGGCGACAGTTTGGCCCGGGTGCTGGAGGCTGCGGGCTTCCGGGTCACCAAGGAATATTATGTCAACGATGCGGGAGCGCAGGTCGATACGCTCGCTCGGTCGGTGCACCTGCGCTACCGCGAGGCGCTGGGCGAGGACGTCGGCGAGATCCCCGAGGGGCTTTATCCCGGCGATTATCTGAAGCCGGTCGGCACGATCCTCGCTGCAGAGCATGGCGATGAGTTCGTCGGAAAGCCTGAAAGCGAGTGGCTGCCGATATTCCGGGAAGCGGCCATCAAGGCGATGCTCGACCTTATCCGCCATGACCTTGGCCTGCTGAACATCCATCACGACCTCTTCTCCTCCGAGGCCGAGCTCCAGAAGAGCGGTGCGGTCGATGAGGGGATGGAAGTGCTGCGCTCCAAGGGACTGGTATACGAAGGAACGCTCGAACGCCCCAAGAGCCTCGATCCGCACGACGAGTGGGAGCCTGTCGAGCTGACACTGTTCCGCTCGACCGAGTTTGGCGACGACCAGGACCGGCCGATGAAGAAGTCGGACGGCAGCTGGACCTACTTTGGGGCCGATGCGGCCTATCATTGGCAGAAGGCAAAGAACGCCGACCACCTGGTCAACATCTGGGGCGCGGACCATGCCGGGACCGTCAAGCGCGTCCAGTCGGCGGTGAAGGCACTGACTGACGGCCGCGTTGATCTCGACGTCAAGCTGATCAACATGGTCCGACTGTTCCGTGCCGGTGAGCCGGTGAAGATGAGCAAGCGGGCAGGCGACTTCGTCACGCTGGCCGACGTCGTGAACGAGGTCGGCAAGGACGTCGTGCGCTTCATGATGCTGACCAAGCGGGCCGACACGCCGCTCGACTTCGATTTCGCCAAGGTGGTCGAGGCGTCGAAGGACAATCCGGTCTTCTACGTCCAATATGCCCATGCGCGGATCAGCTCGCTGAAGCGCAAGGCGGCCGAGGCGGGCGTCGACCTGGACGCTCCGGCCGATCTCTCATTGCTCGACGAAGAGGAGCTGGCGCTGGTCAAGCGCGCTGCGCAGTACCCGCGTGCCGTCGAGGGCGCGGCAATGGCGCATGAGCCGCACCGCATCGCCTTCTATCTCTACGACCTGGCGGCTGAGTTTCACGCTCTCTGGAACCGCGGCAACGATGATCCGGAGCGGCGCTTCCTCATTGAAAATAATCCACAACTTTCCCGTGCGCGGCTGGAACTCGCGATGGGAATCGCGCAAATCATCCGGAGCGGTCTCGATCTGATGGGGGTCGCCGCGACCGAGGAGATGCGCTGATGAGCGTCGAAACGGCTGTCGCTGAAGATCGGCTGCCGTGGTTACCGGACGAGCCCGCGCCAAAGCGGCCGAAGCGAGGTGGCAGCGGTCCGCTTTTCGCGGCTCTCGGCGCGACCCTCCTGGTCGGAAGCGGGGCATTCTGGATGGGAGCTCGGAGCGTCGACGACAGTTCCGTACCGCAGGCCTCCCGGCCGCAAGCATCGACAACCGTCAGGCTCCCCCGGGCTCGGGCGGCGCAACCGGCGGTCGAGCCGATCGTCGGATCGCCCATTCCAATTGTCGAAGATCAGCCACGCATCGAACGCGCGTCGGTTGTGGCGGCCCGGTCGCACAAAGCCCGCAAGCCGCACAAAAGCCTCGCCGCGCCGCCGAAGCCGGTCGAGATCGCGAAGGCGGAGCCGCCGCCCGCACCGGGGCCATGGCCCGTGCGCGAAATCGACGGCGCCTCGGGCAGGCTGGTGCGCATCGGCGCATTCGTTACGCCTCACCAGGCGAAGCGCGGCTGGTGGGCAATCACCAAGGTCAACCCGGCGCTGAAGCACCTTCCGGCGCTTGTCGTGCCGGTTCAGTCGCTCCGCAATGGCCGCGTTTATTACCGGCTGCAAATGGGAACGACGTCGCAGGCGCATTCTGCCGTCCTCTGCCAGCGAATGAGGATGATCGCCGAGAGCTGCGTCGTGATCGGAACGGCGTGAGGACACGATGACTGACGAACGTGCCTATGAAGAGCCGCTTCCCTGGCTTGCCGCCGTTGAGGACGAGGACGAGCCGCGCGGAATCTCCGCGAGTAAGATGCTGGCCGCAGTGGTCGTCGTTGCGCTAGCGGTGGTCATCGTCGCTGGCGCGTTCTTCTGGGTAGGTCACCGCAACGCGATCGCCAACGGCCCGCCGCAGCTAATCAAGGCGCCACCGGGTCCGTACAAGATCAAGCCGCCCAATCCTGGCGGTCTCGACATTGCCGGTGAGAGCGAGACAGCGTTTGAAACGAGCGCAGGCGAGGACAAGGACTCGCGCCTCGACCCCAACAAGCTGCCCGAAGTACCGGTTGCCAAGCCTGCACCTCAGCCCAAGCAAGCTTCCCCGGCGGAGACGAAAGCCCCCGCTCCGGCGGAGCCTGAGTCCAAGCCGACCGGCGCAACAGGCAGCGTCGTACAGCTCGGCGCGTTCGCCAATCAAACGCAGGCCGAGCGGGCGTGGACCGCCCTTTCAGCCCGCTTCCCATCGGTTGCCGCGCTCAACAAGATGATCGTGCCGTTCCCGGGCGGCATCCGTCTGCGGGCCGGTACGGCTACGCCGGCGGACGCGAAGCAGGTTTGCCAGACGCTGAAAGCGGCCGGTGAGAACTGCTTCGTAGCGCAATAATGCAGGCGGCAATCTACGGGTTCGAGGGGCCTGAGCTTACTATCGATGAGCAAGCTTTCTTCCGCGACTGCGATCCGGCCGGCTTCATCCTGTTCAAGCGCAATTGTGAAAATCAGGAGCAGCTGCTCCGCCTGACCGACTCGCTGCGCGAGCTGACCGGCCGGGACGACGTGCCGATCCTGATCGACCAGGAAGGCGGCCGTGTGGCGCGGATGAAGCCACCGGCGTGGCCTTCATTTCCTGCGGCCGAGCGATTTGCCGAACTGTATCAGGTGGCGCCTTCATCGGCGATCGAGGCCGCACGCTCAAATGCCAGGGCGCTGGGCCTGATGCTCCGTTCGGTCGGCTTAAACGTCAACGCGCTGCCGCTGCTCGACGTTCGTCAGGTGGGCGCAAGCGACATCATCGGCGATCGCGCCCTCGGTTCGGAGCCCATGCAGGTTTCAGCCCTGGGACGGGCGGTGCTCGACGGCCTTGCCAGCGCCGGGGTAGTTGGGATCGTGAAACATATTCCAGGCCACGGCCGTGCGCTGGTCGACAGCCACCATGAGTTGCCGATCGTGACGGCCAGCGACGACGAACTGCAGGGAGACCTGGAGCCGTTCGAGCGCCTGTCGGCCGCGCCGATGGGGATGATGGCGCATGTCGTCTACACCGCCTGGGATGCAGAACATCCGGCGAGCCAGTCGAGCATCGTGATCGAGCGCATCGTTCGCGAGCGGATCGGCTTCGACGGCTTCCTGATGAGCGACGACAGCAACATGAATGCACTAAAGGGGACGCCCGCTGAGAGGGCCGCTGCGTGCGTCGACGCCGGCTGTGATGTCGCGCTGCCATGCAGCGGCGTCCTCATCGAGAATATCGCGATTGCCGACCGGCTTGGCGATATCACGCCCGAAGGCGCGGACCGGCTGGCGCGCGCGATGGCGGGCACTCGCCTCGAACTCAATCGCCTCGATTTCGCGGAGGAAATCGCGAAGCGTGATCAGTTGCTCGCGTTGGTCTAGTTATCCCCAACATCGTGGGGCCGAGCCTTCGCACGTCCACAATAGATTGTTATTCTAGAATTCGTGATCGAGGAGGATTTCGAAGAACGGCCGACACGTCAGCCTGACGAGCTGAACCTCACGCTCGACGGCTGGGAGGGACCGCTGGACCTGCTGCTCAACCTCGCCAGGGCGCAGAAGGTCGACCTCGCGCAAATCTCGATCCTGCAGCTGGTCGAACAATATATCTCCTACCTCTCGGAAGCGCGCGCGCTGAAGCTGGAGATCGCCGCCGATTATCTCGTGATGGCGGCGTGGCTCGCTTATCTCAAATCCTGCCTGCTGCTGCCCAAGGATCCTGAACAGGATCCGAGTCCCGAAGAGATTGCGCTCCGGCTGCAGCTCCGACTGCAGCGCCTGGACGCGATGCGAGAGGCTGGTGCGCGACTGCTCGGCCGCGACCGCATCGGGCGGGACGTATTCCTTCGCGGTGCCCCCGAGGGCCTGAGGCTGGTCCGCAAATCCGCCTGGCAGGTCCGCGACTTCGACCTCTTCGCAGCTTACGGAGTCGTTCGAGCGCGCACTCAGCCGGCGATGCACGTCGTCCACGCTCGCTCAGTGATGACCCTCGACGAGGCGATTGAGCGTGTCAGCAAGATGATCGGGATGGCGCTTGACTGGACATTCCTCGAGAATTTCTTGCCTCGGACGGATGACCCGCAGTTCCGCCGCTCGTGCCTCGCCTCAAGCTTTCTCGCAGCTCTTGAGCTCGCCAAGCGCGGGCGGCTCGAAATCGCGCAGGATGAGGCTTTCGCTCCAATCAAGCTCAAGGTCGCGGCCTGATGGATGAGTTCGTTCGGGCCTTGGAAGCGACGCTGTTCGCCTCTGCGGAGTCGCTCACTATCGAGGAGCTCGCCGAATATGTCGGGCAGGGCGAGATCGAGATCGCGCTCGGCGAACTCTCTCAGCATTACGAGGGCAGGGGCATCGAATTGGTCGAGCGCGGCGGCCGTTGGCATTTTCAGACCGCGCCGGATCTCGCGCACCTGCTCCGCCGGACTCGGGAGGAGGTCCGTCGCCTCTCTCGGGCAGCGACCGAAACGCTGGCGATTGTCGCCTATCACGAGCCCGTGTCCCGGGCGGAAATCGAAGCAATCCGCGGCGTCCAGATCTCGAAGGGCACGCTCGACGTGCTGATGGACGCCGGCTGGGTGCGGCCGGCCGGGCGCAGGGAAGGTCCCGGCCGGCCGCTACTCTATGCGACCACTCAGGAGTTCCTGACGCATTTCGGGCTAGGTTCTCGCCGCGACCTTCCGGGGATCGACGATCTGAAGGCCGCGGGACTTTTGGACCCGCTCGAAGAGTCCATGTTCCAGCTTCAACTGGAAAGCGAAGAGCAAGGCGACTAGATAGCGCCGCAAAGGAGTTCCCCCATGGGCGGTTTGAGCATTTGGCATATCCTGATCATCGCGATCATCCTGCTGCTGTTGTTTGGCGGGAACCGGTTCAGCTCCATGATGGGCGATGTCGCCAAGGGGCTGAAAAGCTTCAAGCAGGGCATGGCCGACGAAGACGACGAAAAATATCGCCGTTATGATGAGCAGCGCCGCAACGAACCGCCGCGCCAGCTTCCCCGCGACGAGCGTCGTGATCCGATCGACGTCACGCCGCGTCCGTCGGAGCCGGTCGTCTCACCGCCGCCTAGCCGAGACGACGAACCCCGCTAAGACCATCTAGTCGAGCATGTTCGGTTTCGACTCTGCCGAGATCGCGATCATTGCGGTCCTCGCGCTGATCTTCATTGGCCCCAAAGAGCTACCGAAGGTCATGCGTACGGTCGGCTATTGGGTCGGCCGGGTGCGGGGGATGGCGCGACATTTCACCTCCGGCATCGAGGACATGGTCCGCCAGGCTGAGCTCGAGGAGATGGAAAAAAAGTGGCGTGAGGAAAATGAGCGGATCATGCAGCTCTATCCGCCTGACGCGCATTACCCGGAGCCGGGCAAGCCTGACGAGATGCCGCCGCTCGCGGAAGAGCCCATGCTTCCGCTCGACGAGAAGCAGCCCGGAGATGATCTCCCAATCGACAAGCGCCCGCTGCCGTGAAAGACATCGACGACACCAAGCAGCCGCTGCTTGAGCACCTGATCGAGCTCCGGCGCCGACTCCTTTGGTGCCTAGCGACCTTGGTCGTCGCTTTCTTTGTCTGCTTTCACTTCGCCCATCAGATCTTCGCTGTGCTGGTGCAGCCGCTGGTCCACGCGGGGCAGGGCAAGCTCATTTACACCGACGTATTCGAGGCCTTTTTCACGCAGGTGAAGGTCGCAATCTTCGCCGCGCTGATGGTGAGCTTCCCGGTGATAGCGACCCAGCTGTGGCGGTTCGTCGCGCCGGGGCTTTATGCGAAGGAAAAGAATGCCTTTCTGCCATTCCTGCTCGCAACACCCGTCTTCTTCGCGGCGGGGGCCTGCTTTGCCTACTTCCTTGCCATGCCGTGGGCGCTTCATTTCCTCCTCAGCTACCAAGGGAATGTCGGCGGCATCCAGCAGGAGGCGCTCCCGGGCGTCGGCAATTACCTGAACTTCGTCACGCATTTCCTGTTCGGGTTCGGCGCGGCGTTCCTGTTGCCGATCCTGCTGATGATCCTGGAGCGGGCCGGCATCGTCACACGCGAGCAGCTCGCCAAGTCCCGGCGGTATGCCATCGTAGCCGCGGCGGTCGTCGCCGGCGTGCTTACCCCACCGGATGCCGTGTCGATGATGCTGCTGATGGTGCCGCTGTACGGCCTCTACGAATTCGCCATCCTCGCCATCCGCATCACGCACTGGCGGGCGGCTCGAAAAGCCGCCCGGTCAGGCTCTGCTGTGGTTGGGCCCCAGACAGAAGAGGGCCCGGAAGCGCCACCGGGGGGGGGGAGGGTTGGCGGTTCCGGGCCCATTTAAGCGGATAGCGAGAGCGGGGGGGCAAAAGGTCACTATCCGAACAGCACAACGCCCCTTCTTCGGGATGGGTTCCGCAGTTCCGCCAAGTTTTTGAAACTTTTTTCGCTGCCGCCGAAATGAACGGATCTGCGATTAAGCCGGTGGAAAGACAGGCAAATCGACGCTGTAGCGACCGAGCTTGCGGTCCAGATTGGACCGCAACTGCTTCGCCAGGCCGCCAACAATCCGCTCGAACTGCATTTTCTCGCGGTCTTCCTCATCGTCGGGCACAAGCACCGGGCTGCCGATCGACAGGCGCGCGGTCAGCTCGCTGGTGCGTCGGATCGATAGCTCCACGGGTTCAGTGGGAGCCCGGAGCATCGCGTATTCGACGATCTCGGTGATGAGGAAAGATACCGCAACGGCAGCGTCCTGCGTGGTGTAAACCGAGTCGATATCGAGATCGATCGCCAGTCCGCGAGCAATGTCCGGCGCGCCCGCTCGAAGTTCGGCTGCGAGTTCGGTCACGAGGGGGCGAAGCGAGATACCGCGATTCTCTTCCATCTCAGCGAAATGGTTGCGGTGAACGATCGACAGCGCTCCAACGCGCCGGCTGATACCGGCATAGGCGGATCGTGCCTCAGGGGTATCGGCGCTTCGCCCGTGAATGTTGAGGAGCGACGCAACGACCTGAAGGTTGTTCTTCACGCGGTGGTGAACCTCACGGACGAGGCGCCGTTGGCCGTCCAACGCGGAGTTTGTCTCGCGCTCCGACTCCTCGGCACGATCGATCGCCCGGGCGAAGGCATCGCGAAGTTCGCGGATCTCTTCGCTCGGACCAAGCTTGCGCGGCAACTCCGAGGATCCGTCACCGGGCTGATAGGCCGTCACCGCGCCTTCCAGTCGGCGCAATGGCCGCACCAGCAGTCGGCTGACAAGCAGCCAGGTGATGAACGCCGCTGCGATCCACATAAGAAGCGGCAGGAGCAACAGCAGCCGGTCCCAGGTCGTGATGCGCTGGTGAGCAACGCCGATGTGGGCCGTCAACGCGCCGTTGCTGATCGACCAATCGGCGAGCGATAGATCCTCGCCTTGAGGGTCGGTCCCGATGATCGGCAGCGCCGCTGGCCCATGACGCAACTCCATAACTTTGATGAAGCCGCCCCCATCCGTCGCTGCCGCCTTCAAATCGGCCGCGGGGAGGCTGGCGGTGACCATCCCGCCGACAACTCCGACTCTGAGGTCGACTTCCTGCTCGGCGGGATTGAGCCACATGCGAATGTCGCCTGGAGCGATCAAAGGACTTGCATCCTTGGGGACAAAGCCGCCGTAGGTGCAAAGCAAGTCGCCGGTCGTCGAGCGCATTGAGAAGCGCCGGGAGATCGCGGGTGCAGTTGCAAGCGCATCTGCCGCCTTGTTGCAGGGATTTGCGCCTTGACCGGGGGCATCCGACAGCGCGCTTGCGGCGGCGACACGCAGTGCGAGAGCGTTGCGGGCGATCAGCCCTTCGACGGCCTGAGCCGCGGAGCGCGACTGGGCTGCGTTACGACCTTCGAGTGCAGCGTCTGCTTGCCGAATCCCGACATCGCCGAGGACTGCCAACGCAATCCCCGCGGGAAGCAGGACTGCAGTCAGGATGACGAGTAGCTTCGCCGCAGTCGGCAAACGCGCGAAGCGTTCGGCGAGCGTCACCAGCGCGCTCCGCCGCTTTTGTGTTCCCTACTGCAGCTTGCCGAGCAGGTTGAGAAAATCGTCGGGAACGGACTCGCGCAGCGTGTCGTCGTAAACCGAACGAAGTGCACGGCCGAGATCGCCCGAGCGCTGCTTTCGCCCGCCTCGGTCCGACGCTTGGGACTTCTTCGAGCGCCCGATATCTGCGGCTCCCTCCGTGTCGCTGCGCTTCTTCGCACTCAACTCCTAGTCCCCCCTGGCGCGGGTACTTGTGCCGCGCTCATAATCAACTCTTGCCGAGGCGCAACAGGGTCAAGCGTCTCTGTTTTGCTTCGATACGCGTACCATACGCATAGAGCCGGCCGCCGCTCGACATTGGGATGCTTCGCAGCGCCCGGCCCAGCCACGGAAACCAAATGGCCGGTCCTTTGTTCCAGCAGCACTTCATATTCTGGGGGCGGAGAAGCTTTGGCGTCGAAGTTCCTTCCAGGGTTGCAACAAACGAACCGCGTCGTCAAAGACGCCTCAAATCACGTTTTCGAGGGAGAATATCCGAACATGTCCCTTGGCCAGGAACTTGCTCCGCACCTGCCATTCCTTCGCCGTTATGCGCGCGCCCTGACGGGCAGCCAGACCCACGGCGATGCTTTCGTTCGCGCCACGCTTGAGGCGATTGTCGCGAAGCCGGACGAATTTCCGCGCGACGTCGATCCGCGGCTCGGTCTGTACAAAACCTTCCACGCGATTTGGTCGACAGCCAACATCGAGGAAGGGGAGGAGCCTGACACCAGTCCGACCGGTGCCGAGGGAATCGCCCAGGCGCGGCTGTCTCGCATCACCCCGCTGTCGCGGCAGGCCCTATTGCTGACCTCGCTCGAAGGCTTCAGCTCCGAAGATACGGCTTACCTGATCAACGCGTCGCCCGCCGACGTCGACTCGCTTGTGGCCGAGGCGCTTGAGGAGATCGAGCGGCAGACGCTCGCCGATGTACTGATCATCGAGGACGAGCCGATCATTGCGATGGATATCGAGACGATCGTTCGCGATCTTGGCCACAACGTCACGGGCGTTGCAGTCACGCGCGACGAGGCTGTCGCACAGGCGCGTTCCAACCCGCCGGGCTTGGTGCTCGCGGACATCCAGCTTGCCGACGATTCGAGTGGCATCGACGCCGTCAAAGATATTCTGGCCGAATTCTCGGTACCGGTGATTTTCATCACGGCGTTCCCGGAGCGGCTGCTGACCGGTACTCGTCCCGAGCCCACTTTCCTGATCACCAAGCCGTTCCAGCGGTCGACAGTGAAGGCGGCGATCGCCCAGGCGCTATTTTTCGACGCAGCGACCGTTCCGGCAGCTTGAGTTCCGGAACACGGTTCCACCCGGCGCGTTAGCCGAGGGAACTGTGATTTCGTGACGAGAGCAGAATGGTTGACCCGCGACATGTCGAACCTTCGGTCCGCGAGACCGCGACGGAAGCTCGAGCGGGCTCGACTCCAGGAGTTGCCCGCAACGTCCTGATCTTCGGGACGCTGCTGGTGGTGATCATTTTTGCGATCATTGTCTTGGTCGGACGCCCCTGAGCTCCTAGCTCTGTCACAATCGCTGTTCATGATGGATCAACGCGCCGGCAGCCACGGCTGTCCGAGTTGCATAACGGGTGGGGTCTAGGTTGACGGAAGCTCACGAAGAGGACGGACCTGCAACTGCTCCGGCAGAGTGGGCGCCCTTGTCCGATCCGGAGTTCAAGGACCAGCTAGCGGCGGTGATTCCGCATCTGCGCGCCTTCGGCCGATCGCTGTCCGGCAGCCGGGATTTGGCGGACGACCTGGTGCAGGAGACGTTGTTGAAGGCGTGGGCCGCCCGCAAGCGGTTTCAGGCCGGCACCAACATGAGGGCCTGGACCTTCATCATCTTGCGCAACCTATTCCTGAGCCAGATGCGGCGGGCGCGCTTCAAGGGTGAGTGGGACGATGTCACCGCGTCGAAGATCCTCGCGGCTCCCGCCAGCCAGGACCGGCACATTGAACTCGGCGACATGCAGCGCGCTCTGATGCACCTGCCGCAGCCCCAGCGCGAAGCACTTATTCTGGTTGGCGCAGGCGGGTTCGCATATGAAGAGGCCGCCGAAATCTGCGGCTGCGCGGTCGGCACGATCAAGAGCCGGGTGGCGCGCGGGCGAGTCGCGCTGGAGCAATTGCTCTCCAGCGGCAAGCTGCCTTCACGTCGCCAGCATCGAACTGACCCAGACAAGTCGGCGCTGCAGACGATCATGGGTGAAGTCGACGAACTGAGCCGCGATCACGAACGCGATTAGCCCACCGGAAAGCGGACGAATTCTAGAATCTCGGCCGGCGGGGTTAGTTCAGCTTTCTCAGCAGGTCTGCGAAATCACGGTCGCAGGGCTCCGACGCCGCGGCCTCAAAGGCGCGGCGGAGCGCGGCGGTAATGCCGGCGTGCGTCGGCGGCATGTCCACACGGATCACTCGACGGTCCATGCTGTTCATATCCGACGACAAAACGGTCTCTCGCTCCATCTTCATCGCCTTGCAAACGACCAAAGGCCTGCGGAAGTTTCGTGGGAATCGGTCGCGAAACGGTGAATAGGGGCTGATGAGTCGCGGAAATCCGAAGGACAGGGCGGGAGCGCTCGAGCGAGCGAGCCTTCATTCGCCATTCCTTCGGGATTCGATCCTGGCCCGCAACGACATCGCCAATATGTTCCTGACCTCTGGCGCGGATCGGGCGATTGCATTGGCGCTGGAATCCGATGCGGCCAGCCTCGAAGCGAGGCTTCGGCGTCAGCGGCGCGGCCTCGCCCTGGCCGCCGCGCTAGGTGACCTTGCGGGCGAGCTCTCGCTGGAGGCCGTGACCCGATCGCTGTCGGACTTCGCTGACCAGGCCATCAATGAAGCCGTTGAAGCAGCGCTGTCGGAACGCGTACCCGGCGCCGAGCCGCAGGGGTTCGCAGTGATCGCGATGGGAAAGCTTGGCAGCAGCGAGCTCAATTATAGCTCCGATGTCGACCTGCTGTTGTTGTTCGACCCAGATACGATGCCGCGCCGTGACCGCGACGACGCAGCCGAGACCGCGGTCCGCTACGGTCGGCGGCTCATCGAAATCCTCCAGAAGCGAACGGAGGATGGTTACGTTCAACGTGTCGACCTCCGTCTTCGCCCGTCGCCCGAGGTTACCCCGATTGCGCTGCCGGTGAACGCAGCCATCTCGCATTATGAATCGAGTGCATTGCCCTGGGAGCGCGCGGCCTTCATTCGCGCTCGCGCCGCAGCGGGAGATCGCGAGCTTGGCAAACGCTTTCTCGATGCAATTCAGCCCTTCGTGTGGCGGCGCTCACTCGATTTTGGTGTCATCGACGAGGTACGCCAGATCTCGTCGCGTATACGCGACCACTTTGCGCAAGGCGCGAATATCGGTCCCGGTTACGACCTCAAGCGCGGACGCGGCGGGATCCGGGAGGTCGAGTTCTTCGTCCAGATCCAGCAAATGATCCACGGCGGTCGTGACCCTTCCGTGAGGTCACCTGCCACCCTGGATGCCATCGCCGCCTTACTTGCCGCCGGGCGGCTGGAAGACGAGGTCGCGCGCAACCTCGATGGAGCTTACCGGCTGCTGCGTACGGTCGAGCACAGGGTGCAGATGGTCGACGATGCGCAGACTCACATGCTGCCCGCAGAGGCGGAAGCCCTGGACAATGTGGCCCAGTTGCATGGGGTCCGAAGCGGCGCAGCCTTGCTGGACATGCTTCGGCCGCCGGTCGAAACGGCAGGGGCAATTTTCGACAGCCTTGCGCCCGATGAGCGTCGTCAACTTTCGAACGACCCAGACATCCTGAAAAGCGAGCTTCGGGATCTCGGCTTTGTGGATCCGGCTGCCGCGGCAAGGCATGTCGCGGATTGGCGCTCCGGAAAAGCTCGTTCGCTTCGCTCTCCCGCCGCCGCCCAGGCGTTCGAGGCAATGCTGCCGGGGTTGTTGCAGGCGATAGCCGCCGGCGGTGATCCCGATCGGGCGCTTAACCGGCTCAGCGATATCGTCGAGCGTTTGTCGAGCGGCATCAACCTGTTCCGTTTGCTGGAGGCGAGGCCGCCGCTGGCGGAATTGCTGGCAAAGCTGCTTGCGCACGCACCGGCGCTCGCCGAACAGCTCGGCCGCCGTCCGGAGCTGTTCGAAGGCCTATTCGACGCGTCGAGCTTCGCCATGCCGCCTGAAGCTGCCGTCTTCGGAGCAACCCTTTCGCAGGCCATGAAGGGGCATTCGTACGACGTCGCGCTCGACCGGGTGCGCCGCCTGGTCAACGAGCGCAGGTTCGCGCTTGGCGTTCAGCTGATCGATCAGCGGCGCGATCCACTGGAAGTCACGGAGGGTTATGCCCGCGTGGCGGAAGGAACGGTCGTTGCCCTCGGCAAGGGCGCGGAGAGCGAGTTCCGGAAGGCCCATGGCGAGTTCCCCGGTGCCGAACTCGTGATGCTCGGGCTCGGCCGGCTGGGAGGTCACTCGCTGACGCAAGCTTCCGACCTCGACCTTATCTATTTGCACACCGCTTCTGCGGGAGGCTCGTCGGATGGCAAGCGCTCACTGGGACCGAATGATTATTTCAACCGGCTAGCAAGCAGGGTTACCGCCGCTCTCAGCGTACCGACGGCCGCTGGACCACTTTACGATGTCGACACACGGTTAAGACCGGAGGGTGGCAAGGGGATGCTTGTCGTCTCACTTGATGCGTTTGAGCGTTATCAACGTGAGGAGGCTTGGACCTGGGAGCACATGGCGCTTTGCCGAGCGCGGCCGGTGTTCGGCTCTGCCGAGGTACGCAGGCAGGTCTCGGCGATGGTCGACAGCATCCTTCGAATGCCGCGCGACAAATCGAAAGTCACGAGGGACGCGGCGCAGATGCGCGAGGACGTGAATCGTCACAAGCCACCGCTCGGTCCGCTCGACGTGAAGCTCGGGCGTGGCGGATTGGTCGACCTGGAATTCGCGACACATGTCCTCCAGCTAACCACCGGGGTTGGACTAAGCACGCGGCTCGAGGTCGCGCTCGAGGCGCTCGCCGCGGACTCTTTGGTTGAGGCAAATATTGTGGATGCGCTAAAGTTGCTATCCCGCATGTTGGTGATGATGCGCCTGGTCGCACCCGGCGACGTCAAGCCGACTCCCGACACCTGGCAGCTGGTCGCCGAGGCGTGCGGCTTTCAGCGCTGGGACCAGCTCCTTGCCGAGCACGACGCGGCACGGCAGAGGATCGCAACACTCTGGGACACCATCAAGCGAGGGGCATGAAATGATCGGCGAAGGCGACAAGGCACCGGCACTGACCATTAGTGCAAGCGACGGCAGCACCATCAATCTTGCGGCGCCAGGCAAAACGCTGGTGCTATATTTCTATCCCAAGGATGACACGTCCGGCTGTACTCGAGAAGCGCAGGACTTCACGGGCCTTGCCGATGATTACGCGAAGGCCGGCGTGCAGGTAATCGGAGTGTCGCGCGACTCGATGAAGAAGCACGAGAAGTTCATCGACAAATATGGTTTGCAGGTGCCGCTGGTTTCCGACGAGGACGGCAAGATCTCCGAGGCATTCGGCACCTGGGTCCAAAAGTCGATGTACGGCCGCAAGTATATGGGGATGGAGCGTGCGACCTATCTCATCGGTGCCAACGGCAAGGTCCTCAAGGCGTGGCGCAAGGTGAAGGTGCCCAGCCACGCCGCCGAGGTACTGAAGACGGCAAAGGCCGCCGCCTAGCTTGCAAGCGACTTGATAAGCGACTGCCAGTAGAGCACGTCGTCGTACATCGCCCGTACGGGGATGCGCTCGTCGAGGCCGTGTGCCCGCTCGTCGAGCGGTGAAATGCCCCAGCTGCCGTCAACGTCGTAAACAGGGATCCCCTGGGCGCGGAAGAAGCTGCCATCGCTCGCTCCGGTCGACATCTCGGGATAGACGTCCATCGTCGGGTCGATGATCTTGTGAACTGCGTTGGTCACCGCCGCGACGACGTCCGGCCGAAGCGGCGACGCTGGGGTCGGCACACCGATATAGTTGGGGTCTGGCTTCATCTCGACGTTCGGGCCGACCAGCTTTTGAAGCTCGGCCTGCACGTCGGTCGGTTGCACGCCCGGGAAGATACGGCAGTTGACCGTGGCCGTGGCGCTTTGCGGTAGTGCATTGTCGGCGTGACCGCCGCTCAACATGGTCGCCACGCAGCGCGTGCGGGTGAGACCGACTTCGAGGGGATTGGCTTCGATTGCGTCCGCCGCAGCGCCGTCATTCGGATTGGCAAGCCACGCGCGGATTTGCTGGCCCAGCTGGCTGCTGCCCTCCTGCCTCGCGCGCTCTTCGAAATAGGCGCGGCTCACCGGATTCAGCATCGGCTGGAAGCGGTAGGTGCGAACCTTCTCGAGTGCATCGGCGAGATCGTAGATCGCGTTGTCAGGACGAGGCCGGCTGCTGTGGCCGCCTGGATTGTGGGTCGTCAGAAGGTAGGTTTGGAAGGTCTTCTCGGCCATGGAAATGCCGCAGCCGAGCGAGCGGAACTGTTCGTCGTAGGACGGGCAACCACCGTCGGCGTTCAGACCGAACTCGGCGTCGGTGAGATTGCGCCACTTGGTTGAGCCGAGCGTCGCACCGACTCCGCGGGTTTCCTCGTCACCGCTGTAGAAGAAGATGATGTCGCGATCGGGCTTGAACCCCTCGCTGATCAGCTTGACCGCGGCCATGGTGGTGGCGACGTCGCCGTTTTTCATGTCGCTAGTGCCGCGGCCGAGGAAATATCCGCCTTCCTCGCGGAACTCGAACGGGTCGTATTTCCAGTCGCTGCGCTTCGCTTCGACTACGTCCATGTGGCCGAGGATCAACATCGGCTTCTTGGTCGCGTGTGGGGAGCGCCAGCGGACGATCAGCGCCTCGGTCTGGTCTCCAGGAAGCGCTTCGTAAGGCATGAAGTGGATGTCCGCGTCGGGAATGCCCGCCGCACGGAACTGGTCGGCGAGCAGCTTCGCTACTTTCGGCACTTCGCCGCGGTTATGGACACTCGGGACCTCGATAACCTGTTTGAACAACTCGCGCGTTTTGGCCTGCCACGCCGGAGGAAGCTTGGTAGGGATTGTGCGCGGGTCGGTTGCGGCAACTCCAGCGGCCGCGGTGCAGGCAAGCAGCAGCCCAAGCGATAAGCGGATCATCGTCGTCTCCGGAAGTGGGTTGCTGGAAGCTACCGGCCACGACCGTCGCGTCAAGCGCTTAGCGCGGTGTGCTGCTTCCCGGCTTGTCGGCGACGTATCTTCGCTCGCCCGAGGCAGGATCGAACCAGACCGTCACGAGCTCGCCGCTCTCAGGATCGACGAAGCGCTCGTCAGTGGGCCGCCAGCGACCGCCAATCGGACGGCCGTTTGCACGGCCATAGATCGGCTCAAGGGCAGCAGTCAGCATCATCAGCACACCAAACACCACCACCATCGGCCCGGCACCTATTCTCCAGACGAATAGCCCGCCGACCGCGATGACCCCACCGAGGCCGAGCGCCCAAACACGCCAGCCGGTCATTCCCCTTCGATCCTCACCGCTGTTCCGTACGCGACGACCTCGCTCATCGTCTGACCGATCTCGCCGGAATCGAACCGCATCATCACCACCGCATTGGCGCCCATTGCTGTCGCATTGGTGACGAGGCGATCGATGGCGTGGCGACGGGTCTCTTCGACCAGAGCGGTATATTCCTTGATCTCGCCGCCGCCGATCGACCGGAGCGCCGCCGCTAGATTGCCGCCAATGCTCCGGCTTCGAACTACGACGCCGAATACCTGTCCAAGCGCCTCGACAGTCCGGTGTCCCGCGACGTTCTCGGTAGTGGTCACAATCATCTGGTCGCCTCCTCTTGCCCAGAGATGAGGCTATACCGTGCCGTGGCCCTCCGCCAGATACTCGGCGCTGCGCATCTCCTCGAGGCGGCTGACGGTGCGCTGGAACTCGAAGCTGCCGTCGCCGGAAGGGTACAGACCGTCCGGCTCCGCGTCCGCGGAAGCGAGCAGCTTCACCTTATGCTCGTAGAGTGCATCGATCAGCGTGACGAAGCGCGCCGCCTCGTTGCGCATGTCCGGCCCCATCACCGGAATGCCGACGATGATTACCGTGTGATACCGCCTGGCGATGGCGAGATAGTCCGCCGCGCCGCGCGGTTCGCCGCACAACCGCTTGAACGAGAAAACCGCGACGCCCTTCAGGCTCTTGGGGACGTGAAGCGTGCGTCCGCCGCCGACATCGATGTCCTCGGCCGGAACCTTGGCGCGGTCCTCAACCGGATAATCCGTGAGCTGGAAAAAGGCTCGGCTGAGGTCGGTCGTGGCTTGAGGGCCATTGGGCACATGCCAGACCTCGACTCCGGTAAGGCGGTCCAGCCGGTAATCGGTCGGGCCGTTCACCTCGATGACCAGCATCCGATGCTCGATCAGTTCAATGAACGGGATGAAGAGGTCGCGGTTGAGCCCGTCCTTGTAGAGATCGCGCGGCGGGCGGTTAGAGGTGGTCACGACTTTCACGCCTTCTTCGAGCAGCTTCGTGAACAGCCTCGACAGGATCATCGCGTCGGCGGGGTTCGTGACCTGCATCTCGTCGAAGCACAGCAGCCTTGCTTCGGCGGCGATCTGCTCGGCGACCGGCTCGATCGGATCGCCCTCCTGACGCTCGCGAGCCTTCCGGAGGCGGTCGTGCGTCTCGAGCATGAACTCGTTGAAGTGAACGCGCCGCCTGGGCTGGATTTCGATGTGCGCGTAGGCGAGATCCATCAGCATCGACTTTCCCCGGCCGACGCCACCCCAAAGATAGACTCCTGCAAGACCATCGTTGCGCGCCGCCACGAACCGCGACAGAAATCCTCGATTTTCGAAGCTACTCGCAAGGCGATCCAGCGCGGCAACCGCGCGGCTCTGCGCGTCATCGGGTCTCAGTTCGTGGGCGGCAATCAGTTCGTCGTAAGCGACCCGAATGGGTCCGCTCATCGCGAATGAGGTCCGTTGGGACGGTTCACCTTCTTCAGCGTGCCCGTGAAGCTGTAGCAGTTCTCGCCGTTCTGCTTGACCACACCCTGCAGGAACGCGTGCCCTCGCGTTTGCTTTATCAACTCGACATGCGAGTCCAGCGGCGATCCTGCCTGACCGCGAGCCAGGAAGTGAGTGGTGAGGTCGAGCGTTACGTAATGCGCCTTCTCCATTCCGGCGCATAGGCCGCCGGCGAACAGCGACATATCGATGAAGCTCATGATCGCCCCGCCGTGGATGGAGCCGCCCATGTTCATGTGATCTTCGGTCGGGAACATGCGCGCGATGCCGCGCCCAGGGCCGTCCGGCTTGAACAGCAGTCGGCCCGTTGCCGCGGCGAAGCTCGACCGCGGGAAGTCGCCCCAGCTGTACCAGCCGGGATTGTCGGCATCGGGCGTCGCTCCGCGGGGAAGCCCGACGTCCTCTAGTCCCTCGGCTTGGTAGTCCTGCTCGCTCACGCGGTCCGTTCGGCAATCAGCTTCTTGGTCTCGGCAATCGCCTTCGCCGGGTTGAGACCCTTCGGACAGACGTTCGCGCAGTTCATGATGGTGTGGCAGCGATAGAGCCGGAAGGGATCCTCGAGCTGGTCGAGCCGCTCGCCCGTCGCCTCGTCGCGACTGTCGGCAAGCCAGCGATAAGCCTGGAGCAGGATCGCCGGGCCGAGAAACTTGTCGGAATTCCACCAATAGCTTGGGCAGCTGGTCGAGCAGCAGAAGCAGAGGATGCACTCATAGAGCCCATCCAGTCTCTCCCGATCCTCCTGCGACTGCAGACGTTCGCGCGACGGCGCCGGGCTCACAGTCTTCAGCCAGGGCTGGATCGATGCATATTGCGCGTAAGCGTGCGTCAGGTCCGGGACGAGGTCCTTGACCACCTCCATATGCGGTAGAGGCGTGATCTGGATGTCGCCTTTCAGATCCTCGATCGCGGTGGTGCAGGCAAGACCGTTGGTCCCCTCCATGTTCATCGCGCACGATCCGCAAATGCCCTCACGGCACGAACGGCGGAAGGTCAGTGTCGGATCGATCTCGTTCTTGATCTTGATGAGAGCGTCGAGAACCATCGGCCCGCATTTGTCGAGGTCGATTGTGTAGCGGTCGAAGCGGGGATTGGAGCCGCCGTCCGGATCGTAGCGGTAGATCTTGAAGGTCCTAAGCCGCTTGCCTTCTTCGGCCCTCCACTCGCGGCCCTTGGTGATCTTGCTGTTCTTCGGAAGCGTGAACTCTGCCATGCACAGCCGCTAGCACGCGGCGCCAGTCAAAGAAAAGGCCGCCCGGTACCGGACGGCCTTTCCGATGCGACGTGCTGGCGGTTAGCGCAGGAGCGCGCTGATTACCTGCGAGACCAGCATCGTGCGCGGGTCGACCTGGTAGAGATAACCGTTGTTGTAATAGTAGCGGTAGCGGGCGTTCAGGTCATACTGTCGTCGAACGCTAAGCGGGATACGACCGTACGAATAAGCGCTGCCATAGGTATTCTGCCAGCGCTGTCCGCGGGCCAGCTTGCGAGCCTGTCCAGGGGGCATGCAGCCCTTGTTGCGCAGTCCGGGCGGGCAGCCCCCATGACCGTAGCCGACAGGCCCGTTGTACCCATAGTCATGTGGATTGCCGTGGCCGTTGCCATGACCGTGGCCGCCCGGATCAGCAAGCGCCGGGCCGGAAACAGCAAGGCCGCCGGCCGCGAGCAGGATGAACATGGTCCTCATTGTAAGTCGCTCTCTCTTTGTTTCGACCGAGGAACAACGCACGACATTCAAAAAGGCCGCCGTCCAATTGGGCGGCGGCCTTCCGTTAGATCAGATTAACGCAGTAGGTGGCCTTACCGCGGCGCCGTGTAGATGATCTTGGTGACCGCATAGCTCTTTGGGTCGACCACGTAGATGTAGCCGTTCTGATAGACGTAGCGAGCGCCCGGATCGAGGCTGTATTCCGTCACGTAGTCGTGGGGGATCGTGTCGAGCGCGGTGTAGCTGTAGGAGGGGCCAAAGACGTAGCCCATCTTCCACTGAGCCTTAGCGGCCTGTTCGTCGGTAAGTCGGTCCCACTTGTTGCAGCGACCATCGACCACCTTCACGCATTGAACGATATCGGAATAGGTCCGGGCCTGGGCCGGAACTGCCATTACGACGACCGAGGTGGCGGCGAGCGCAAGAAGCGTTTTCATCATTTTCTCCTCTGAAAATCGCGGGCCGCGTGGGGCCTCGCGCGTCGAAGGGAAAAACGAGTCGGAAAAACGACGGTTGCCCAGTTCACAATTCTGTAATCGGAATTTCATGTTTTGCCCGCGGCGCGTGGGGGCGGTTGCCCCCTGCGAGGCACCTCGCTAATCGGGCGCCGCGCTCTCCCAAGCGGCGACTCCCCCTCGCAATCGCCGCGCGACAACAGAAAGGTTCGAAACCCGGCTCATGGCTCGGAAGAAAATCGCGCTCATCGGCGCCGGAATGATCGGCGGCACCCTGGCTCACCTGGCGGCAATGAGGGAACTAGGCGACATCGTCTTGTTCGACGTGGTCGAGGGCGTTCCGGAAGGCAAGGCGCTCGACATATCGCAGGCCGGCCCGGTCGATGACTTCGACGCCAGCATCAAGGGTACGACGGACTATGCCGACATCGCCGGAGCCGACGTCTGCATCGTCACCGCAGGCGTTGCCCGCAAGCCGGGCATGAGCCGCGACGACCTCCTTGGCATCAACCTCAAGGTGATGAAGGCGGTCGGCGAGGGCATCAGCAAGCATGCGCCGAATGCGTTCGTGATCTGTATCACCAATCCGCTCGACGCCATGGTCTGGGCGCTGCGGGAATTCTCCGGCCTTCCGCATCACATGGTCGTCGGAATGGCGGGCGTGCTCGACAGCGCGCGCTTCCGCCACTTCCTCGCCGACGAGTTCAACGTCAGCGTCGAGGACGTCACCGCCTTCGTGCTCGGCGGCCACGGCGATACAATGGTGCCGGTGGTCAACTATTCGACCGTAGCGGGCATCCCGATTCCCGATCTCATCAAGATGGGTTGGTCGACGCAGGAGAAGATCGACGCGATCGTCAAGCGCACGCGCGGCGGCGGAGGCGAGATCGTCGCGCTGCTGAAAACAGGCTCGGCTTATTACGCGCCCGCCACCAGCGCGATCGCGATGGCCGAGAGCTTCCTGAAGGACAAGAAGCGCGTCTTGCCCTGCGCGGCGCAGCTTACCGGCCAATATGGCGTCGATGACCTCTATGTCGGCGTGCCTTGCGTGATCGGCGCCGGCGGCGTCGAACGGATCGTGGAGATCGAGCTAGATGCCCAGGCGCGCGAGAACTTCAAGGTCAGCGTTGACGCGGTGAAGGAGCTGCTCGTCGCCTGCAAACAGATCGACAACAGCCTTGGCGAAGCGGTGCCGGCATGAGCATTCTCGTTGATCGTAACACCAGGGTCATCACCCAAGGGATGACCGGCGAAACCGGCACGTTTCATACGCAGCAGGCGCTCGCTTACGGCACGCAGATGGTTGGCGGTGTGACGCCCGGAAAGGGCGGGACGACGCACCTCGATCTGCCCGTCTTCGATACCGTGCACGAGGCCGTCACGAAGACTGGCGCCACCGCGAGCGTGATCTACGTCCCGCCGCCATTCGCAGCAGACTCGATCCTTGAGGCGATCGACGCCGAGGTGCCGCTGATCGTCGCGATCACCGAAGGCATTCCGGTGCTCGACATGGTGAAGGTCAAGCGCGCGCTGTCGGGCTCTAGGTCGCGGCTGATCGGGCCCAACTGTCCCGGCGTGCTCACTCCGAACGAGTGCAAGATCGGGATCATGCCCGGCAACATCTTCAAGAAAGGCAGCGTCGGCGTCGTCAGCCGCTCCGGCACGCTCACCTACGAAGCAGTGTTCCAGACCACCAACGAGGGCCTTGGCCAAACCACCGCGGTCGGAATCGGCGGCGATCCGGTCAAGGGCACCGAGTTCATCGATGTGCTCGAGATGTTCCTTGCCGACGAGGCGACGGAATCGATCATTATGATCGGCGAGATCGGCGGCAGCGCGGAGGAAGACGCCGCGCAGTTCCTCGCCGACGAAGCGAAACGTGGCCGCCGTAAGCCGGTGGTGGGCTTCATCGCTGGCCGAACCGCGCCTCCGGGCCGCCGCATGGGCCATGCCGGAGCGATCGTTTCGGGCGGCAAGGGCGATGCCGAAAGCAAGATCGCGGCGATGGAGGCGGCTGGAATTACCGTCAGCCCAAGCCCATCTGAATTGGGCAAGACGCTCAAGGAGTTACTGGTCGCGGCTTAGTGCCCCGGCGAAGGCCGGGGTCCAGGAGCCGTCAGGCTGAACTGAAGATGGAGAAGGTCGGTTACGTCTACTTCGTGGCAAACCGTAAGAATGGAACGATTTACACGGGCGTCACAAGCGATCTTGCAAAACGGGTCTACGAGCATCGTGAAGGCCTCGTGCCGGGGTTCACGAAGCGATACGGGTGCAAGCGCTTAGTCTGGTTTGAGACGTTCGATGACATTCAGCAGGCACGCCAGCGTGAGTTACAGGTGAAAGAGTGGAAGCGGGCCTGGAAAGTGAAGAGGATCGAGGAAGAGAATTTTGACTGGGATGACCTCTATCCAAGCCTGTTCGGCCCCGGCACCGCCGGGCCTGGACCACGGCCTTCGCCGGGGAACGGTGTAGCATGAACAACTTCACCGGCTTCGAGGAACGGGAGGAGGGCCCCAGCTGGGAGCGGCCGAACTGGCCGATCGAGGAACTCGATGAGCTGAACGTCGGGCTAGATCCGACACAGGCCGCGATCGAGAAGGTCAAAGCTGCGGTCGCCGAGAAAGCGGCGCAGACCACCAGCGATCCGCAGGCGATCCGCCGGGCGGCCGAGGACAGCATCCGCGCGATGATGCTGATCCGCACGTACCGCGTGCGCGGCCACCTCGCTGCAGACCTGGACCCCCTGCACCTCACTCGCCGCGACGTGCCGGCCGATCTCACGGCCGAATATCACGGCTTCAAGAACGACGACCTCGACCGGCCCATCTGGCTGTGCGGAGCGCTTGGGCTCGAGCAGGGAACCGTCCGCGAGATCGTCGCGATCCTTCAGCGCAACTACTGCGGCCACGTCGGCCTCGAGTATATGCATATCAACGAGGTCGAGGAACGGCGCTTCCTGCAGGAGCGGATGGAGGGCAAGGACGCCGAGATCAGCTTCACGCCCGAGGGCAAGCAGTCGATCCTCGCCAAGGTGATCCACGCCGAGCAATGGGAGAAATTCCTCGCTCGGAAATATGTGGGAACCAAGCGTTTCGGACTCGACGGCGGCGAGAGCGCGGTGCCGGCCCTCGAAGCCGTAATCAAATACGGCGGCCTGATGGGGGTCACCGAGATCGACGTCGGAATGGCTCATCGCGGGCGGCTCAACATCCTGTCCAATGTGATGGGCAAGCCCGCGCAGGCGATCTTCCATGAGTTTGCGGGCGGTGCGACCAATCCGGCCGATGTGGGTGGCTCGGGTGACGTGAAATACCATCTCGGTACCTCGTCCGATCGAGAGTTCGACGGCAACAAGGTCCACCTGTCGCTGTTGCCGAACCCCTCCCATTTGGAGGCGGTCGACCCGGTCGTACTCGGGAAGGCGCGTGCAGTTCAGACGATCCGCGGTGACAAGCGGGGCCGGACGGTCCTGCCAATCCTGCTTCACGGCGATGCAGCATTCGCTGCTCAGGGCGTGGTCTGGGAGTGCCTCAGTTTTTCAGGGCTTCCGGGCTACGGCACGGGCGGGACGATCCACTTCATCATCAACAACCAGATCGGTTTCACGACCAGCCCGCAGTTTGGCCGTTCGTCGCCTTATCCTTCGGACGTCGCGAAGGGCGTGCAGGCGCCGATCCTTCACGTCAACGGCGACGACCCCGAAGCGGTCACCTTCTGCTGCAAGCTTGCCACCGAATTCCGGCAGACCTTTGGTCGCGACGTTGTGATCGACATGTGGTGCTACCGCCGCTTCGGCCACAATGAGGGCGACGAGCCCAGCTTCACTCAGCCGCTGATGTACGCTGCAATCAAGCAACAGCCGCCGATCAGCGAGATTTACGGCAAGCGCCTGATCGCCGAGGGTGTTGTCGATCAGGCGTGGATCGACGCCGCGACGAAGGAATATGTCGCCCACCTAGAGGACCAGTTCCAAGGCGCGATTTCATATCTGCCGAACAAGGCCGATTGGTTCGAAGGGCGCTGGGCTGGGCTCGGCCGGCCAGATGAGCCGGTGCTCGGCCGCCGCAACATCCAGACTGCGATCAGCGATGACGAGCTGAAGGGCCTCGGCGAAATACTGACGACCGTCCCGGCCGGCTTCGCGATCCACAAGACGCTGCAGCGCGTGCTCGATTCCAAAAAGCAGATGTTCGCTAGCGGCGAAGGCTTCGACTGGGCAACGGGTGAAGCACTCGCGTTCGGCAGCCTCCTTGCCGAGGGTCAGGGGGTTCGACTCTCGGGCCAGGACAGCGGCCGCGGAACGTTCAGCCAGCGCCACGCCGTCTGGGTCAATCAGGAGACCGGCGAGAAATATATTCCGCTGACTACCGTCGACGGCGGCCGGTTCGAGGTTCGGGATAGCCCGCTCAGCGAGTTCGGGGTGCTTGGCTTCGAATATGGCTATTCGCTGGCTGACCCGAAGACCCTGGTGCTGTGGGAAGCGCAGTTCGGCGATTTCGCCAATGGCGCCGAGGTCATTATCGACCAGTTCATCGCCGCCGGCGAAGCTAAATGGCTCCGGGCCAGCGGCCTCGTCCTGCTGCTGCCGCACGGGTTCGAGGGGCAGGGGCCGGAGCATAGCTCGGCACGGCTGGAACGGTATCTGCAGCTCTGCGCCGAGGACAATATGCAGGTCGCGAACTGCACGACTCCGGCGAATTATTTCCACATCCTCCGACGGCAAATGCGCCGGGATTTCCGCAAGCCACTGATCATGATGACGCCCAAGTCGCTGCTCCGGCACAAGCTTGCGGTGTCGAGTGCGGCGGATTTCACCGGCGAGAGCCACTTCCGGCGTATCCTCAGCGATATCAATCCGCCGGCCGAGGGGGAAACGCACCGGCTGGTGCTCTGTTCGGGCAAGCTCTCCTACGAGCTGATGGAAGCGCGCGATGCCGCGGGCGACCTCGGCGTCGAAATCCTCCGGATCGAGCAACTGTATCCGTTCCCCTCGGAGCCGCTGATCAAGCGCCTCAGGGCAATGCCCAATCTCAGCGATGTGATCTGGGCGCAGGAGGAACCGAAGAACAACGGCGCCTGGTTCTTCGTCGAGGACTTGCTGGAACGCTGCCTCGCCGAGGCGGGTCATCAGGGCATGCGCCCACAATATGCGGGCCGCGACGCCAGCGCGTCTCCTGCGACAGGGCTCGCCAAGCGTCATGCGGCCGAGCAGGCTGCACTGATTGCCGCCGCGCTCGGTCATGGCTCGACAAGCGGCGGTCAGGCCGCCAGTGCGCAGCCCGGCGCAGTCGCCGCGGAGTAAAGGGAAACGATGGCCACCGACGTTCAAGTACCCGCCCTGGGCGAATCGATCACCGAAGGCACACTCGCGCAGTGGCTGAAAAAGCCCGGTGAAGCGGTCGCCGCCGACGAGCCGATTGCCAGCCTGGAGACCGACAAGGTCAGCGTCGAGGTGCCGTCGCCCGTCGCCGGCGTACTCACCGAGCAGCTGGTGCAGGAGGGCGATGAGGTCGCGGTCGGCGCGATCATCGCCCGGATCGACCAGAATGCGACTGCAAGCGCCGATGCCCAGGCGAGCCCCGCCGAGACTGCAGCGGCTTCGACCACCAATCCTGCTGGAGCAGGAGAGAATCCGGCGCTCCGGAACGAAGTGCAAGTCGAGCTGGCCAATCCGGATGGACCGCCGCAGGACGCGACGGTGCAGACGCTGTCACCAGCCGTTCGCCGCGCCGTGCTCGAACATCATGTCGACCCGACCACCATTCGCGGATCGGGCAAGGATGGGCGGCTGACCAAGGACGACGTGATCGCCGCGGCGCAGTCTCAGCGCTCCCCGGCTCAGGGCGGGGCCCAGGCGCCGCAGGCGAAAGCTCCGGTTCCGGAAGCAAAGGCTCCGCCTCCTGAACCTCGGCCTTCGCCGGGGACCGGGGATCGCCGCGAAGAGCGCGTCAAGATGACGCGGTTGCGCCAGACGATCGCTCGCCGCCTCAAGGAAGCGCAGAACACTGCGGCCATGCTGACGACGTTCAACGACGTCGACATGAGCGCCGTGATCGACGCCCGCGCCCGCTACAAGGACCTGTTCGAGAAGAAGCACGGCATCCGGCTGGGTTTCATGGGCTTCTTCGTGAAGGCCTGCGCCCTTGCCGCCAAGGACGTGCCTTCGGTCAATGCCAGCATCGAGGGCGACGAGATCGTCTATCACGACTATCTCGACGTCTCCGTCGCCGTGTCCGCGCCCAAGGGCCTCGTGGTACCGGTCGTCCGGGACGCCGACCGGATGAGCTTCGCCGAGATCGAAAAGACGATCGCTGCCTTCGGGACGAAGGCGAAGGAGGGCACGCTCACCGCTGATGACATGGCGGGCGGCACCTTCACGATCTCGAACGGCGGCGTGTTCGGCTCGCTGCTGTCCACGCCGATCATCAACCCGCCGCAGTCGGCGGTGCTTGGAATGCACCGGATCGAGCAGCGGCCGGTGGTCAAGGACGGGCAGATCGTCGCCCGCCCAATGATGTACCTCGCGCTCAGCTATGATCACCGCCTGATCGACGGTCGGGAGGCGGTCACCTTTCTCGTCCGGGTAAAGGAAGCGATCGAGGATCCGACCCGGCTCCTGATCGACCTCTAGGGATTATGCAGCGGCGCTAATCGCCGGCTGCATCGCGTAAGCCAATCGCTCTGCGGCACCCGTCAGCACCGCTTCGTGCTGGTCGACGCGCCAGGCCGGCGCGCCGATGATCAGCCGGCTAAAGTTGCGGCGGGTCGCGAACGGGGAATCGAAATAGACGCGGTTACCTGATTCCAGCATCCGGCCAGCGCGAGATCCGGTCAGCATGATGCCCTGCCAGGCTCCGAACGTATGCATCAGGTTGATGGCGAAGCGACCCAGAAGCGCTGCCTGCAAGCGCGGACGCTCGCCCTCGAGCATATCGGGGCATGCCTTGCTCCAAATGGGATCGTGCCGGTCGAGCATCAGCATCATCTCCCAGCTGACCGCTGCAGCCGTGCCGCGAACGGCCCTGGCCAATCCCTCCTCGCGCTCATTCGTTGGCGAAAAGTCCATATGCCCGGCTTCTGTTTCCAGGACTCGAATTCCAGATTCGCGATCGACGTCGACGATCGCGGCGCCGACACCTTCCTCAACCATGATCATGCCATATCGGCCGGGGCGGCTGAGGCTCGGCAAGGCAACGCCGCGTAGCGGCTCGATGTTCGCCGTGCCCGACCGCGTCGCCCATGCCCGCGCGGCGACGTCATTTAGAATGACCGCGTCGGTGCCGAACACCGCGTGTAGCCCCGCGCGGCTGATCGTCCAGCGCGACCGCACCAGCGAAATCGTCTCACCGCTCGCGGCTCCGGCGATCGCCATCGCACATTGAAGGCCGCGCAAAGGTACGCCCCGCTCACGCTCGAACCGTTGCAACGCATCGGTGAACGTCGGAACGCCGGCGATCTCTACCTCATGAATGTCGCCGACACGCGGGCGCGCCGATGGAATTACGGTTGCAAATCTAAGGACGCCCTCCCGGGACGCTTCGATCAATAGCCAGGGCGATACCCCCGACGCGCCTGGACTCATCATCTTGTCGGAAGCTCCCCAGTTCCCACCTGATAGCGCTACCATCGACACGGTTAATTGCGCGTTAGCGCGTCCCCCGAACTTGCGGCTGGAGGACCGCCCCCCTAAGTCGCGGCCCGAACCCGAATTCGTGGAGCAACTTTCGATGGCCGATGGCTATGACTTCGATGTCCTTGTGATCGGCGCTGGTCCGGGCGGCTACGTCGCTGCGATCCGCGCAGCCCAGCTGGGACTGAAAACCGCCTGCGCGGAAAGCCGCGAGACGCTGGGCGGAACCTGCCTCAACGTCGGGTGCATTCCGTCGAAAGCGCTGCTCCACGCGTCCGAATATTTTGAGGCTGCGGCCGGCGGTGCGATGGCCAAGATGGGCATCAAAGTCACACCCGAGCTCGACCTGCCGGCGATGCACGCGCAGCGCCTCGACGCGGTGAAGAGCCTGACCGGCGGCATCGAGTTTCTGTTCAAGAAGAACAAGGTCGAATGGCTGAAGGGCCGGGCCAGCTTCGAGAACGCCGACACGGTCAAAGTCGGCGACCGCACCGTCCGCGCGAAGAATATCGTCATCGCCACGGGCTCGTCAGTGACTCCGCTCCCCGGCGTCGAGATCGACGAGAAGATTGTCGTCTCCTCGACCGGGGCGCTGGAGCTCGACAAGGTTCCGGGCCACCTCGTCGTGATCGGTGGGGGAGTTATCGGGCTGGAACTCGGCAGCGTCTGGCGCCGAGTGGGGGCAAAGGTCACCTGCGTCGAGTTCCTCGATCAGATCCTGCCGGGCTTCGATGATGATGTCCGCAAGGAAGCGAACAAGATTTTCAAGAAGCAAGGAATTGATTTCAGACTCGGCACCAAGGTCACCGGAGTGAAGGTCGACGGCGGCAGGGCGGTGCTGACTGTTGAACCGGCCAAGGGCGGCGCTGCCGAGAAAATCGAAGCAGATGTCGTGCTTGTCTCGATAGGCCGCCGGGCGAACACCGAGGGCCTCGCTCTCGATAAGGCGGGCCTTGCAATCAACCAGCGCGGGCAGATCGAAACCGATCACGATTTCCGTACCAAGGTGCCGGGCATCTGGGCGATCGGTGACGTCATTCCCGGGCCGATGCTCGCGCACAAGGCCGAGGATGAAGGCATCGCCGTCGCCGAGAACATCGCGGGTCTCACCGGCATCGTGAACCACGACGTGATCCCGTCGGTCGTCTACACGATGCCGGAAATTGCCGGTGTCGGCCTGACCGAAGCTCAGGCCAGGGAGCATGGCGAGGTGAAGGTCGGGAAGTTCCCGATGCTCGCCAACAGCCGCGCCAAGACCAACCATGAGCCGGACGGCTTCGTGAAGGTCATCGCCGACGCCAAGACCGATCGCGTGCTCGGCGTGTGGATGATCGCGTCGGTGGCGGGGACGATGATCGCCGAAGCTGCGTTGGCGATGGAGTTTGGTGCCACGAGCGAGGATATCGCCTACACCTGCCACGCTCACCCGACGCACAGCGAGGCACTCAAGGAGGCCGCAATGGCGGTCCAGGGGAAGCCGATCCACATCTGAGGCGTTACGGCTGTTATGGCCAAGCTTCACGATGACTGGCGGGTTTTTCCGCATGGTCCGGTCGAGAAGATCGATGAGGGCATCCTCAGTATCGAGGGCGAGATCCACATGCCGCTGGGCCGGTTCCCACGACGGATGACCGTTGTTCGATTGGCGGATGGGCGAACGGTTATTTTCAGCCCGATCGCGTTGCTAGAGGCCGCGATGCGACAGATCGAACAACTCGGGCGGCCGGCCTTCATGGTCGTGCCCAACGGGTTCCACCGGCTCGACGCTCGGCCGTGGAAGAAGCGCTATCCGGATCTCAAGGTCATCTGCCCTCCGGGCGCGAAGCCGCGCGTTGAAGCGGCGGTAAATGTCGACGCGACAACGGATGTGTTTGGCGACGACGTCGTCCGATTCCTGATCGCGGACGGCACGGGCGAGGCCGAGAGCGCGCTGATGGTGCGGAGAGCAGCAGGTGCCACGCTGGTGCTCAACGACATCATGTCCAATGTTCGCCACCCGAAAGGCTTTGGCGCGAACATTATGGCCCGCCTGTTTGGCTTCGGCGTCAACGGTCCGCAGATGGCGAGGGAGGTGAAATGGCTGCTTGTGAAGGACAAGCCGGCTCTCGCTGCGCAGCTACGCTCATGGGCAGCAGATCCAACCCTGGCTCGGATCATCGTCTCTCACGGCGAGGTCATCGAGCAACCAGCGGCGGCCCTCGAACAAGTCGCGAAACAGCTAAGCTGAACGCCGCACCGAAGCGCAGCGCAATTACGAGATTGGTGGCCGGCGCGCAGGCGTTGACGGTTGCGAGGCGCAGTCACCGATTACATAGCATTTTTGGCGATCTGCGGTGCATCTCATCATGATAGAAGCTTAGGGATGATAACCTCTCTGATCGCGCTCGCAGGCTCATCTATGGCGCTCGCCCAGCCGCTGCTGCAGCCGATGGCAACGCTCGTCGACCATTGCTGGGCGGGGCCTGCGCCCGGCGGTAACGGAGCCATCGACAAGCATTGCTTCGAGAGCGTCTATGGGGGTCAGCATGTGCGCGACCGGCACGTGATTACAGTGGGCGGCAAGGACGTATATGCGGGGGAGAGCCTGTACAGCGCCAGGGGATCACAGGTGATCTTCACCTACTGGAATTCGCTTGGCGGGCTCGGCACCGGGACCGCCTCATTCACATCGGTCGAATGGCGTTTCAGCGGCACGATCCATGCAACGCCCGCGGGAGGTGAGCAGCCCATCGCGGCCACCTGGAAGATCGTTCCAGGAGGCTACGAAGTGAGCGACGGTTCCGGACCGCCGCGGCTGTTCAAGCAGGCGAACTAGGCCAGCAAGCTCTTCATCAACTCGAGCAGCGTGAGGTTGCGCTGATCGATCCTCGCCGGCGCGACCGGCGGGCACTCGATGCACCGCGCCTGCATGCTCGGACCGGACAGAATCCCGCGAACCTCCGTCAGCGCCATGGCTAGCTGCTGCTGCGGCCCTCGTGCCAGCGTCGAAAAGGCATCCGAGGGTGCAGCCGAAGTCCCGTCATTCTCGTCGGAGAGGGTTGCGATCAGCTGGTCGCGAAACGTCGGCGCGGGTTCGAGGTAACGAATGCCCCGCTCGTCCCCAAGGCCGGCAAGCTGCGCCGCCTTGGCAATCGCATCGCTCATTCCACCGAAGCCGTCGACGAGTCCGATCTGGCGAGCGGTGCCACCATCCCAGACCCGGCCCTGAGCGATCTGGTCGATCTGCTGCGGAGTCTTGTGCCGCGATTGCGCGACGATGCCCAGGAAACGGCCGTACATCGAGTCGACGCCGCTTTGCAGAAGCTGGTTGGCTTCGGGCGAGGGTCCCTTGAGGAGGTCCGGCTCACCGGCAAGCGGAGACGTCTTTACCCCGTCCGCGCCCAGCCCCAGCTTCTGAAGCGTGCCCTGGAAGCTCGGCAGTACCGCGAATACGCCAATCGATCCCGTGATGGTGGATGGCTCAGCGTAGATGAAGTCCGCCGGAGTGGAGACCCAGTATCCACCCGATGCAGCGACGCTGCCCATCGATACGACGACCGGGATCTTGCGCGACTTGGCGTCGAGCAACGCCTGACGGATGCGCTCGGAGGCGAGCACCGATCCGCCCGGGCTGTCGACGCGGACGACCAGCGCCTTGATGCCCTTGCTCCGGATTCCGTCCTCGATCTCGCTGGCAATCGTATCGCCGCCCGCACTTCCCGGACCTGCCTTGCCGTCGACGATCGTGCCCGCAACCGTCACCACCCCAATTGGGCCGCTCGGTCGCTGGTCGACGACGTCTGCAACGTAAGAGCCGAGCTTGATCCGCTTGAACGGGTCGTTCGCTGGTCCCACTCCGCCGCCTAGCTGTGCGAGGCGCGCTTCGAAGTCGCGCCGATCGCCGATACGGTCGATCAGGCCCGCATCGAGCGCGGCCTTGGCCATGTCGCCGCCAGCAGCAGCGACCGCCCCGTTCATGTTGCCGAGGAACAGGTCGATGTTCGCTTTCGGCCGCGCCTGCTTGACGGTCTGCTTCCAGCTTTCGAGCCGCGCCTGATCGAGCGCCATGGCATTCTCTTTGGCGGCCGGCGACATGTCGTTGCGAATGTAGGGCTCGACGGCGGCCTTATACGTACCGACGCGGTAGACGTTGGCGGTGACGCCGAGCTTGTCGAGCAGGCCCTTGTAATAAAGGTTGGAGCCGCCCGGGCCGGCGATCAAGACGCCGCCCAGCGGATTGAGCCAGATCTCCGAAGCCGCAGAAGCGAGCACGTAGCTGTCGTCGGTATAGCCTACCCCGTAGGCGATCACCGGCTTGCCGGTCGCGCGGACCTGCCGAACCGCGTTGGCCAGATCGCCGATGGCCGTCGCGCCGCCGCCCGAGAAGCC
>DASUZY010000145.1:0-43315 GCA_036376635.1 Sphingomicrobium sp.
GTCGTCCTTTTCGTCGGTGAGGACGGTAATCTCACCCTCGCCGACCAGCGGATGGTAAAGCTGGCTAATCTGATAGCCCTGCGGCAGGTCGGCGTAGAAGTAATTCTTGCGGTCGAAGCGGGACCATTTGTTGATCTTCGCGTCGATCGCCATGCCGGTCCGCACCGCCTGCCGGATGCACTCGCGATTCGGCACTGGCAGCATGCCGGGCATGGCCGCGTCGACCAGGCTCACCTGCGTGTTGGGCTCGGCACCGAAGGCCGTCGCCGCGCCGGAGAACAGCTTGGCGTTCGTCACGACCTGCGCATGGACCTCCAAGCCGACCACGACCTCCCACTCGCCGGTGTCGCCCTTGATGCGGAAGGGTGCGGTTGCGTCAGCCATCGTTACCACCACTTGTCCGGACGGGCCGTGAAGCCGGCCCGTTCCTCGATTGCCAGCCCCGCGTTGAGCACCATCTGCTCATCAAGCTCATTGCCGATAAGGTGCAGCCCGAGCGGGAGCCCCTGTGCGTCCAGGCCGCCGGGGACGCTCATCGCCGGGAGGCCGGCAAGGCTCGCGGGGACCGCGAACACATCATTGAGATACATCGCCAGCGGGTCGGTCGTCTCGCCGATGCCGAAGGCGGCGCTCGGCGCGGTGGGAGTCAGGATGACGTCGCACTGCTCGAACGCCTTGGCGAAGTCCTGCTTGATCAGCGCGCGGACCTTCTGGGCTTTGGTGAAGTAAGCGTCGTAGAAGCCGGCTGAGAGCACGTAGGTGCCGATCATGATCCGCCGCTTGACCTCGGCGCCGAAACCGTCGGCGCGGGTGGCGGAATACATGGCGTCGAGGTTGCCGCCATCGGGCACATCGCGCAGGCCGTAGCGTACGCCGTCATAGCGGGCGAGGTTCGACGAGGCCTCGGCTGGGGCAATGATGTAATAGGTCGGGAGCGCGTACTTGGTGTGCGGCAAGCTGATCTCGACCGGAGTCGCGCCGGCATCCTTCAGCCATTCAATGCCCTGGTCCCACAAAGCGTTGATCTCGGCCGGCACTCCGTCGATCCGATATTCCTTCGGAATACCGACGCGCTTGCCCCTGAGATCGCTTGATAAATTCGCTTCCCACCGGGGCACCGGCAGGTCGAGCGAGGTCGAATCCTTCGGGTCGAACCCGGCCATCGCCTCGAGCAGGATGGCGCAGTCCCGGACGGTTCTGGCCATCGGTCCCGCCTGGTCGAGCGAGCTGGCGAATGCGACCACGCCCCATCGCGAGCAGCGGCCATAGGTCGGCTTGATCCCGCAGATGCCGACGAACGCCGCCGGCTGGCGGATCGAACCGCCCGTGTCGGTTCCGGTAACGCCCGGAGCAAGGCTCGCCGCGACCGCTGCCGCCGACCCGCCGGACGAACCGCCCGGAGTGAGTCCAACGTTGCTGCCCTTGCGCCGCCAGGGGCTGATTACGGGGCCATAGGCGCTCGTCTCGTTCGACGAACCCATCGCGAACTCGTCCATGTTGAGCTTGCCGAGCATTCCTGCCCCGGCCCTGCGCAGGTTCCCGCTAACCGTGCTCTCGTAAGGCGGTCTGAACCCCTTGAGGATGCGGCTTCCCGCCGTCGTGTCGACGCCCTTGGTCGCGAACAGGTCCTTGATGCCGAGCGGAATGCCGGCGAGCGAGGGTAGATCGCCCTGCCCGCGCGCCTTGTCGGCGGCATCGGCGGCAGCCAGCGCGTCGTCGGGCGTCTCGACCGTATAGGCGTTGAGCGAACGCGCAGCTGCGACCGCAGCGTTGTACGCGTCCGCAATTTCGCGCGCGCTGAACTCGCCGCCACGAAATCCGTCGCGTAGCTCGGCGATGGTCCTGGAAGTTAGGTCGGACATTAGAACCCGTTCGGGCTGAGCTTGGCGAAGCCCTGCCCTTCACATGAAACAGAAAAACAGCCCTTCGACGGGCTCAGGGCGAACGGAAGCGGATGCATCGCCATCACTCGATCACCTTGGGCACCGCAAAGAAACCGTGCTGAGCATCCGGCGCATTCGCCAGCACCTCATTGCGAATGTTACCGTCGTTCACGACGTCATCGCGGAGGCGCAGCTTCTGATCGATCACCGCCGTCAGCGGCTCGACGCCGTCGGTGTTGACCTCACCCAGCTGCTCGACCCAGCCGAGGATATTGTTGAGTTCGGGCGCCAGTCGCTCGATCTCCTCGTCGCTCATCGCAATGCGCGCGAGCTTGGCGATGTGCCTAACCTGTTCAATGGAAACGGACATGGCCGCGCGGATAGCGGCGGGTCACCGGAGCGACAAGCACGGTTTAACTGGAACAGCCGTCGAACGGCGCTAATCCAGGAAGGCTGAGCAAGGGGGAGATCCATGGCACACGAAACCGGCGCTTACCTGGAGTTCCGCAAGAAGTTCCTTCGCCCGCTGGAGAAGCGGGAGAACAAGTTCAACGACTGGCTGGCGGTCAAGATCACCAACATCGTCGGGACGATGTGGTGCGCTTATGCCTTCGCTTGCCTGGCGCTCGTCAGTCTGCCGGCGGCGATCGCGGGAGGGACAGCGACCCTCATCGCCTGGATAGCCCAGACCTTCCTGCAGCTTGTTCTGCTGTCGATCATCATGGTCGGCCAGAAGGTAGCCGCGGAGAAATCGGACCGGCAGCTCGAGCAGACGTACAAGGACGCGGAGGCTTTGCTGACGATCAACCAGGAGATCCAGACCCTCCTCAAACAGAACACCGACCTGACCGAGCAGATTCACTCGCTGATCAAAGCCGGCAAGAGCTGACGCTTCGCGCGGCTTGTCGGGAGCAGGCCCCTCCCCTAACCGCCGCGCCATGTGCGCCCGCCGTTTCCTTGGTTGCATCTTCGTGTTGACGCTGCTGGTCGTCGCCGGCGCCTTCGCGATTTATCAGTGGGGAGGCCGCGCACTGATCAGCCAGGCGGTTCCGGAAGGGCACTTTGCCCCGGCAAAAGCCGGCGGCGGACCCGATTACAGCCAGGCTTCGAGCTGGATCGCCCGGCCGGATATTTCGGACAATCCCTCGGAATGGCAGCCCGCCGGCAGCGCTCAGCCGAACTCTCCCGCGCCCATCGCGCAGGTCTTCTACATCCATCCCACGACCTATCTCGAACGCGACCGCTGGAACGCGCCGCTCGAGCCTGGCGGCGACACGGAATTCCGGACAAGACTGTTCGTCCAGAGTCAGGCAAGCGCCTTTAACGGAGATGCGCAAGTCTGGGCTCCCCGTTACCGTCAGGCTGCCTATGGCGCATTCCTGCTCGACACCAGGGACGCGGAGCAAGCGCTGGACTTCGCCTATCGCGATGTTTCGGCCGCCTTCGACGAGTTCTTGAAGCAAATCCCTGCCGGGAGCCCCATCATCCTCGCCGCCCATAGTCAGGGCGCCCTGCATCTGGTGAGGCTGCTGCGGGAGAAGGTGGCCGGCAGGCCGGTCGAAAAGCAGGTCGTCGCAGCCTATGTCGTCGGCTGGCCGATCAGCACCTCTTCCGATCTTCCGAAGCTCGGTCTTCCTGCCTGCACTTCCGCTAGTGATACAGGGTGCATCCTGTCCTGGATGACATTCGGCGAGCCGGCCAACCCCGACCTGATCTTCAAGGAATGGGAGAAAACCAAAGGCTTGGACGGCGGAGAGCGGCGGCAGAAGGACAGTCTGTGCGTCAACCCGATCAGCGGAGCACAAAACGGCTCCGCGGCCGCGCAGGACAATCCGGGCACGCTGGTTCCCACGGCTGACTTCAGCTCGGCAGCGCTTCAGGCAGGTCTCGTGGGCGCGCATTGCTTCGACGGACTGCTGATGCTCGACGGGACGCCTCCTGCGCTCGGCCCCTACGTCCTTCCGGGCAATAACTATCATGTCTACGATTATGCGCTCTTCTGGGCTGCAATCCGGCGTGATGCCGGACGGAGGCTCGCCGCATGGCATCGCTGATCACTAGCGACACGGACTCCTACGCTGCCGCGCTTCCAAACGGCGGCAAGCTCGCCGGGCTCGATGTCGGTACCAGGACGATCGGAATTGCGATCTGCGACTCAGGCTGGCACTTCGCCGGCCCCCTGGAGACCATCCGCCGGACCAAGTTCACGCAGGATCTGGCCAGCCTTCGCCGAATCATCAGTGCGGAAAGCATCGTCGGGCTCGTGGTCGGATTGCCGCTCAGCATGGATGGGAGCGACAGCCCTCGCACGCAGTCGGTTCGCGCCTTCGCCCGCAACCTCGCGCCGCTGGAGCTGCCGCTGCTGCTTTGGGACGAACGCTGGTCGACGCAGGCGGTCGAGCGCGCGATGATCGAGGCCGACGTCAGCCGGGCGAAACGCGCGGAAAAGGTCGACGCGCTCGCTGCCGCCCATATCCTCCAGGGTGCCATCGATGCGCTGGCCAACCTCCAGCCGCCGCAATAAGCGTTGGCGGCAATGGACCTGCTCTCCATCGACTCGCTCAGCGACGAGACCATCGGCGACATTCTCGACCGCGGAGAACTCTATTTCACCGGCAACCGGGGCCGGCGCGCCAGCGAGCGACTGCATGGACGCATCGTGTTCAACGTATTCTATGAAAATTCCACGCGAACGGCGATGTCATTCGCGACGGCGGCCCACCGGCTTGGGGCGTCGGCGATCTCGCTTTCGGTCGAACGCAGCTCGGTGCAAAAGGGCGAAACGCTGGAGGACACCGCCCGGACACTAAACGCCATGCGCCCCGATGCGCTGGTCATCCGGCATCGCGACAACGGAGCGCCGGCGGTGGTCGCCAGGATCATGGACGCGCCAGTACTTAATGCCGGGGATGGCACCAACGAGCATCCGACGCAGGCACTGCTCGACGCCGCAGCCATCCGGCAGCGATTCGGTCGAATTGAGGGCCTGAAGATCGCCATCTGCGGCGACATCCGCCACAGCCGTGTCGCGCGGTCGAATGCCAAGCTGTTGCCGCGCCTGGGGGCCCAGGTTCGGCTTGCGGGCCCAGCCGAACTGCTGCCATCCGACGTACCGCAGCGATCGATCGATGAGGCAATCGCCGGCGCCGACGTCGTGATGATGCTCCGCGTCCAGCGCGAGCGACTGGAAGCAGAGCTCGGCGATGGACCCGGCGAGTATCTCGCGCGCTACGGCCTGACCGATGAGCGGCTTGCCACGGCAGCTCCCGACGCGGTTGTCATGCACCCCGGCCCGATGAACCGGGGTGTGGAAATTCAGGATTCGATCGCGGACGATGCCAAGCGCTCACTCATCCCACTCCAGGTGGAGATGGGCGTAGCGGTGCGAATGGCCTGCCTGGAGCTACTCGTCGGCGCTTAGCGCGAAGCGTATTGTACCGGAGCGTCGCCAGCAACGTCGCGGACGAAGCAGGTGCCACCCTCGCGACGCAGCGAGGCGCAGAGTGCGTTGGCTTCGCCGAAGCTGTTGAAGCCCTTCACCGACAGGCGATAGAATGTGCCTTTGGCGCTCTGGAAGCGCGCGCTCATCGGGACGTAAGCCTTGAGCGCGCCGTATTTCTTCGCAGCACCGTTCCAAGCGGTGAGAACGCGCTCCGGTGAGCCATAGGCGCCGAGCTGGACGACGGCCGGGGCATTGCCGCGGCGAACGGCGGCCTGAACGAGCTGACGCTTGACTCGGACTGGGCGCGGAGCCGGATTGCTGTGCGGCAAGACGGCGCTCAACACTGCCCTCGCCTCGGTCACTGCGGATGAGGCAAGCGTAGCGAGCGTGGGACGGGGTGGCGGCGGTGCCGGCGGCACCGAGGCATCGACGATCTGAACCTGCGCGGACATGGGCCTAGTCACCATCGGCTGCACCGCGACAACGGGCTGCGCCGTAGCGACCTGAACCGGCTGGATCGGAGCCACCGCGACTGGCTGGGGCGCGGGAGCCGCCTGAGCAAAAGCGACAGAGGATTCGCTCTTGTTCAATGCGAGCTGCACAGGCTCACCGGAATCGAACGGAGCGGCCTTTACGCCAACCAGCGAAGCGACCTGATCGCCGGGGCTCTTCGGAGAAGCGAGCTGCATCCAGTGCTGAATGCGGGAATCAAGTTGTGCCGCCGGGACATCCTGCGCGGCGATCGTGCGGGCCTCGCTCCAATCACCAGCAAGCGCGTGCGCCAAGGCGAGGTTCTGACGAACCGTGGCGTCGGCGCCCGTGCTGCGGGCAGCCGGATCAAGCACTGCAATCGCCTCCCGCGGGCGGCCAGCGAGCGCCAAGGCAAGACCGTAATCGGACGGATCAAGCACGCCGCGTGCCGAGTCGAGCAGCGCGATCGCCTGGTGGGTTTTGCCCTGTGCGATCTGCACCAGCGCGAGCTTGAGAACCACCTGCGGCTGGTTGGGATCGAGGGTTAGCGAATCGCGGAATGCGGTTTCGGCCGAGTGGAACCGTCCACCGGCGAAATAAGCGTTGCCAAGCAATGTACGCACGACCGTTTCGTTCGGCGACTTCGCCACGGCGCGCTCGGAGAGGTCGATCGCCTGAGGCACATTGTTGGCGTCGAGCGCCGCCAAGGCTTGGGTCGCAAGCGCCGCCTTAACGTCGACCTTGTCAACCGACGGCCGCGCGGTCGCGAGGCTTCGTGCGTGGGGCGCCGCACACCCCGCGATCATCGAAGACAACAAGACGATCGAAATTGCGGTCGTGCTTCGGAGCGGCTGGTTCATCGGTTACCCCCTACGTTTTGCCTTTGCGGCTAGCCCGTCGAGTTCGGGCATGCGCTCGAGCAACTGATCGAGCGCATCAGTCACAAGCTGCTGGGCCGAGCGACCATCCACGGCACAGGCCAAGCGAAGCTTGAGATGACGTTCCGGGTCGAGGCGGAGCGTGAACGCCGCCTTGCCCTTACTTCCGGCAGCAGCACGCGGGCGCGCGGCCCGATGCGGTGCGTGAACCGGGGTTCTGACGATTGCGACTGGCGCTGTCGGCGCGAAGGCCTCCACGGGCTCGGCCTCGAATGCGGTCGACGCTTCGACAACGACATCCGATTCGGGCTCGTAGACCTCGGCGGTCTCGTCAAATTCCTCGCCGGCATCATCGGCGCCGTTGAGACGCTCGACGATCTCAGCCTGCTGGTCATGAACCGGTGACTGCACCGGCGTCAGTCCGGTCGGATGCGACCGCGGATGCTCGACCACGTCTTCGCCAAAGGCGTCGTGCGTCGAGTCGCGCGATACGTCCGCCGGCTTGGGCGGTTCGAACCCCATGTCGTTCCAGCCCAGGTCCTCGAGGTTTCCGCCACCCATCTGGCCGAAACCCTGAGGCTTCATGGCCGGGCGAGCAGCGCCTTTGCGAGCCAGGAGGCCGGAAGAGAGAGAGGCGAAAGGCTTGGCTTCAGTGGCCACTGAGACTCCCCTCACTGGCCGACGACGCGGCGGCCGAAGCCGCCGACCGGACGCGGAGCCGCAGCGGCAACGCCGGGCGAGGCGCCCGGGGCCGCGAACACCGTCCGGCGGAAATTCTTTTCGAGACGATCCGAGATATAGTCCCAAAGCTCGGTGACCTCGCGGGCCGAGCGGCCTTGCGGGTCGATCTCCATCACCGTCCGGCCATCGATCATCGAGGCGGCGAAATCGGTGCGATGGTGAAGCGTGACCGGGGCAACCGTGCCATGCTGCGAGAGAGCAACAGCCGCTTCATAGGTGATCTTGGCTTTGGGCGTCGCCGCATTGACGACGAAGATGAGCGGCTTGCCGGCGCGGTCGCACAGATCGACGGTTGCGCCGACGGCCCGCAGATCGTGCGGGCTCGGGCGGGTCGGGATCACGATCAGCTCGGCAACAGCGATAACGCTTTGGATCGCCATGGTGATCGCCGGAGGAGTGTCGATAACGGCAAGGCGGAAGCCCTGCTGACGAAGCACCTCGAGGTCGGACGCCAGACGAGCAACCGTTGTCTGGGCGAAGGCCGGCATGTCGGCGTCGCGTTCGTTCCACCAATCGGCAAGGCTGCCCTGCGGGTCGATGTCGATCAGGCAGACCGGTCCAGCCCCTGTGAGCTGCGCCTGCACCGCAAGATGTCCGGACAAGGTCGTCTTACCCGACCCGCCCTTCTGCGATGCCAATGCCAGGACGCGCATGCTTTTCCCCTCGGTGAATTAATCCCGTTCGGGGAGTGGAGTGGCATTGGAGGCTCTAAAATCTGGTTAACATCGCCCCGACCCTGTTTGCGCTTTACCAACTGTTCGCTAATGAATTCGGGGGGTGTTTTTAACGCATGAAACCCAAATACTTAGTTGCCGCGGCTCTTGCAGCCCTAATGACCGCTTCGGCTTCGGCCCAATCGGTGAAGGCCGGAATCGAAGCATGGCAGCGCGCGGATTACACCGGAGCAGTGGCAATCTGGAGGCCGTTGGCGCTGCGTGGCGACGCCGATGCGCAATTCAATCTCGGCCAGGCCTATCGCTTGGGGCGCGGCGTCCCACTCGACCTCGCTCAGGCGAAAGCATGGTTTCAGCGAGCAGCCAACACCGGTCATCTCGACGCGCAGGCAACCCTCGGACTGCTACTGTTCCAGAATGGCGAAAAGGCCGAGGGCATCAAATGGCTCAAGCAGGCCGCGGATCAGAATGAGCCCCGTGCGCAGCTCGTGCTCGGGACCGCGCTCTACAACGGCGATGGCGTCACTCAGGATCGGCTACTCGGCTATGCTTATGTCAGCCGAGCGGCGAGCCAGGGACTTGCCCCGGCACAGGATACGCTGAGCCAGCTCGACGGGATGCTTCCGCCCGCGGACCGCCAGCGCGCACTCGCGCTCGCTGCCGCAGTTCCGAAGCACACACCTCCCACGCACCCGCAGCCTGTCCCGGTGCCTGAGAAGCCAGCGAAGGTCGCGCAGGTGCAAGCGTTCAAACCGCCAAGGGCCAGGACGCCAGAACAGAAGGCGCCACCGCCCAAGCCGCACGTGACGAAACCCACTCCTGTTGCGGCGGTGAGCGGACATTGGCGGATCCAGCTCGGCGCCTTCTCACAACGTGCCTCGGCCGAAGCCATGTATCGCCGCTATTCGGCCAAGGTGGCCCTAGCCGGCCGAACCCCATTCTATGTGGCTGCGGGACCGGTTACTCGGCTGCAAGTCGGGCCCTTCCCGAGCAAGGAGGCGGCGGCTTCGGCCTGCGCATCGCTCGGCACCGCTTGCTTCGCGGTCCCAGCCGGCTAGCGCTTGAACCAGTCGCGGCGTCGAACGCCCTGTACCCAGAGCAGGGCGTCGAGACCATGATGGCGAAGCTCCGCATCGGCGGCCTCGGCGAGCGCGCGTTTCGCCTTGAAGGCAATCCCCAGGCCAGCTTCCTCAATCATCAGCTTGTCGTTCGCGCCGTCACCCACGGCCAAGATATCCTCGTTCCTCAAGCCGAGCTCTTCGCGCGCTTCGGCTAGCGCGTCCCGCTTGGCCATCGAATCGACGACAGGATCGCCCACCTCCCCGCTGAGCTTGCCGCCGACGAACACCAGCCGGTTGGCTTTCACCCGGTCGAACCCGACAGCCTCCGCGATGGGGTTGGCAAAGGACAGAAACCCGCCGGAGACGAGGAGACAGCTGGCGCCACCGGCTCGCATCGTCTGAACCAGGGTCTCCGCGCCCGCCGTGATTTCGACCCGTTCGTCGAGGCAGCGGCTGAGCGCCCGCTGATCGAGGCCCGCCAGCAGGCGGACGCGCTCGCGGAGCGCCGACTGAAAATCGAGCTCGCCCTGCATCGCGCGCTCGGTGATGCGCGCCACTTTCTCCTTCAGCCCGGCGAAATCGGCCAGCTCGTCGATGCATTCCTGCCCGATGATGGTCGAGTCCATGTCGGACACGAGCAGCCTTCTCCAGCGCGGCTCCTCCGGCTGCACCACGATATCGACCTGCTCAAGGCCATCGAGCGCCCACCGGGCATCACTGGCGTTTCCGGCAAAGCTCAGGTCGGCGGCGTCGCCCTCGTCGATCCAGCGGAGGAAGGCAGTTGCTGGATCAAGCTCGCGCAGCAGGCCGAGCGCACGGTCGATCAACCTGTCATCCAGCCGTCCCGCTGCTATCAGCGTCGCGATTCCCATGGCCGAGCCCAAACCTCCTCTCGTCGTCATTGCCGGACCGACCGCCAGCGGCAAGTCGGCGCTGGCGCTTGCCCTTGCAGAGCAAATCGACGGCGTCATCGTCAACGCCGATAGCACCCAGATCTACCGCGACCTGCCAATCTTGAGCGCCGCGCCCACCGAGGAGGAATGCGGCCGCGCCGAGCATCGTCTCTATCGGGTACAGGACGGCGCCCTTCCCTGCTCCGCAGCGGGATGGGCGGCACTGGCTCGCGCCGAAGTCGACACGATCCACGCGACCGGGGGAACACCGATTCTCGTCGGGGGAACCGGGCTCTATCTGCGAACGCTGCTAGACGGCATCGCACCAGTCCCCGCGATCGATCCCGAAGTTCGAGAGAGAGTGCGGGAGACACCGTTGCTGGAAAATCGCGCCAAACTCGTGACTCTTGACCCGGCCGCGGCTGCGCGGCTCGCCGCCAGCGACACCGCTCGGACCAATCGAGCGCTGGAGGTCATTCTGTCGACCGGGCGAACCCTGGCCGAATGGCAACGCGAACGAGAGGGCGGAATCTCAAGCAGCGTCGAACTCCGTCCGCTGATCCTCCTTCCGCCCAGGAAGTGGCTGTATGCGCGCTGCGACGAGCGATTCGCGCGGATGATCGACGAAGGCGCAGTCAGCGAGGTGGAAGCCTTGCTCGCCAGGCGGCTCAACCCGAACCTCCCGGTGATGCGCGCGATCGGCGTCCGTGAACTCTCGGCCTATTTGTCGAACGAAATCTCGCTGGACGAGGCGGTCGTTCGGGGTAGGCAGGCCACACGTCGATACGCAAAGCGGCAATATACCTGGTTTGCCCACCAGCCTCCCTCAAGCTGGCCGCGCTTTCAGGAACCGCTCGATCTCGATCGTCTCAGCGACGCATTGAGCCTCGTGTCCAAATCCTCCGGGGCTGAGCTTGTCGAAGCCCAGTCCTTTGACCAAAGCAGGTGAGCAAAGGACGTCGTTTCATGCTCAGGGCGAACGGATCATGGAAATCCTGAAAGACGCCGACATCGACCCCACGCCGCTTGCTGGCAAACGCGTCGCAATCCTCGGCTACGGCAACCAGGGACGAGCGCAGGCGCTTAACCTCAGGGACAGCGGGATTGATGTCGTCGTCGGCCTGCGCGGACATTCCGGAAGCAGCCTCGAAGCAGAGGCCGCAGGTCTCGGCACGGCACTGATCGAAGATGCGGTATCTTCAGCCGATGTAGTGATGATGCTCGCTCCCGACGAAATTCACGCGGCGCTCTACGGCGAGATCGAGCCGAAGCTTCGGCGGGGCGCGGCGCTCGGGTTCAGTCATGGCCTGTCGGTCAGATTTGGTTTGATCGATCTGCGGGCCGATCTCGACGTTTTCCTTGTCGCTCCCAAGGGACCAGGAACCGCGCTTCGCTCGCTGTACTTGGAAGGCAGAGGGATGCTCGCGGCCTGGGCGGTCGCCCAGGATGCGAGTGGCAGCGCCCGCGATATCGCACTCGCCTACGGTATGGCGATCGGGTGCGGACGTGCCGGCCTCATCGCGACCAGCTTCGCCGAAGAGGCTGAGGCCGATCTTTTCAACGAGCAGGCCGTCGTCTGGGGCGCCGTTCCGGAACTGCTCATCGCCGGGTTCGAGACGCTCGTTGCCGCCGGCGTCTCGCCCGAGCTCGCTTACCTGGAATGTGTTGGCGAGCTGAAGCTCCTCGCCGACCTGATCGAGGCGCGCGGAATCGCCGGAATGCGCGACGTCATCTCGAACACGGCTGAACTTGGGGCGCTGCTGGGTGGCAAGCGAATCGTCGACGACAACGTTCGCAAGCGAATGGCGGAGGTTCTCGCGGAAGTCCGGGCTGGCCGGTTCGCGGAGCAACTGCGGCGCGAAGAGGCTGAAGGTTATCCGCGCCTCGAACGAGCGCGGCGGGAAAACCGAGAGACGCCCATCGAGGAAACCTATCGCCGCTTGGGCGCTATCAACGACTGATCAACCGATGGTTTCCTGTGCAATTCCCGGTCGTTCACCGATGCTCGCACGCTCGAGATAGGCGCGCTGCATCTTACGATGCGCTTCGGCGACGTCGGGATCGCTCGCAGCGCTCGCGCGCTCCTGTTCCTCGGCTGCGCGCTGGGCGAAATAGATCCGATCCTGAGTGGCCATGGCGCGTCTCCGTGCTGAGCACGCGTCACATAGCAGGACCGCTTGCGAAAGTCGCGCGCTAAGCCGCGCTGGCAGCGACCTTTTCGCCCTTTGCCCGCTGAATCGCCTCGACGACGATCCGCCGCGCGTCCGCGGCATCGCCCCACTTGCCGACCCGCACCCACTTCTCGGCCTCGAGATCTTTGTAGTGGGTGAAGAAATGCTCGATCTGCTGAAGCACGATCGATGGCAGATCGTGCCGTTCGCCGACGTCCGAATAATAAGGAAAGGTCGAATCGACCGGGACGCAGATCAGCTTCTCGTCCCCGCCATGCTCGTCCTCGAGGTTGAGTACCCCGATCGGCCGAGCCCGTACCACGCATCCCGGCACGAACGGCGAGCGCGCGATCACCAAGGCATCGAGCGGATCTCCATCGGGGGAAAGCGTATGCGGCACGAAGCCGTAGTTTGCCGGGTAGCGCATGGGCGTATGGAGGATCCGGTCGACGAAGAGCGCGCCCGACTTCTTGTCGAACTCGTACTTCACCGGTTCGCCCCCGACGGGGACTTCGATGATGACGTTGACATTTTCCGGCGGATTGTCGCCGGTGGGAATGAGATCGATGTTCATTTGCTTGGGCCTTAGGGCAGGTGGGCGCCGCCCCTAAACAGGGCGAGGCCGAGAAACAATGCCGAAAGACCGGCAACGACGGATCCCACCACATAACCGACGGCCAGTCCCCAGGCGTGGCGCTCGATGAGCAGCGCCGCATCGAGCGAGAAGCTGGAGAAAGTGGTGAAGCCGCCCAGCAGCCCAGTAGTGAGGAACAGCCGCATGTGTTGCGAAATGCCTGGGCGGAACGCGAAGTAGCCGGCGAACAATCCCATCACGAACGAGCCGACGATGTTCACCAGCAGAGTGCCATAAGGAAAGCCGAGCCCAAACAGGCGCGTCGAGCCGAGATTCACCCCGTGACGAAGCGCGCCGCCGATCCCAGCGCCGATGAAAACGATCAGATAAAGCATGGCTCTCCTACTGCAGCATGTCTGCAACTGTAGGAGCCATCAGCCACGGCGGCGGTTACGAGCTCGAAGACTCTTGGGAGACCCCATTCCCCGTCCGTGTTTTGTAGCGAGGGCCGCCCGTCGATCAAGCGTCACTTGCGTCCGAACAGCTTCTCGATCTCGCCATGACCGAGCTTTACCCAGGTCGGACGGCCATGGTTGCACTGACCAGAGCGGGGAGTGACCTCCATCTCTCTCAGCAACGCATTCATTTCGGCCACCGAGAGCACCCGCCCTGCCCTGACCGAGCCGTGGCAGGCGATCGTCGCCGCGACGAGGTCGAGCTGGTCGCGCAAGCTGAGCGGCCCGCCAAGTTCCGCAATCTCGGCGGCCAGGTCGGCGAGCAGCGCCGACGGATCCGTCTTGCCGAGCGCCGCAGGAACCGCCCGAACGATCATCGTACCTGGGCCAAAACGCTCCAGCTCGAGGCCCATCGAGGCAAGCTCGTCCGCGGCGCCTTCAAGACGGTCGCAGTCAGGCTCGTCCAGGTCGACGACCTCCGGAATCAGCAACGCCTGACGAGCGATACCCACGCCTTCGCGCGCAGCCCGCATCCGCTCCAGCACGAGCCGCTCATGCGCCGCGTGCTGGTCCACGATCACGAGCCCATCTTCGGCCTCGGCGACAATGTATGTTGCAGCAACCTGGCCTCGGGCGACGCCAAGCGGATAAGATTGCACTTCCTCGATCGCCGGCTCGGCGCGAGCCGCGGGCGCGAATGTCACGGGCTCAAACGCCTGTTGCTGTTCACGGATCGTGGACAGTCCCAGGCCCAGACTTGGCTCCGGCTGATAACTGTCGCTGGTCGTCCACATGACGGGTGCAGCGGCTTGCGTCCGCGCAGCGCTTCGCTGGCTCTCCTCATCCAAGGCATGACGAAGACCGCCAACGATCAATCCTCGGACGGCGGCCGGATCGCGGAAACGCACTTCCGATTTGGCCGGGTGAACGTTGACGTCGACCTCGTCGAGCGGGACTTCGACAAACAGCGCCGCAATCGGGTGACGGTCTCGGGCAATGAGGTCGCGATACGCGGCTCGCAGCGCTCCGACGAGCAGCCGGTCCTTCACCGGCCGTGAGTTCACGAACAGATATTGCTGGTCGGCCACGCCCCGGTTGAAAGTCGGAAGGCTGATGACTCCGGCAAGCCGCAGCCCGTCGCGCGCACAGTCGATCCCGACGCCGTGGAGGTCGAGCTCGTGGCTGAGCAACTCGGCAACGCGCGTCGGAGCATCAGTCGGCTGCAGCGTAAGGATACGCCGGCCATCGTGATCGAGAGTGAAGGTAACGTCGCTCCGCGCCATCGCCAAACGCTTCACGCTGTCGAGACAAGCGGCATATTCCGACCGCGGAGTTCTGAGGAACTTGCGCCGCGCAGGCACCTTCTCGAACAGGCCCGCGACCTGGATACGCGTGCCGGGCGGAAGGGCGGCGGGCCCTTCGCCCATGGGTGCTCCATGATCGATCTCGATCTTCCAGCCGTCGGCACCGCGGGTCCGGCTCTCGAGCGTCAGCCGTGAGACGCTTGCGATCGACGGGAGCGCTTCGCCGCGGAATCCAAAGCTCGTCACCTGGTCGATCGCATCGCCAGGCAGTTTGGAGGTCGCGTGCCGTTCCAGCGCGAGCCGCATCTCCTCGGGATTCATTCCGGAGCCGTCGTCCGTAACCTCAATCAAGTCCAGGCCACCCGCATGGAGACGGATCGCAACCTGCGTCGACCCAGCATCGAGTGAATTTTCAACCAGTTCCTTGAGCGCCGCTGCGGGGCGCTCGACCACCTCGCCAGCGGCGATGCGATTGATGAGCTCAGGCGGTAGCCTTCTTATTGACATGTTAAGGGTCTTATCCCAATTCCGGACGGGCGGCGAAGCACTGATTTTCCTGGAAATTCAGATTGCATTCAACGGTTTGAGATCAATCGGAAATTAAGCGACCTGCGGGTGTTTTCAAAGCCGGCGCGCAGCGAGCGAGAAGCGGGGTGTCAATGTTCTGGAATCGTTGGTTCAAATGGATGTCGCACGACATGGCGATCGACCTCGGGACCGCCAACACGCTCGTGTACGTCCGCGGCCGCGGGATCGTGCTCAATGAGCCGTCGGTCGTCGCCATCGAGACCATCAACGGTATCAAGAAGGTGAAGGCGGTCGGCGACGACGCCAAGCTGATGATGGGCAAGACACCCGACCAGATCGAAGCTATTCGCCCGCTTCGCGACGGAGTCATCGCCGACATCGATGTCGCCGAGCAGATGATCAAGCACTTCATTCACAAGGTGCACGGCGGCAAGATGCGCGCCTGGCGCTTCCCGGAAATCGTGATCTGCGTCCCGTCAGGGTCGACGTCGGTCGAGCGCCGCGCGATCCGCGACGCCGCCTCCAACGCCGGCGCCAGCGCCGTGTACCTGATCGAGGAGCCGATGGCGGCCGCGATCGGGGCCGACATGCCGGTCACCCAGCCGATCGGTTCGATGGTCGTCGACATCGGCGGCGGCACCACCGAAGTCGCGGTGCTGTCGCTCCGCGGCCTTGCCTACACGACCTCAGTCCGGGTCGGCGGGGACAAGATGGACGAGGCGATCTCTTCCTATGTCCGTCGCAATCACAACCTCCTGATCGGCGAAGCCACGGCCGAGCGGATCAAGAAGGAAGTCGGGATCGCCAAGCCGCCTGTCGACGGCATCGGCAAGACCGTCCACATCAAGGGCCGCGACCTCGTCAACGGGGTGCCCAAGGAAATTTCTATCAACCAGGGTCAGATCGCCGAGGCGCTGTCCGAGCCAGTCGGGACCATCGTCGAAGGTGTACGCATCGCGCTCGAGAATACGGCGCCTGAGCTCGCCGCCGACATCTGCGATCAGGGCATCGTGCTGACAGGCGGCGGAGCGCTGCTCCAGGGCCTCGACGAGGTCCTGCGCGATGAGACCGGCCTCCCCGTCACCGTCGCCGACGACCCGCTCACCTGTGTTGCGCTGGGCACCGGCCGGGCGCTGGAGGAAGAGCAGTTCCGCGGCGTACTCCAGACCGCATAGCGGGAAGCTGAGCGGTGGCGACCGCGCGTCCCGGCTGGTCGCGACGAGCGCAGTACGGCCTGTTCTTCAGTCTGCTTGCGGTCATCGCGGGCATCGTCATCGGACTTGCGCTCCTGATCGTGTCATTGGTCTCACCCAGGACCTTTGATACCATCCGCGGAGGGGCGCTCGACGTGACGGGCCCGATCGCCGGCAGCCTTCATGAAGTCACCGCCACCGTCGAAGGGGTATTCACCGGCGCCGGTAATTACTGGGACGCCGCGAGCCAGAACGCCGACCTGAAGCGTCAGAACAAGGCAATGCTCCAACGCATGGTGGAAGCAAAAGCCATCCTTCAGGAGAACCGGCAGCTCAAGGCAACTCTCGATCTTCGCGAGCACGAGCGCGCCACGATCGCAGTCGGCCGGATTGTCGGCTCCTCGTTCAATAGCCCCCGACGCTTTGCGATCCTGTCCGCCGGAACCAGCGACGGAGTGCAGATCGGAATGCCCGTGCGATCTCCGGAGGGGCTCGTCGGGCGCATCATCGCTGCCGGAGCACTCGCCTCGCGAGTTCTGCTGGTGTCGGATCGTGCCAACATCGTTCCGGCGCGTTTGTTGCGGGATGGTATTCCCGTAATCGCTCAGGGCCGCGGCGATGGAACCATTGAAGTTCGTCCGCTCGAAGTAGGCCGAAATCCGTTCAAGACCGGGGACATCATCATGACCTCCGGCACGGGCGGCCTCTATCCGCCGCTGGTACCGATCGGACGGGTGGTGAAGTTGCTCGACGACGGTGCAATCGCATTGCCCCTTGCCGATCCAGCATCGATCAGCTTCGCAATCGTCGAGCCGCCATTCGAACCGATCGCGGTCGCGGCAGAGAACCAGCCCGCTTCGACGACCCTCGCACCCTGATGGTCCGCGCAGCGCTCTCCCCGCCGCGGCGCATCGGACAGGGTCCGCGCCCCCTCGCCGCTTACGTACCGGCGATTACCGTTGTCGTCGCCATCCTGCTTTCGGCCATGCCGATCGTGTCCACCAGCGGCTGGTTTCCCGATTTCGGCTACCTTGTTTTCATCAGCTGGAGGCTGCTTCGAGCCGATCCCTGGCCCGCCTGGTGGGCGGCTCCGCTCGGTTTCGTCAACGACCTGTTCACCGCTTATCCCATAGGCTTTTCAATAGCTTTGTGGAGTGCGACCATGCTGGCGCTCGATCTGATCGACCGCCGAACGATGTGGCGTGACTATTGGATCGAATGGGTGCTTGCGACGGTGCTGATCGCCATCGATGAATGCTTGCAGTGGCGCGTCGCCAAGGTGCTGGGCGCTGAGCCACCATTCGCCCGCATGATTCCCGCTCTGGTAATCTCGGTCTGCCTATTCCCCGTCTTCGCCTGGCTGGTTTCCCGGATCGATCGCTGGAGACTTGGCCGGTGAAGCACATGCGCATCACTACGGCGCATCAGTCGATTACCTTCTCACGTCGCATGTTGATGCTGGGCGGAGCGCAGGTAGCCGTCGGCGGGCTGCTGGTCGGCCGGATGGGCTGGCTCGCGATCGCCCAGAACGAGAAATATCAGCTGCTAAGCGAGAGCAACCGGGTCCAGCTAATCCCCGTTCCGCCGCGGCGCGGATGGCTGATCGACCGCAACGGTAAGCCGATCGCGATCAACAAGGCGAGCTTTCGAGTCGACCTGATCCCGCAGCAAATTCCCAAGGGGAGCGGCGACCAAACGATTGCCGACCTTCAAAGGCTGATGGACCTGCCGCCCGATGAGGTGGAGCGAATCACTCGTGAGCTGGCCGCTTCGCGCGGTTTCCAGCCCGTCTCGGTCGCCGACAATGTTCCTTACGAGCAATATGCCGCAATCACCGTCCGGCTACCGGAGCTGCCCGGAGTGGCCGCCTCGCGCGGCTTTACTCGCTTTTACCCGGCGGGCTCGGCGGTGGGACAGCTGGTCGGCTACGTTGGGCCTGCCTCGGCAGCCGAATATGAAAAGGAAAACAAGAACCCGCTCTTGCTGATTCCCGGTGTGAAGATCGGCAAGGAAGGGCTCGAAAAGACGCTTGAGACCACGCTCCGTGGAGAGCCTGGCGGCCAGCGCGTCGAGGTCACTGCCAAGGGCAAGCTGGTCAAGGAGCTCGAGCCCAAGCCCGATCGCAGCGGTGGAACCGTCCAGCTAACGATCGACGCCGATCTGCACGAATACGCCGCTCGGCGCATCGGCGATCAGTCCTGTTCGATCGTTGTGCTCGACGTCACCAACGGCGATATCCTCGCGATGCCGTCGATGCCCTCTTTCGATCCCAACAACTTCTCTGACGGCATCAGCAAGAACGAGTGGAAGATGTTGTCGGACGACGATCATTTGCCACTCGTCGATAAGGCGCTGGAGAGCCTCTACCCGTCCGGGTCGACCATCAAACCGTCCATGGCGATGGCATTGCTCAACGCCGGGATCGACCGCAAGCAGAAGGTCGTCTGCACCGGCTCCTATCCGCTCGGCAATCACGTATTTCACTGCGACAAACATCACGGCCCGGTCGACATGAACCGCGCGATCGAAGTGAGCTGCGACATCTACTTCTACGAGATGTGCCGCCGTGTCGGTGCCGAAAAGCTCGCGCCGATGGTCCGGTCGATGGGGTTCGGCGAGAAATTCGACCTTCCGTTCGACAACCAGCGCTACGGCACAATTCCTGACCCGGAGTGGATGATGCGCAAATATCATCGCCAGTGGCAGACCTACGACACGATCAACATGTCGATCGGCCAGGGCATGGTGCTGATCAACCCGATGCAGTTGGCGACGATGGCGAGCCGCCTGGCCACAGGCAGACGGGTCGTTCCACGACTGCTGAAGAACAGGCCGATAGTTCCGCAGAGCCACCTCGCAGTCGACCAGGATCACCTGGACTTCATTCGGCTCGCGATGGCGGGAGTCGTCGATCACGGTACCGCGGCGGCTGCGAAGTTCCCGATTCCCGGCATTCAGATGGCGGGCAAGACCGGCACCGCCCAGACACACAATCTGAGCGCGAGCGAACGCGGGAATTACACCGCAGCGAACTGGAAGCTACGCGACCACTCGCTGTTCATGGCCTTCCTGCCGTTCGACAATCCCAAATATGCCGCGGGAGCAATCGTCGAGCATGGCGGCTTCGGCGCGTCAGTCGCTGCGCCATTGGTGCGTGACACCCTTCTGTTCCTTTACGACCGGCCAAAGGCAATTGCGGCCCTGCAGGCCTTCGAGCAGAGCATCGGCGGCACACTCGATGAGCGGATCGCGCGCAAGACGGCCGCTTGGCGCAGCGCCAACGGCTTGCCGCCGTTACCACCCAAGCAGGCATGATCAGCTCCGCTATCATCCCGAGGCCGCTGGCGAAGCTGCCGTGGCGGCTGATTTTCCTGATCATCGCGATCGCTCTGTTCGGGCTCGTCGTGCTCTATTCGGCGGCCGGTGGCTCGATCCATCCCTGGGCCGTCAAGCAAGCGATCGTCTTCTTCGCCTTCCTGGGCATCGCGGTCGGCATGTCGTGGATGAAAGAGTCGACGATCAAGGCGATCACCTTCCCGCTTTATGGAGCAACGCTGGTGATGCTCGTCGGCGTGGAGGCGCTCGGCTTCGTTAGCAAGGGCGCGCAACGCTGGCTCGACCTTGGGCCGATCCGGCTGCAACCCTCCGAATTCATGAAGCCAGCCATCGTCCTCACCCTCGCCCGCTTCTACGAACTCGTGCCCGCGGGGGAGATCCGTAAATGGCGGGCGATCTGGCCGGCGCTCGCCCTGCTTGGCGTGCCCGCCGTCCTCATCCTGGTGCAGCCGGACCTTGGCACCTGCATCATGGTGATGCTCTGTGGCGTTACGGTGATGTTCCTTGCCGGACTTCCCTGGTGGCTGTTCGCCGCTCCAGCCGCTGCAGTCGGAGTGGCGGCGCCGGTCGTCTACAGCATGATGCATGGATACCAGCGCAAGCGGATCGATGTTTTCCTCGATCCGGAGAGCGATCCGTTGGGAGCCGGCTATCACATTGCACAATCCAAGATCGCGATCGGTTCCGGCGGTATCTGGGGCAAGGGCTTCCTCCACGGCAGTCAAAGTCACCTCGACTATTTGCCTGAGGGGCACACCGACTTCGTGTTCGCGACGATGGCCGAGGAGTGGGGGCTGGTTGGCGGAGTATTCCTGATCATCGCCTTCGGGCTGGTAATCCGCTGGGGCATGAAGGTCAGCCAGAACGCCTCGAGCCGCTTCGCCCAGCTTGCCGCCGCGGGGCTGTCCGCGACGATTTTCTTCTATGTCTCGATCAACCTGATGATGGTCATGGGTTTGGCTCCGGTCGTCGGCGTTCCATTGCCGCTCGTCAGCTTTGGCGGATCGGCGGTGATGACGGTGATGCTCTGCCTCGGCCTCCTCATGTCGCTGGAGCGCCAGCAACGGACGACCTCACGCCTAATCTGATCGGTTGAAACGCAGCGGTTGCGCACCATGTGAGGCCATGCTACCGGCGCCGCCGCTCAAGGCGTGAAATACCCGCCGGAGCATCCGCCTCACGGCAGTGGACGCATAGCTCAGTTGGTAGAGCAGCTGACTCTTAATCAGCGGGTCCTAGGTTCGAGCCCTAGTGCGTCCACCACTTTTTCAGCAGAAAAACAATAGCTTAGCTGTTGGTTGCGTTGGCGGCTTATGATGGCCCCCAACGCCGTGCTAGCACTATGCTAGCCGGTCAATGCGCGTCGTCTGGAAAGACTCGGGCGGCAGCTTTCGCAATCAGCAGTCCCACAGGCCGTAGAAATGCTCAATTCCTGACGGGGTTCTGACCATCGCACCCGCTTTGTGGCCGATGACTTGACCCGACTTGTCTAACAGGTCCTGTACGAAGCTAAGACTTATCTCCACGCCCTCGCCCGCATAGGTCTTCCCAGCCGTTCCATGGTCAGCCGTGAGTGTCAGCAAACGGACACGCCCGCCAACATTCACAACGGCGGAGCGCCCTTTGGACATCATTCGGATGAAGTTATCGGACGTTGCGAGGCCGCATAATTGTGCGGCGGGCTCACCATTTGCAGCTTTCTGCAGCACGGCGTCCTCCGAACCGGAGAACGGTGCCAGCAACTTCGACTGCCCGCCAAACCACGAACAAGATGTCAGGACTAGGGCTGCGGCGAGTAACGCTGAGTATTGACGCATGTGACAACCATGCGCGGCATCCCAACAATAGCGCAAGAGGCTCTTAGGCTAGTGGCAACTTCCCGCCCCTCACTGCCGTTCACGAAGCGCCCCGCGCCGGGTAGAGCGCGGGGCGTTGGCAACGTCAGGAGTAGGAGAAGCCGTTTCCCCGTTGCTGCGGCGGATGTGTTTTACGAGGGTCTCGCCGCTTAACCTCGGCGTGGCAGAAGGTGACCACGCAACTCCGCATAAGCTCGGTCCATGTGCCGTCGTTCACCCGCTCCCACTAAAATGCGCGTTCCAAGCCAAGTTCCGTCCGGGTGCGCTGGTAATCGTAGAATGCGATCGTGCTCTTGTTGCGCTCTAGCATCAGGCGAGCGACCGGCGCGAAACCATGCCACTGCAGCTGTCGCATAGTCGCGGAGAGGCTGAGCTGCCTGAAGATCTCGCTGCGCTTCTCGGAAAACAACAGAAGACGGTCATCGGCGTGAAGCCTGCCGACCTCCAACCCGGCGGTGATCGTGGCGCGGCCGAAGTCCCGCCATACGGTCGTGCCCGCCACCCAACCCGTTGTCGAATAGCCAGGATCCTTCAGGCTTTGGCGGTTCAGTCCCACATGGACAGCCAATCCCGCAATGGGCGCCAAAGCGTGTTCGATTGACGCTTGCCCGGCATAGGCTTTTCCGTCCTGCAAGTCGTTCAGTTGATTGTCGACGAGCGCCGCCGACCCGCTCATTCGAACGAGCGTCCGCCGGCCGACGGGTCGAGAGACCACGCTTCCGATGCGAACCGAACGGGTAAACGGCTTTAGCCCGAACCACCGCTCAGTCGCTCCAAGCTCCAGCTGCAGCCGGTTGCGGCCAAGATTGAGATCCGGTCCGACGGCGGCATCAGCGGCGATGTCGTCGAAATCCTTGCGGCGATAGAGGTTGGCGAACCCGGAAAACCGGACGAGCAAGCTCGCGTCATTGGCAATCGGGATCCGGCGATAGACCTGCCCGTTCGCCGCGATTCCCACCCCCGATTTGGCCTTCGCATCGCGGGCGATGTCGAAGTCCCCGAACACTGTTCCGAGCGTATCCTGGCGTGTGGCGCGGTTGATGTTGGTGTCCGGCGCGATCGCAATTCCAAAGCTCGCTCCGAACGCGCGGCGCGCCCGCAGCGCCTCCGAATAGCGGTCCACCTGGCGAGCGACGTTGAGCGGCAAGCCACCGGCCTGAGCTGCCCGAAGCTGTCGCCATGCGCCATCGGTGTCGCCCAGTTGATCGAGGATGGCGGCGAGTTCGAGCCGAACGCGAGCCGCCGATGGCCGTTCGTCCAAGATTTGCCGCAGCAGCGTCGCCGCTCTCGCCAGATTACCCCTCTTTCGCTCGAGCATGGCGAGGCGAAATCTGGCTTCGGAGCGAATATCGACGTCGGGATCGTCGGTCAGCGCGCTATAGGCATGGCGCGCCGTTACTACATCGCCGCGGGCAAGCGCTGCGTCGGCGATCGCGAATAGCTGCACCGCGCTGACCCGCAACGTTGCGTCACGATGTGGAAAGGGAGCGGCCCTAAGGCCAGGTGAACCGATGCACAGGGCCGCGGCAGCGAAGCAGCCGCTTTTCATCACCAATGGCGACACTTACTTGCCCAGCCATTGTGAGCTCGATGCAATCACTGTTTCTTCCCGATCCACACTCCGGCCGCCGACTTCCAGCTCTTGTCGAACGGATCGAGATACGGTGCGCGCCAGCCGGCGATGAGCTCGGCAGCGTTCGGACCCGTGAATTGCCCCTGGAACGCCGAATCGGTAGGTGCATTCGGAATGTTGAACTTGCCCGAGAAAGTCGTGCTTCCGGCGGAGTAGACAGTCTCGGTGAAGTCGTACTGAGGGAGAGCCAGGTCTACGCCGTCCCAGTCGCTGAACAGTCTCGCCCGCATGTAGCCGGCAAGTGAACCGGCGCCGAAGTCGAATGCCAGGTGCGCGTCGCCGGTAATGTCATAGCCGACGCCGGTCGTGGTTATCCCGAACACCTTGGCATCATAGGTTGCCGTCCCTGTCTTGGGCATATCCCCAACCGCAGTGGGAACACCGTAAGCGAAGTTGGCCCAAACATATGGGTTCGTCGCCTCGGACGGGTTGCTCGAATAGAACCCAAGGGAGGAATAGCTGAACTTCAGCTCAAGATAGCTGGCTGGCCATAGCGAAACCGCTATCGGAAGCTTATTTCCATTCGCGTCGGTCGCGGTGAAAGCGGCGTCATTCCTCCCTGGAAAGGTCAGGGACAGTGTGCTCGGAGCGAAGCCGGGCAAGGTCATCTCGTAAGCCTTCGCCTCCGCGGACCAGCTAAACTTGATCGCCTGGGGATCGACAGGTTCGAAATGATATGGTGATCCGTTCGTACCGCTCGAGATCACTCCGAACGTTGCGAACTGCTGACTTGATGTTAGCCCAAATGGCGCCGGTGTCGGAGTGGGTCCAGTCGGTGTGGGTGTGGGTGTAGGAGTCGGCACCGGTGGCGGAGACGGGATGAAGCTCACGCGTCCGCCTGAACCGCCGTCGCACGCACCAAGCGCCAGCGCCCCCGCGCACAGCAGCAACATTCTTGATCTGACCATTTGCATGGACCTCGGAAGTCCGGCGGTCGGCAAGAACAATGTGATCTTCATGGCCACTCGCTCCAATTGATCGACGAAGCTCGATCGCCTTGGCGTAGAATCGGAGAACATGATGTGCGATGATCGACTGCTGATGATCTTCTGATCATCTCGTGATTTGTGACGAAGGGGCACGAACTAGGGATGTTGAGGCTCGTCGATCTGGCGAACCGCTCTGACTTCGCTGTCGGACCGTTGCGCGTCAGTCCCGCGCGGCGGTTGCTCGAAGGTCCCGGCGGGAATGCGACCCTCGAGCCGATCGTGATGAAGGTGTTGCTCCTCCTGCTCGACGCCAGGGGTGCGGTCGTCACGCGGGACGAGATTTTCGCGAACGCGTGGGGTGGCGTGTTCGTTGGTGACGACAGTCTCAATCGCGCCATCGCGCGAACTCGGAAGACTTTGGCTGGGGTGGCGCCAGGTTCGTTCGAGATCGAGACGATTCCTCGAACCGGCTATCGGCTGACTGGCGACATTTCCGATTCAGAGTCGCCAGGATCGACACTCCCCCAAGAGCCGAGCATGGGGCTGCCGCGCCGCGCCGTGCTCGGGGCGGCGGCTGGGGCAGCGCTAGCGGGCATCGGCGGCATCGCGCTCTGGTCGGTTCGTTCGAGCGACGAACGGCGATTCAATGATCTCGTTGATCGAGGTCGGGCGGCGCTCGAATATGGCGATGGCTCTGCCAACGCCGCTGGCTATTTGCGCCAAGCCGTCGACATCAGAAGCTCCGACGCAAAGACGCAAGGCATGCTCGCGTTCGCACTCATGGCCAACACGGACAACGTCAATGGATCCGGCGCGTCCGATCGAGTTGAGGAGGCGCAAAGGGCTGCCGATATCAGCCTTCGTCTTGACCCGTCTGAGCCCAATGCGCGGCTGGCGAGGATAGAACTCCAACGTGCGACGCTGGACATTGCCTCGACCGAGGACCGGCTACGTCAGGTGCTGACCGCGGCGCCGAACAATATTTTCGCGATGCGTCTGCTGTGGAATCTCCTGCAATCGGCCGGCCGGAGTCACGAAGGTCTCGCCTTGGCTCAACGAGCGATCGCCGTCAGACCCCTGGCCGCAGGGAATAACTTCCCTCTCGCCCAGCTGCTCTGGATTGTCGGGCGCACCGCCGAGGCAGATCGGGTGATCGATCGGGCGATGCAGTTCTGGCCCACCCACCGCTATGTGCGGTTCGCCCGCTTCACCATTTTCGCATTTACTGGAAGACCACGGGCCGCACTGGCAATGCTCGACAATGATGCCACGCGGCCGCAGAGTTTCACGCCCGCTTCCCTCGCCCTGTGGCGCACGTCTCTGGCGGCACTGGACGTGCCTTCTGCCGAGAATGTCTCGAACGCGCGGGCGGCAAATCTCGACTCGGTTAAGCGAGATCCGAAGCTCGCCTCGCAGGCCGTGCTCACCTTGTCGGCACTCGGGCAGGTCGATTCTGCCTTCGAAATTGCGAACGACCTCCTTGTCTTCCAGCCGCCTGGGTCATCCCCGTCTCCCGCTGGAGTGCGACCCAAAGCAAGCAGCGTGGCATGGCGCTTCATACCGTGGCTGTTCACTCCACCCGCGGCACCGCTCCGCGCCGACCCGCGGTTCGCGGCACTCACCGACGGAATCGGCTTGACTGCTTACTGGGCTGCGCGACGCATCAAGCCGGATTATCAGCTCGGCTGAATTAGCATCGCTCAGAAGCGTGCTTCCAATCCCGCGGCAATCCGACGTGGATCCTCCGCTTGCCCGGAGATTGCCGTCGACTTCATGAGCATTGCGAACTTGTTCAAAGCATTCCGCGCCTGGAGGAACAGTGAAACCCTGCCAAGGTCATAGGAAGCGCGAACATCGACAAGCGTTGCTCCGGCGACCGCCAGTTGAGGGCTATCGAGATTGTCCGAGAAATAGCTGCTGTGATGACGGACCTGGGCGGCAATGCCGAGATTTTGAACCGGTCTCCAATCGGCAGCGGCTGACGCGCTGTAATGCGGCGATCGATCAAACTGCCTGCCTGCGTAGGCGAGGTTGTCGGGGCCAGCCTCGAGGATCCGGGTTCGCAACAGTCCCACGGACCCGCGAAGCCTCAATCCCGGGTTCGGCCGCCAATCGAAAGACGCCTCAAGCCCCCTGCTGCGCGCGCGCGGCACGTTGAAGAGATTGGCGAAGCCCACCCGCCGGCCTGTGGGGGTGTAGATGATAATTGGATCCGCGCGCTGCGCGTTCCTCATCATGTAATTGAAAATGTTCGCGCTGATCAGCATACGCCCGCCATCGATGCTCGCGCGACCGAACAACTCCACGTCCCAGAGCGTCTCCGCCGCGAAGGTATCCGGCCTTGCGGTGTCGAACCTTATGGTGGTTCCGCCAGGATTGTAGGCCTTTTGAACAAGCAATCCGGCCCGAATCTTTGGCGAGACGTCATAAGCTAAACTGAATTTCGGCAGGAGTTCGGAGAAGTTGCCGATGAAATCTGCCGGTACCGAAAAGCTGTCCGTGACGAGCGCGCCGACGCGCCTTTGACGGTCATGCTGGTAACGCACGCCTCCGGTGAGTGTCGTTCTCGGCACAATCCTGATGTTCACTTCACCGAACAAACCAGTTCCGTCCTGCCAATCGCGAAAGCTGCCGTTCAGCCCGGAGAGCAGCGTGAGATCGATATTCTGCCGCTGCCTGAGATGGCTGCGTGAAGCGCCCGCGACACCGTTGACTGGGCCACTTGAGTTCCAATTGAGCACCACCTCTCCTGACCAGTCGGTCGCACTGCTCTGCGTCTCGCCAAAGCCCGGTAGAGCGAACCTGCGAGCGCTGCTGTGGCCAGTGGTGAGCAGCAAGTTCGCCACCAGCCCACGGCCGACTTTCTGGCGAATGGATGTGGTCATGGTGTCGGCACGAACTCGGAAGACGCCGTAATTGGGTGCAACATCGTTCCGTTGGCGAAAAGGAGCCGAAACTCCCACCACCTGCGGCGCCTGCGAGACGGCATGGGTAATGGTCAACACGGCTCGAGTGCCGGGATCTCCACGCGGCTGAAGGAGAAGCTTGGCCCGGAGCACACCGAAGGCATCGTGGTTGGGATCAGCGCCCGACATCACGTCGGCAATACGGCTTGTAGTGCGGCTGTAGCGCAGGTCTCCGGCCACCCTTACGGCAACATCGCCCGAAAGCGGACCGGTGGCCATCGCGGACACCTGTCCGGTTCTGTAATCCCCCGCGACCAATCGCATGCGAGTGGTCGGTTCAAAGGCCGGATCTTCGGAAAACACGAAGATGGCGCCTGCAATGGAGTTTTGTCCCTGGGTCGTGGTTTGCGGACTCCGATAAACCTCGATCCGCTGAACATCCCAGGCGGAAGCCGTTCCGAAGACGAATTCGCTGTAGGTGAGCGATCGCCCATCGACGATGAGCGTCGTTCGCGGCCGATTGCCGCCCAGAAACGCTGGCAACGCCTGGAGCGCTCCGGTCGTATCGAGGCCTCTGATCGCCGGTCCCTGGCTGCCACTGCCAAGCTGAACGTTGGGAATGAGAGGCAACGCCTGCTCTATCCGATTGGTCCCGGTTGCTTCGAGGTCCTGCCGATCGAAAACGGCGATGCTGGAACTGGTCTCCCGCAACGAACGCTTCACGCGCTCGCCCGTCACCACAATTTCGCCGGACCGGGCGCCTGGACCCCCGGGCAGGTTCTGCGCCGCCGACGACAAGGCCAACAACGGAGCAGCAATCAGCAAATCAATACCCCCCACAAGAGATCGCCGCGTTCAGCACCGGCTTTGCACCCCGACCGCGATACTTGATGGCCGGCACCTTATCTCCCTGCAATCGTGCGCGAGCTCCGGCGATTACCGCTTCAAGTACCGGTTTTGGATGATGAAACCCTGATGGTGTGCCGATAATCGACCACTCGGGCATCAAACGCTGACCGCCGGTCGTCGGCTGTCGCCGGTCGTTCGTCGAAAGGAACGGACATCCCTTCCAAAAGTTAACCTAGCGGCCCGCCGATGTTCATGTTCCCGGCGTCACAGGCGGCCAGGGCTTGCTTTCCGGGCAGACAATCGAAATTGGCCGCACCTGTGAATCACTTTCGCTCGATGCGCCGCAGCAGCGGCGTGCTTATTGCCACCCTGTTGTTGCTGTCCGCGTGCAGCAGCGGCGATCCCGGCTCCGGAGGAGGAGGCGGCGGCCGGGGGGGGCGTGGCGGACGCGGTGCCGGAGGGACGCCGACCGTTGGCTTCGTCGTCGTTCAGCAGGGCAGCGCACCTATCCAGCAGGAATTGCCGGGTCGCGTTGCAGCCTTCCAGGTTTCCGAAGTGCGGCCGCAGGTTTCGGGCGTGATTCAGAAGCGCCTGTTCGCTGAGGGATCCATCGTCCGTCAGGGACAAACGCTCTACCAGATCGATCCCAGCATCTACGCTGCCCAGCAGGCTCAGGCGGCAGCCAATTTGCAGAGCGCCAGAGCGAACGCTGTTGCCGCTCGGACCAAGGCCAGCCGCTATGCTCCGCTCGCCAAGATGCAGGCGATCGCACAGCAGGATTACACTGACGCGGTAGCTGCCGCCCGGCAGGCTGAAGCCTCGGTGGCGCAGAATAATGCTTCGCTTCGAGCGGCGCAGGTCAACATGCGGTTTACTCGCGTGCCAGCGCCGATCAGCGGCCGGATCGGTCTCTCGTCAGTCACCGAGGGCGCGCTGGTGACCGCCAATCAGACAGATTCGCTCGCGACGATCACACGGCTTGACCCGGTTTACGTGGATATCCAGCAATCGGCCGCCGACCTCCTGAAGTTGCGCCAGGCGCTCGCCAATGGCGGCGCCGTGCCTGCCAGTGCGCAAGTCCGGTTGAAGCTTCCTGACGGATCGGACTACGGGTTCACCGGAACGGTCGAGTTCAGCGAGGTGATCGTCGATCAGAGCACGGGCACCGTGACCATCCGGGCCCGCTTTCCGAACCCGCAAGCGGTCCTGCTCCCGGGAATGTTCGTCACGGCTGAGTTCGCGCAGGCAATCCAGACCTCGGCGATCCTGGTACCGCAGCAGGCAGTCACCCGAGACCCGCAGGGCAATGCCACGCTCTTCGTGGTGGGACCCGGCAACCGGGCCGTTCAACGGACGGTCGTTGCGGATCGCACGTTCGGACCGAACTGGGTCATAACCCAGGGTCTGGCGCCCGGCGAGAAAGTCATCACGCAGGGGCTCGGCAACGTCAAGGACGGCGCACAGATCAAGCCGGTGCCCGCGAGCGCGCCGCAGAAGGTGCAGGCGCCGCCGCCTGGTGCGATGAAGGCGGGAGCAGGCGCTCGCGGTCGCCGCGGCTGAACTGACGCATGTCCCGAATCTTCATTGAGCGGCCGATCTTCGCCTGGGTTCTCGCGATCATCATCATGCTTGGTGGGATCGGCGCGATCTTCTCATTACCGGTCGCCCAGTATCCAGACGTGGCACCGACCCAGATCAACATCCGGGCGAGCTATCCTGGCGCGTCGGCCGCTACACTCGAGAGCAGCGTCACCCAGGTCATCGAACAAACGCTCACTGGATTGGACGGTCTTCTCTACTTCAGTTCCTCTTCGAGCTCCCGCGGGTCGGTGTCGATCTCCGCGGTGTTCGACAAGACCGTCTCGCCCGACATCGCGCAGGTTCAGGTCCAGAATAAGGTCCAGTCAGCGGTTGCCCGGCTGCCTCAGGTCGTTCAGCAGCAGGGCGTTACCGTCACGAAGGGCTCGCCTGACTTCCTGATGATCGTCGGCGTCTATGACGCCACCGACAAGTCCACCAACGTCGACGTCTCGGACTGGCTCGCAACCAACGTTCAGGACGACCTCTCCCGGATCAACGGGGTCGGCGACGTCAACGTCTTCGGATCGCAATATGCGATGCGCGTCTGGCTCGATCCCAACAAGCTGCAGAGCTACCAGCTCATGCCCAGCGACGTCGTCAATGCGATCCAGAATCAAAACGTCGATGTCGCCGCCGGTGAGGTCGGCGGAATGCCGCAACCGCAGGGCCAGATGCTCGATGCGACGGTGACCGCCCAATCACGCCTGCAAACACCCGAGCAGTTCCGCAATATCATCGTGAAGGCCGATCAAACCGGCGCGCGAGTGCTCCTTTCCGACGTGGCTCGGGTTGAGCTGGGTGCCGACAATTATTCGGCCGCAATCAGGATCAACGGCCACCCCGGCGCAGGCATCGGCATCTATCTTGATCCTGGTGCGAACGCGCTCAGCACCTCGAAGCTCGTGAAGGCCTATATGGCCAAGGCGATGCCGCGACTGCCGCAGGGCTATAAAATAGCTTATGCAAACGATAGCTCGGACTTCATCCGGCTTTCGGTCATCGAAGTCGTAAAGACCCTCGCCGAGGCGATGGTCCTCGTCATCCTGGTGATGTTCGTCTTCTTGCAGAGCTGGCGCGCGACCCTGATCCCGGGAATTGCGATTCCCGTGGTGCTGCTCGGCACCTTCGGGATGCTTTATATTCTGGGATTTTCGATCAACACGTTGACCCTGTTCGGCCTCGTCCTCGCAGTCGGGCTGCTCGTCGACGACGCGATCGTCGTCGTCGAGAATGTTGAACGCATCCTCGTCGAACAGCCCGAACTGACGGTCAAGGAGGCCACCCTGGTCTCGATGAACCAGATCCAGATGGCGCTGGTCGCGATCGCCCTGGTTCTTTCGGCCGTGTTTCTGCCGATGATCTTCTTCGGCGGTTCAACCGGGGTCATCTACCGCCAGTTCTCTGCGACGATTGTCTCGGCCATGGCGCTATCCGTGCTGCTGGCCATCACATTTAGCCCTTCCCTCGCCGCGAATGTTTTGCGGCGCCAGCACGGAAACGTGGAGGACAGCTGGCTCGGCCGAAAGGCGCCGCGCCTCGCTCATGGAATCGAGACCGGACGGCAAAAGTTCAATCGCGGATTCGATCGGGGCATCAACTGGTACGTCGGCAACGTCGGCAAGGTCGTCGATCGAAAATGGCTGTTCCTGGCGATCTACGTCGGCGTCTGCCTGCTGCTTTACGTCTTGTTCAAGAGCCTCCCGACGGGCTTCATCCCAACAGAAGATCAGGGAAATGCGCAGGTTCAATTCCGGCTTCCTGCAGGCGCGACGATCGGTCGAACGACAGAAGTCGAGCGAGCCGTCGAAAATTACTTCCTTCACGGACCCGATAAGAAGGACGTGGCTGTGCTCTTTACCGTCACCGGGGGCGGCGGTCAGGGCGCGGCGGGCCAGAACACCGGACAGGGTTTCGTAAACCTTGCTCCTTTCGACCAACGTAAGGGCGCCAAGAACAGCGCCGGAGCGATCGTCGAGCGCGCGTCGGGCGCTTTCCGCGGATTGCGTGACGCACAGGTGTTTGCCCTGATACCGGGAGCTATCCGCGGCTTGGGCCAGGCAAGCGGGTTTACGATGCAGCTTCAGAACACCGGCGGCCTCAGCCGCGAGCAGTTCGCCGCGGTCCGCGACAAGTTGCTCGCCGACGCTTCCGCCGATCCGCTGCTCAGCCAGGTGCGACTTGCCGAATTGCCCGATGTTTCGAGTTTGAAGATCAACGTCGATCAGCAACGGGTTGCTACGCTCGGGCTCAACTCCGCCGATGTAAACTCGACGCTATCGACTGCCTGGGGCGGCCGTTACGTCAATGACTTCATCGACCGCGGGCGCGTAAAGCGTGTCTACGTCCAGGGCGACGCGCCGTATCGATCCGAGCCGTCCGACATCGGCAGCTGGTACGTTCGAAATAACCAGAGCCAGATGGTACCCTTCTCATCCTTCTCGACAAACAGCTGGACCGTGGCGCCGACGAGCGTCGACCGGTTCGAGGGCTACTCTTCCTATGAGATCGACGGGCAGCCGGCCCCTGGCAAGAGTTCGGGCCAGGCAATGGCCGAGATCGAGAAGCTCGCCAGCCAGATTCCCGGAGTGAGCGTCGCCTGGTCCGGAGCGTCATATCAGGAACGGCTTGCAACCGGCCAGGCGCCGTTGCTCTATACGGTCTCGCTGATCGTCATCTTCCTCTGCCTCGCCGCTCTCTATGAGAGCTGGTCGATCCCGCTTGCGGTGCTGCTGGTAGTTCCGCTCGGACTCGTCGGCGCGATCCTGTTCGTTACCTTGCGCGGCCTGCAGAACGACGTGTTCCTTCAGATCGGTCTACTGACAACGATGGGTCTCACCTCGAAGAACGCGATCCTGATGAACGAATTCGCAGAGCGGGCGGAAAGGGAGGGCAAGCGAGTCATCGATGCCGCGATCGAGGCCGCCCGGATCCGTCTCCGGCCCATCCTGATGACCAGCTTCGCCTTCATTTTCGGCGTATTCCCGCTGGCGATCGCAACTGGCCCAGGCGCCAACGGACGTATCGCCATCGGCACGGCGGTGATTGGCGGCATGATGACCGCGACGGTCCTCGCGGTGTTTTATATTCCCCTCTTCTATGTGCTGGTGCGGAGGGGTGTCCGCGATGGCGTCAGGATGATCCGCGAACGTCTGCGCAAGCCACCGGAATCCGAGGCCGAAGCGTGAGGCGCGGGGCAATCCTTCTGGCCCTTCTGGCAAGCGCGTGCACCACCATGGAGCCGCATTACGTCCGGCCGGCGCCGGCGATCCCGGCATCGTGGCCGGTCGGCGATCCTTACCTGGCCCAAGCCGAGGTCGGGCTTCCTGTCCTGACCTTCCAGCAGGTGTTTCAAGACGTTCGTCTGCAAACCCTCATATCGCAGGCGCTGGTCAACAACCGCGATCTGATGGTGTCCGCCGCAAACATTGCAGCCGCACGAGAGCAGTATCGCATCCAGCGGGCGCAGCAGCTGCCAACCGTCGATGCAAGCGGCGGGGTGACGCTTTCTGGCGATCGGGGTTCGGGTTCAAGTTCGGGGTCGGGCACGAGCTCGAGCGGCAGCTCCGGCGTCCGGGCGCAATATTCCGCCGGCGTCAGCGTACCGAGTTTCGAGCTCGACCTGTTCGGCCGCCTGCGTTCACTCACGCACGTGCAGCTCGAACGCTATCTCGCGACCGAGGCGGGAGCGCGCGCAACCCGACTGACGCTCGTCGCGGACATTGCCAATGGATGGCTCGACTATGCGGCCGATTCGAGCTTGCTGCTAATTGCCGAGCAGACTGCGGCCAGCGCGCAAAAGAGCGTCGATCTGACCCGGATCAGGTTGGAAGGCGGCGTGGCACCGCGAACCGACCTCAGCCAGGCGATCCAGATCCAGGCCGCGGCGCAGGCCGATCTCGCCCGTCAACGGACCGCTGTGGCCCAGGACATCAATGCGCTTCAGCTGCTCGTGGGAGCGCCGATCGATCCCAAGCTCCTGCCCGGTTCGATCGACGAGGCGTTCGGCAAGATCGCACCGGTTCCCGCCGGGCTCGATTCCTACGTGCTGCTACGGCGTCCCGACGTGGTGCAGGCGGAGTACGAGCTTCGCAGCGCTAACGCACAGATCGGGGCGGCCCGTGCTGCGCTATTCCCGAAGATCAGCCTGACCGGCCTGCTCGGCTTCGCCAGCAGCGCGCTGTTGAAGCTGTTCACGGGCGGGGCGTTCGGCTGGAGCGCGGGAGCCAACGCCTCTTATACTATTTTCCAGGGCGGCGCCGGCCATGCCAACGTTCGCCTCAGCGAGGCCGAGCGCGCCGCTGCGGTTGCCACCTACCAGAAGACGATCCAGACAGCCTTCCGCGAAGTTGCAGACGCCCTCGCTCGCCGCGGGACGATCAACGACGAGATCGGAGCGCGAGAGCGGCAGCAGGCGGCGACCGCTGACACCTATACGCTGACCGAGGCGCGCTATCGGGCAGGTATCGACCCATTCCTCAACGTGCTCGACGCGCAGCGGTCCTATTATTCGGCGCAGCAGACGATGGTGCAGACCAAGCTCACTGCTGCCCAGAACCTCGTGACGATCTACCAGACCATCGGCGGCGACGCGCAGCTGCAAGGAACGCCGGTGTGTCAGGCGCTCCCCGGCGACAACATCGCCAATAACGCGAAGCTCGCGAGCCAATGCTCGCCCATGTAATCGCCTGAAATGTGGGGAAGCGCGGCGCCGAGATGATCGTCGGCTGCGTTCCGCGCTATTTCGCTTGCGGTCGAGGGAAGCATCGGCGCAATGCTCCTCCAGCACCAGGCGCGGCTGAGGTTGAGCCCATCGAGGTGCGCAATTTTGCCATCGCTCCTGTCGCTCACGACTGCTGGACTGAACAGGGCCCGCGGTTCGCAGGAGGCAACTCGCGGCAGGAAATTTCCGAACCAGGCGTGGAAGCCGCGGGGCTCTGCTCGCGCCATGGAGAGCGCTTCGATAAGCGCGGGCGACAGGAACTCGTCGCCCCCCGGCTCCCATGCTTGGCAGTCCCGGTCCGCGCCGTACCACTGGCGGGCCCGATCGCGGATCAGATCGGCAAGTTTGGAATCGAACGTATCGGCCCATTCGAGCGACAGAATGAGCGCGAACGCCGTGTTGAAGTGGGTGCCTACCCGGATCGGGTAGGTCAGCACGTCCAAATAACCGCGGAGTCGGTCGCCGAATGCACGCGCCAGGGGATCGAGTTCAGCGCCCCACTCCTCCTCGTGGCGTGAGGCTTCGAGCTGCAGGTAGAGCATCCAAGCCCAGCCATAAGGCCGCTCGAACCCCCGGCTAAAGGGCCTTTCGAGGTAGGCCAGCTCGGCTGTGACCTTGCCGCTTGTGAAGCTATCGCTCGCGAGCTCGGCGATCTCTGCAGCTTGGGGAATGCCCGGAAACAGCCGTCGAAGCGTCAGCAGAGTCCACCAGCCGTGAACACAGCTGTGCCAGTCGAAACTACCATAGAAGATCGGGTGAAGCACTCGCGGCGGCAACGCATCCTCGTCCCCGAGTAGGACGTGATCGAGCTTATGAGGATATTCCCTTGTCACGTGGCCAAGCGCAATCTTCGCCATATGCGAAGCAAGGTTTGCATTGAGCTGCGTCACAGGTGGAAGCCCGCGAGGTAGAGAATCGCGATATTGGCGGCGAGCAGGACTAACGCTGTCGGAACCTGGGCCCGGACGACCGCATACTGGCTCTTCAGTTCCAGCAGGGCGACGGGCACGATGTTGAAGTTCGCTGCCATCGGCGTCATCAACGTGCCGCAAAAGCCTGACAGCATTCCGACCGCTCCGATTACGGCTGCGTTGCCGCCGTCCGCGTGGACCAGGATCGGAACTCCGATGGCCGCGGCCATTACTGGAAACGCCGCGAAGGCATTGCCCATGATCATGGTGAACATGACCATCCCCAGCGCGTAAACCAGGACCGCCAGGAAAACGCTGCCCTGCGGAATGATTCCGCTGACGAGCGCGCCGATCGTGGTGCCAACGCCGGCCGCGGCGAAGATCGCTCCCAACGCCGCGAGCATCTGCGGCAAGACCGCGGCCCAACCGACAGCGTTCATCAGGCGACTTCCCTCCTCGACGGGGGCAAGCGGAGGCGGCTTCAACCAGCCGAAGCAGACGATCAGGGCCAGAATCACGCCGACGCCGAGCAATACGAGCGTTACTGCCTTGGTATCGATCACGCCCGCGGCCTTCAGCGGCGTGTAGTTGAACAAGAGGGTCCCGACAAAGGCGGTGAACGGGATGATCAATGCGGGAAGAAACAGCTTGTTGCCATAGCGATCCGACGAACGCTGGCGATCTTCGGAACCGGCATTGTCGGTCGATCCCCGGCCGATCAACCCTGTGCCCGCAACTGCTGCAAGCACGAGGACGAGTACGCCGTTGCCGACGTCTGTCAGGAGATCGCCGAACCAGAAGCTGAATGCGAGGAGGCCCCAAAAAACCGCGCTGCCAAATCGCTTCGGATTGCTCGTTTCCCGCGCGCAACCGATCGCAAAGGCCGCGAAGATTGCGCCGGTAAGAATGTAGAGCCAGTGAAGGTTGATCACCTGCGACGCCTCAACCGCCAATCGAGCAGAAACAGCCGAGCACCGTGGATGAGGAAAGCGCAGATTGCGCTTGGAATCGCCCATATCGAGAGCTGGAACGGCGTCAGCTGGATCCCGAAGCTGGCCAGTGCTCCCTGGATCAGGAGGATCGAAGCGATTGCGAGGAAAATGTCCTCGCCGAAAAACAGCCCGACATTGTCAGTCGCCGCAGCAATAGCTTTAACTTCTCCCGCGGTTTTCTCGTCGAGCGAGCCATGCTCTTTTTCCGCTGCGGCGAGCGCCATTGGCGCGAGTAGCGGACGCACGGTTTGCGCGTGGCCCATGACCGAGGTCAACCCGACGGCGGCGAGCAATTGCCGAAGCCCGAGATAAACGATCAGCAGCCTTCCTGTGGTCGCGCCCCGCATGTTGGCGATCAGCGTCCTCGCTCTCTCCTGCAGACCGTATCGTTCCAGGAGGCCGATGACCGGCAAGACGATCCAGATAATCGAGACGTAGCGGTTCTCATTGAACGCGTGTCCCAGAGCACCCAGCACGTTCAGGAAGGGCATGTGCCCAAGAAGGCCCGTCGCGATCGCCGCCACTGCCACGACCAGCAGAGGATTGAAGCGCAACGCGAAGCCAACAACCACCACAAGGATCCCGAGCAGCGGCCAATAGTCGATCACTCGCCCCTCCTCCCGAATCCGCCGCCACCCGGCGTCTCGATCACAAACCGGTCGCCGGACTGCATATCGGCATAATCGGTGGCGCTCAGCATTTCGACCGTTCCGTCGGTACGCTCGACCCAGTTGCGTCCGGTCTGTGCATCCGATCCGCCTTCGATCCCTCGGGGCGGGACCCGCCTCCGGTTGGCCAGAATGTTCGCACGCATCGGTTCAAGGAAAGTGATGGCACGGACCACTCCATCGCCGCCTCGATGGGCACCCTGCCCGCCCGATCCGCGCCGGATCGCAAACTGATCGAGCCTGACCGGCAACCGCGTCTCCAGGATCTCGGGATCGGTCAGCCGGCTGTTCGTCATGTGCGTCTGCACTGCGCTCGTGCCGTCGAATTCCGGACCCGCCCCCGAACCGCCCGCAATCGTTTCATAATATTGGTGACGCTCGTTGCCGAACGTGAAGTTGTTCATCGTCCCCTGACTGGGAGCGAGCCGTCCGGTGGCCGCGAACAACGCGTCAGTCACAACCTGACTGGTCTCGACATTGCCCGCAACGACTGCCGCAGGGCTCCTCGGGTTCAGCATGCATCCTTCGGGAACGATCAGTTCGATCGGGCGAAGGCAGCCGTCGTTCATCGGGATCGCATCGTCGATCAGGGTGCGCACGACGTACAGGGAAGCGGCCCGGACGATCGAAAAAGGGGCGTTGAAATTGTCGGGAAGCTGGCCACTGGTTCCAGTGAAATCGAAGATCGCGCTGCGGGCGCGCTTGTTGACTCTGATCTTCACCCGCACATGGGCGCCATTGTCCATCTCATAATCGAACTCGCCGTCATCGAGCCGTTCGAGCAGCCGGCGGACTGATTCCTCGGCGTTGGCGAGAACGTGGCGCATGTAGGCCGCAACCACGTCGGCGCCGTAGTCCCGCGCGGTGGCCACGAGCCCTTCGGCTCCACGTACGCAGGCGGCAAGCTGCGCCTTGAGGTCGGAGATATTGCGGTCGAGGTTGCGTGCCGGCCATTCTCCCGACGCCAGCAACTCTCTCATCTCCAATTCCCGAAAATGACCTTCATCGACGAGCAGGAAGTTATCGATCAGCACCCCTTCCTGGTTGATCGTCCTGCTGTCCGGCGGCATTGAGCCCGGCGCGATCCCGCCAATGTCGGCATGGTGTCCCCGCGCCGCGATGAAGGCGGATGGGCGGGCTTCGTCGGCATAGAAAACCGGGACAATCACTGTGATATCCGGCAGATGCGTGCCGCCGCGATATGGATCGTTCAGGACATAAGCGTCGCCTGGGCGAATGCCACGACCGTCTGCTCGCCGCCCTCGTGCGTTGATAATCTCTCGAATGCTCTCGCCCATCGACCCGAGATGCACCGGAATATGCGGCGCATTGGCAATCAGCGCGCCGTCGGCATCGAAGATGGCGCAGGAGAAATCGAGGCGCTCCTTGATGTTCACACTGGTGGCTGTCGACTGAAGCGCGACGCCCATCTCTTCCGCGATCGCCATGAAAAGGTTGTTGAAAATCTCGAGCCGCACCGGATCGACACCGGTGCCAATCGCCTTCACGCGTTCGACCGGCACTGTTCGCGTCAGGATCAGGGTGCCTTCGCCGGCTCGCTGGCCCCGCCAGCCCGCATCTACGACAATGGTCGACGTCGGTTCAAAGATCAGTGCGGGGCCGTCGAAGGGCTCGTCCACGCTGGGCTGTTCAACCGCGATATCCGTCAAGGTTTCCGAGCGCCCAGTCGCCTCCACGACCAAGGCTTCGACGATGAGGCTGAAATCCCGCTCCCAATAGCCGAACCGCGCGCGGTGAAGCTCGGCAAAGGCCGACTGCATTTGCTCTTTCGACGCAATGTCGATTTCAAGTGTGGTATCGCTCCCGGCGGTCCGAAGCCTAGCCCGACAAGCCAGCTCGACCCGTTCACGCTCCAGTCCCTGATCCACGAGCGCCTCGACGGCGCTCCTCTTCAGCTCGCCTAGCGGCGCGGAAAGATCATGCAATAAAGGTTTCAGCCAGCTGGTTTCGCGGATCGCCTTCACGTCCGCGATGCCGATCCCGTAAGCCGACAGCACGCCGGCCAGCGGATGGATCAGGATGCGTTCCATTCCGAGCGCGTCCGCGACAGCGCAGGCATGCTGTCCTCCGGCGCCGCCGAAGCATGCCAGTGTGTAGCGGGTTACGTCATGCCCGCGTGCGACCGATATTTTGCGGATTGCGGCAGCCATGTTGTCGACTGCAATGTCGATGAAGCCCTGCGCGATGTCTTCGAGGCTTTTCGCGTGGCCGAGTTGATCGGCGATCTCCTGGAGCCGTACTCGCGATACCTCTGGATCGAGCGGCAGGTCCCCCCCGGGTCCAAACACCTTGGGAAATCGCTCCGGGTCGATGCGCCCAAGAAACAGGTTGCAGTCGGTGACGGTCAACGGCCCACCATTGCGATAGCAGGCGGGGCCTGGGCTTGCCCCCGCGCTCTCCGGCCCAACGCGGAAGCGCATGCCGTCGAACCTGCAGATGGACCCGCCGCCCGCCGCAACCGTGTTGATCTGCATCATCGGCGCCCGGATCCTTACTCCGGCCACGATGCTCTCGTCGGCAAGCTCGAAGGCGCCGGCGTAGTGCGACACGTCAGTCGACGTTCCGCCCATGTCGAAGCCGATGAGGCGATCGTTCCCATGCGGACGACTAGCGGCAACCATGCCAACGATACCGCCCGCCGGCCCTGACAGGATAGCATCCTTACCCCGAAAGGAGGTCGCCTCCGCGAGACCGCCGTTCGATTGCATGAAGTGAAGCGCGGCGGCATCGGGCAAACCAGCCGCAACCCGCTCGACATATCTGCGAAGCACCGGCGAAAGGTAGGCATCGACCACGGTCGTATCGCCTCGCCCGATGAGCTTGATGAGCGGCGCAACCTCGTGGCTGACCGACACTTGTGTGAAGCCAAGTTCGCGCGCGATTTGCGACAGTCGCTCTTCGTGCGCCGGATATTGCCAGCCATGCATCAGAACGATGGCCAAGGCCTCGATGCCGCTATCCCGAACGGCCCTCAGGTTCGCACGGGCGCAGTCTTCATCGAGCGAGATCAGGACCTCGCCGCCGACCGTCACCCGCTCGTCAATCTCCACGAGTTGCTCGTAAATCATCGAGGGAAGGACGATTTGCCGCGCAAAGATTTCAGGCCGCGCCTGGTATCCTATCCGCAAGGCGTCGCCGAAGCCGCGGGTGATCGCCAGTGCTATTCGCTCACCCTTGCGCTCGAGCAATGCATTTGTGGCGACCGTGGTCCCCATCCGGACTTCTGAGACTTGTCCACCGTCAAGCAGTACCCGCCGGATCGCCTCCAGCGCCGCATCCTCGTATTTGCCGGCATTCTCGGACAGCAGCTTCTCAACCCGAATCTCTCCATCCGAGGATCTGGCGAGCACATCGGTGAACGTCCCACCCCGGTCGATCGCGAAGTTCCAGCTGCGCTTCATTACTTCCGCTCTAGGGCCATTGCGCTCCGGACTGCACCCCCTAAGGAACGGCCATGGCTGTTCTGGTCACTGGGGCTGCGGGATTCATTGGCTCGGCGACGGCACGCGCGCTGCTGGAGCGCGGCGATGATGTGATTGGGATCGATAATCTCAACGATTATTACGATCCGCGCCTGAAACATGCCCGGCTGGAGCGGCTGCAGCAGCAGTTCGGCAATCGGTTCGGGGTCGAACGGTTGGATTTCGCGGACCGTGAAGCGCTGAAGGGATTCACCGACAAGGTCGAGTTCGACCGGATCGTTCACCTCGGCGCGCAGGCTGGGGTCCGCTACAGCATCGAAAATCCTTCGGCCTATGTGCAATCGAACCTTGTCGGCCATTGCAACATGCTCGAGCTGGCTCGGTCCCGAAAGACGAAGCACATGGTCTATGCCTCGTCGTCGTCGGTCTATGGCGGCAACAAGACCCTTCCGTTTCGGGTCGATGATCGAGTGGATCATCCGTTGTCGCTGTACGCGGCAACGAAGAAGTCTGACGAATTGCTGAGCGAGAGCTACGCGAACATCTACCGCCTGCCGCTTACCGGCCTCCGGTTCTTTACGGTGTATGGACCGTGGGGCCGGCCTGACATGGCGATGTGGATCTTCACCAAGGCGTTATATGCTGGCGAGCCACTGCCGCTGTTCAATGGCGGCGTGATGCGTCGCGACTTCACCTACGTCGACGACATCGTCCGCGGAGTGATCGCCTGCCTCGACGGACCTCCTGCCGACGATGGCCAACCCAAGGCGGGGGGAAGCATCGCGCCGCATGCGATCTACAACATCGGCAACAGCAAGAGCGAAGACCTGATGAGGGTCGTCGGCCTGCTCGAGCAGGAAACCGGGCGGCGGGCGCTCGTCGATCTCAAGCCAATGCAGATCGGCGATGTTCCGGAGACCTTCGCCGACATCAGCGCAATCGAGCGCGACCACGGATTTGCGCCGGCCACGACCATCGATGAAGGCGTGCCGCGCTTCGTCGCCTGGTATTGCGACTATCACGGTATCCGATGAGCCTGCCGAACCTCCTTGAGCATCTGCGCATTCCGGTCATCGGAGCGCCGCTGTTCATTGTCTCAAATCCGAAGCTGGTGATCGCTCAGTGCACAAGCGGCGTTGTCGGAAGTTTTCCTTCCTTGAACGCGCGACCTGCCGAGTTGCTCAACGAGTGGCTGCACGAGATCACCGAAGCGCTCGCAGCCTGGAACCGCGACCATCCGGACCGGCCCGCAGCCCCGTTCGCGGTGAATCAGATCGTGCATCGCTCCAACGACCGTTTCGAACATGACATGCACGTCTGCGCGAAGTGGAAAGTGCCGATCGTCATCACCTCGCTGGGGGCTCGCGTCGAACTCAACGAGGCCGTTCATTCGTGGGGCGGCATCACATTGCATGATGTCATCGACGATCGCTTTGCACGCAAGGCGGTCGAGAAAGGCGCCGACGGAGTGATCGCGGTGGCTGCCGGCGCCGGCGGGCATGCGGGGCGATGGTCGCCGTTCGCACTGCTCCAGGAAATCCGGGCCTGGTTCGATGGGCCGCTGATCCTGTCGGGATCAATCGCCAATGGCGGGGCGGTTCTGGCGGCGCAGGCTGCGGGAGCGGACATGGCCTATGTCGGCTCGCCTTTCATCGCGACCGAGGAAGCAAACGCATCGGAGGCCTACAAGCAGTCGATCGTGGAGAGCGGTGCAGCAGACATCGTCTATTCCGACCTTTTCACCGGCGTTCACGGGAATTATCTGCGGTCTTCGATCGTCAAGTCCGGCCTGGACCCGGACAATCTCGCGGCTGGAAGCCTCGATACAATGAAGTTCGGATCGGATGGCTCAAGCAAGGCCAAGGCGTGGCGCGACATCTGGGGGTCCGGACAGGGTATTGGCGCCATCGACCGAATTCGCCCGGCAAGCGAGTATATCGATCTGCTGGCGGAGCAGTATGCCGCGGCGAGGGCGCGGATTTGCGCTAACTGATCGATTCCAGCTTTCTCCGCCAATCGACGGGAATCTCAACCGGCCGCCGGGAAGAGCGGTCCACCACCACATGGACGAACTCGCCCTGCGCAGCCGCGCTTGTCGCGTCATCGGCGAATATTCCAATGCGGTACCTGATGCTCGAGCGTCGGAGCTCAATCACGGCGAGCCCAACGTCGACTTCCTGGGGAAAGGCGAGCGGCGCGAAATAGGTGCAGCGCGTCTCAACCACGAGCGCGATCGGATCGCCTCGTTCAATATCGAGCATCCCTTGATCGACCATCCATGCGTTCACCGCGCTGTCGAACCACTGGTAAAATACCGTGTTGTTGACGTGACTGTAGGCATCATTGTCTGCCCACCTGGTGGTAAAGCGCCTCCAGGCCTTGAACTCGGATCGTCCGGCTGGCGCCTCCCTCGTCACCAGGCGGCCTCGTAGAGACGCTGGGCGTCGCTCTCGCTTATCTCGCAGGGGTTGTTCACCAAGAGACGGGTCTGCCGCATCGCTTCTTTCGCCAGCATTGCCGATTCATCAAATCCGACCCCGTGATCGCGCAAGCGAAGGGCGAGACCGCTCTTCCGCGCCAGATCATCCAACCGTTCGATCAGCAACGCCGCGCGCGCTTGGCTCCCCTGCCCCGCACATTCCGGCTCAATGATCTCCGCGAGCTCCGCATAGAGATCGCGTGCCGCTTCGAGGTTGTGGCCAAGGACATGCCTTAACATTAGCGCATTGGTGAGCCCGTGCGGCAGGTGGTGAAGTCCGCCGAGCGGATAGGCGAGCGCATGAACTCCTGCGACCGGCGCGTTCGAGAATGCGAGGCCAGCGAGGTGCGCACCGAGAAGCATCGCTGCCCGCGTCTCGAGATTGGCTGGATCCCGCGTCGCGATGAGCAGATTTCCACTTAGCAGCCGAAGTGCCTCTCTCGCGAGCACATCGGACAGCGGGTTCTTGAGACGCGCGGACGTGTAGGCTTCGATAGCATGGACGATCGCATCGATCCCGGTTGCTGCGGTTACATGCTGGGGAAGATCGAGCGTCAAAGTCGCGTCGAGTACTGCCCAATCGGCGATCAATGGCAACGAGTTGACCGCCAGCTTTACACCCCCTTCGCAGGTAATGACCGAGATTGGAGTCGCTTCGGAACCTGTACCTGCAGTGGTCGGAACGAGCGCAAGCGGCAACCGCGTTCCCTGGGCGATGCCAACTCCCCAGATTTCGTCGAGCTT
>DASUZY010000146.1:0-14166 GCA_036376635.1 Sphingomicrobium sp.
GAGCTGACTGCGGCAGGGCGTCCAGCGATCCTGATTCCGTTCGCTGCAGCGACCGACGATCATCAGACGGCCAACGCCCGGGAAATGGTCAAAGCCGGCGGCGCTCGTGCGATCCGGCAGGACAATTTCACGCCCGACGTCCTGGCAAAGCAGATCGAAGCGCTGGCGATGGACCCGGTGGCGCTAAACAATGCCGCCGCGAGGGCGCTTTCGGTGGGAAGGCCGCATGCCGCCCGCGATCTCGCTGATCTGGTCGAGCGGGTCGGCAACGCAGTTGCACCGGTTGAGGTCGGGCCCGCACTGACCCCGCGAGTCACCGCCCAGGCGCCCGACGGAGCCATGCCGGCATGATGAAGGCGATGGGCACGGATATCGGGACGATCCATTTTGTCGGGATCGGCGGGATCGGCATGTCCGGTATTGCCGAAGTGATGCACCAGCTCGGCTACAAGGTGCAGGGTTCGGACGCCTCGGACAGCTACGTCGTCGAGAAGCTGCGCAAGACCGGGATTCCGGTGACCATCGGCCACTCCGCCGACAATCTCGGCGATGCCGCGGTTGTGGTCTGCTCGACCGCGATCAAGGAGAACAACCCCGAATTTCAGGCTGCGGCCGAGCGTCGTCTGCCCCGCGTTCGCCGCGCAGAAATGCTCGCCGAACTGATGCGGATGCAGAAGACCGTCGCGGTCGCTGGCACGCACGGCAAGACGACGACGACGTCGATGGTCGCCGCGTTGCTCGATGGCGGCGGGGTTGATCCGACCGTGATCAACGGCGGGATCATCAACCGCTACGGCTCGAACGCGCGGCTGGGCAAGAGCGACTGGTGGGTGATTGAGGCCGACGAGAGCGACGGTAGCTTCCTCCGCCTCGACGGAACGATCGCCGTCGTCACCAACATCGATCCCGAGCATCTGGAGCATTACGGCAGCTTCGACCGGGTGAAGGATGCGTTCGTCGAGTTCGTCGAGAACGTGCCTTTCTACGGGCTCGCCGTGCTGTGCGTCGATCACCCGGAGGTGCAGAACATCATCGGGCGGATCCGCGACCGGCGGATCGTGACCTACGGCTTTTCCGCGCTTGCGGACGTTCGTGCCGACAATATCACGCCAGTGCCGGGCGGGACGCGCTTCGATGCAGTGATCCTGGGCAAGGAGGGCGACCGCCGAACCATCGAAGGCGTCCATGTGCCGATCCCCGGCCGCCACAATGTCCAGAATGCATTGGCCGCGATTGCGGTGGCGCTCGAGCTGGGTATTTCAGATGATGCAATAGTTACAGGTTTCGAACGGTTTGAAGGGGTCAAGCGCCGCTTCACCAAGGTCGGCGACGTCGACGGTGCGGTAATCATCGACGATTATGCCCATCACCCGACCGAAATCCGTGCGGTGCTGTCGGCGGCGCGTGAAGGCGCGGAGGGTCGCGTCATCGCGGTCATGCAGCCGCACCGCTTCACCCGTCTGCAGTCGCTGATGGACGAGTTCCAGAACGCCTTCAATGACGCCGACGTCGTTTACGTGACCCCGGTCTACCCCGCTGGCGAGGAACCGATCGAGGGCGTGGACGCGGCGGCGCTGGTCGATGGACTGCGCGCGCATGGCCACCGCATGGTGCGCACCGTCGCCGACCTCGACGAGCTGTGCCGCGAGCTGCGCGACCTTGCCGCCGAGGGCGACATGGTCATCTGCATGGGCGCTGGCGACATCACCAAATGGGCCGCGTCGCTTGCGCAGGGTGTGTGCGACGCGAGGTCGAAGAAATGAGCGGCGTCGCCACCATGCCGAAGGTTCGTGGCAAGCTGACTCCCAACGCGCCTCTCGCGCCGCTGGTGTGGTTCAAGAGCGGCGGTGCTGCCGAATGGCTGTTCGAGCCCGCCGATGAGGATGATTTGGTCCAGTTCCTCCGCGAGGCCGAATCTGTCGTGCCGGTCATGGCGCTGGGCCTCGGCTCCAACCTTATCGTCCGCGACGGTGGCGTCTCGGGCGTTGTCATCCGCCTCGGCAAGCCATTTGCCAAGATCGAACGGCCCGATGAAACCACACTTGCTTGCGGCGGCGGGGCCAGCGGTATTCTCGTCTCCTCGACGGCGCGCGACGCAGGCATAGCCGGCCTCGAATTCCTGCGCGGTATTCCGGGAACGGTGGGCGGATTCGTTCGGATGAACGGCGGCGCGTACGGGCGAGAGGTGAAGGACGTCCTCGTCTCCGCGCGGCTGGCGCTTCGCTCGGGTGAAGTCGTCGAGTGGCCGCTGGAGAAGTTCGGCTACACCTATCGCCACAGCGAAGTGCCCGAAGGCGCGGTGGTCATCGAAGCCGTCTTCCGCGGCTCTCCGGGCGATCCCGCGGCGATCGGCGCGGAGATGGACGCCATTGCGCGAGCTCGGGAAGAATCGCAGCCTCTCCGCAGCCGCACCGGCGGTTCGACGTTCAAGAACCCCCCCGGCCACAAGGCTTGGGCGTTGGTCGACGCGGCGGGGTGCAGAGGATTGACGATCGGCGACGCTCAAGTCTCGGAAAAGCATTGCAATTTCCTGCTCAATCTCGGTAGCGCTTCGAGTGCCGAGATCGAGGCTTTGGGCGAGGAAGTCCGGCGTCGGGTCGAGGAAAAGACGCACATAAGGCTCGAGTGGGAAATTCAGCGCGTGGGGGTCGAAGGTTGAGCGCTTCAGTTAATCGGGATCTTCACGTCGTCGTGCTGATGGGTGGCTGGTCGTCCGAGCGGGAGGTGTCGCTGACCAGTGGCAAGGGCGTCGCCGGTGCGTTGCGCGAACGCGGCTGGTCCAACGTTACCGAGCTCGACATGGGCCGGGACGTCGCCGCTCGCCTCAGCGAGCTCAAGCCCGATGTCGTGTTCAACGCCCTTCATGGAACGCCGGGGGAGGACGGCACGGTGCAGGGCATGATGGACCTGATGGGCCTCACCTATACTCACAGCGGGCTGGAAACGTCGGTTATCGCGATCGACAAGGAGCTAACCAAGATGGTCCTGGTGCCGCACGGCATCAGGATGCCCGCCGGCAAGGTGGTTTCGAGCGAGAGCCTGCACCAGGAAGACCCGATCGATCGGCCCTATGTGGTGAAGCCGGTGAACGAGGGCTCCTCGGTTGGAGTGGCGATCGTCACCGATGATGGAAATTATGGCAATCCGATCGGCAAGGATGTCGCGGGCCCATGGCAACATTTCGATGAGCTGCTCGCCGAACCGTTCATCAAGGGGCGCGAGCTGACCGTCGCCGTCATGGGAGGCGAGCCCCTGGCGGTCACCGAGCTGAAGCCCAAGGCCGGCTTTTACGATTATGACGCGAAGTACACCGATGGGCTGACCCAGCACGTCTGCCCGGCCGAGATTCCCTACGATATCGCAAACGTGATGATGGATATGGCGGCGCGCGCCCACCAATTGCTCGGCTGCAAGGGCGCGTCTCGTTCAGACTTCAGGTGGGATGACGAGCTTGGTGAGGCGGGTATTTACCTGCTCGAGGTCAACACGCAGCCCGGGATGACTCCGCTCAGCCTCGTTCCCGAGCAGGCGAAGCTCAAGGGAATTCCCTACGGCGAGTTGGTCGAGCGCTTGATCGCTGAGGCGCTCAAATGAGTGCTGCGCACGTCCGTCGCGGCGGTGGGGCCGGCCGAGCGAAAGCCAAGAAGCCGTCGCGGGTCGCCGTTCCAAAGAAGATCGCCAAGCGCCTGCCGGTCGATCAAGCCCGCGCCAACAAGATCGCAGGTATCGTCTTCGGCGCCTTCGTGCTCGCCATTGGATTGGTTGTCCTCGTGGCACTCGACATCCCGGCGAAGGCCGAGCGCGCCGCCGGCACCGCCGTGGGTCAGGCCGGCTTCAAGGTCAGCGGATATCAGATCGTCGGCATCAACCATATGAACCGCGCGCTGGTGGATGCCGTCGTAACCGACGAACTCCACCGCGCGGCCGCCGAGGCGGAATCGTCCAAAGCCCCTCAGGCGCTGGTTAGCGTTTCGGAGATCCGCCGACGCTTGCTCGACTATGGCTGGGTCAAGGACGCGCGCGTGTCACGGCGGCTTCCGGATGCGCTGACGATCGACATAGTCGAGCGCACCCCGGCGGCCCTATGGCAGAATCAGGGTGCGCTGGCGCTGATCGATAGCGAAGGCGTCGTCCTCGACCGCGTACCGGTCGACAAGATGCCCGACCTTCCGTTGCTGATCGGTCCCGGCGCCAATGGTCAGGAGCAGCAACTCGACCGGCTGATGGCTGCCGTTCCGACTCTAAAGCCGCAGCTGGCCTCCGCCACCTGGGTAGGTGGCCGTCGCTGGGACCTCGCCTTTCAGTCCGGCGAGATCGTCGCGCTGCCGGAAGGGGAGGGGATCGCGCGCGAAGTGCTGACCAGGTTCGCTCGGGTCGACAAGCAATCGGGTCTGCTCGGGCGGGGCTATGTGCGCTTCGATCTTCGCAAGCCGGGCCAGATGACCGTCCGCCTCAAACGCTCACCGGGAGAGCCAATCGAATTGCCGGCCTCGCCGCCGCCGCCGGAGGGGTAGTGGCCCAGCCCGTCGACCGACCCCTCATCGCGGCACTCGATATCGGATCTTCCAAAGTCAGCGCAATGATTGCGCGGCCCGAGGAGGACGGACGTCTCACAGTGCTGGGGACTGGCCAGCGCGAGAGCCGGGGCGTCAAGCGCGGCTTCATCACCGACATGAACGCTAGCGAATTCGCGGTGAGAGAGGCTGTCGAACTCGCCGAGCGCATGTCGGGCCTGACGGTGGAGGATGTGTGGGCAAGCTATGGAGCCAACGGCCTCGTCAGCGACCTCGCCAATGTCGAGGTGGAGCTCGGCGGCCACCCCGTTGAGCAGGCCGATCTCGACCAGCTCTTCGCCGCTGGAAAGGATGCGATCGACAAGAACGGCCAGGTCGTCCTTCACGCGCATCCGGCACTCTATACCATCGACCGCGCACAGGGCGTCCAGCAACCGATCGGGCTCCATGCCAACCGGCTCGGCGTCGACATCCACGTGATTGCCGCCGAACCGTCGCCGCTCCGGAACATCGATACGGTCATCCGTCAGGCGCATCTCGGCGTTCGAGCCATCGTCGCGTCGCCGGTTGCAGCAGCGCTCGCCTGCCTCAGCGAGGAAGAGCGCGAATTGGGAGTCGCGCTGGTCGAGATGGGCGCCGAAGTAACCAACGTGTCGGTGCACTTCGGCGGCATGCTCGTCGGCCTGCGCTCGATCGAGCTTGGTGCGCGCGACATCACCAACGATATTGCCGCTGCCTTTGCCGTGCAGCGCCGCGACGCCGAGCGACTCAAATGCTTCTACGGTTCGGCGATGACGTCCCCCCGCGACAACCATGAGATGATCGAGGCGACTCAAATCGGTGCTGAGCAGGGTGCTGAGCCGATGAAGATGACTCGGGCCCAATTGATGATGGTGATCCGCCAGCGCGTCGAAGAGCTGACGAATGAGGTCGAAGCCTCGCTAAAGGGCCTCGGCTTCACTGGGCCGGTGGGACGCCAGGTAGTGCTCACCGGCGGTGGTGCCGAGCTCAAGAACGTCGCGGATTACATGCAGGGCGTGCTCGGCCGTGCTGTCCGCGTCGGCCGGCCGAAACAGATCACCGGATTGCCGGACGCGCACAGCGGGCCAGCCTTTTCCACGCTGGTGGGACTTGCGCTCCTGGCGGCCAGCGGCAGAGGCGACATTCGCGACATTGCGGGCCCGGTCGCCCGGTCTACACGGTCAAAGGGCATGTTCGGTCGCCTGATCGATGCGATGAAGGGCGGCTACTAGGCTAGACGCTAAAGTGTTACGGTCCGCACGGGGGAGACTTCCGATGGCCGATACGACTCACGGCTCGCGGACCGGTAAAGCGGGCCTTTGGCTGACGCTGCTGCTCGGCGCGATGGTGCTGCTCAACTACGTCGACCGGGGCGCAATCGGAATCGCCGCGCCAAAGCTGAAGGATGAGCTAGGACTCTCTGCGACGGCCTTCGGGATCGCGGTATCCGCATTTTCCTGGATCTACGCGCCCGCCCAGTTCGCCGTTGGGTGGCTGTCGGACCGCTTCTGCGTCTATCGCCTGATCGCTGTCGGGCTCAGCATCTGGGCGCTCGCAACCTTTCTGACGGGCTTCACCAATGAGCTGGCCATGCTGGTCGGGCTCCGGCTCATGCTCGGCATCGGCGAAGGGGTCGCCTTCCCGTCGGCCTCCAAGATCATTGCCCGCCACGTCAGCGCTGAACGGCGCGGCATCTCGAACAGTGTCCTTGCCGCCGCCATCGGTTGGGGACCGGCATTAGGCACGTTCGCCGGTGGATTGATGCTCCGCTATTATGGTTGGCGGCCGATCTTCATCCTATTCGGTTTGATTACCTTGCTGTGGGTCGTCCCATGGCTCTTCGTGTCGAAGCCGCAGTGGCGCGGCTACGCGCACGGCAGCGGCAATAACGTCCCTGTGCGGCAGGTCATGCGCAATCGCACCGTGTGGGCGATGGGGGCTGGTCACTTTTGTAACTGCTACGGGTTCTACTTCCTGCTCGCCTGGCTACCCCTGTTCCTGATCAAGGTGCGCGGGCTGTCGATCCTCGAGATGACGTCGATGACGACGGCCGCCTACGTTATTCAGGGCTTTGGGGCTCTGTTCTGGGGCTGGCTGTCCGATCGGCTGGTGATGAGTGGCCGGGATGAAGGCGAACTGCGGAAGGGACTGCTGTGTCTCTATCAGTTCGTCTACGCCCTATCGATTGTCGGCGTCGGCTTCTCGACTTCCCCGACAGCGATCTTCGGCTGGCTGGCAATTGGCGCCGCATTTGGCGGCATCGGGGGCGCGAACCCTTATGCCATTTCGCAGATTTATGCCGGGCCCGAGGCGTCAGGAACCTGGGTCGGGATCGTCAACGGAGTCGGGAACACCGCAGGGATCGTCGGGCCAGTGCTGACGGGCATACTGATCGAAGCAACGGGGTCTTATATGTCCGCCTTCGTGGTTTCGGCCGCGATCGTCGGCTTCGGCGCGATCTGGTGGTGGGTCGCGCTGCCGCGAATTGAGCGTCTTCAGCTCGCGCCCGCCTAGCCCGCGGTGCAGATTCTCGCGTTGCGCCAGCGGAGATAGCTCTGCGGCGGCATCTGTCGCATCGCCTGAAGGTAGACGACGACATCATCGATTTGCTGCGGCGATAGCGTGTCTCGCCAGGCCGCCATGCCGGTCATCTTGATCCCGTTCTCCACGATCCAGTGGAGCTCACGCGGCTTCCACAGACGCGTCGCGTCGAGGAGGTAAGGCGGCTGCGGATTCATGCCGTTCACCCACTGCTCGCGGGCGACTGCCGGTCCGCCGTGGCAGGCGACGCAATGCGCTTCATATTGGCAGAAGCCCCGCTCTGCCTGACCCGCTGAAATCATGGCCGGGAGCGGCACATTTATCGATCGCCGTTCGACCGAATTGATCATTGTGTCGTGCGTGATCCACTCGACGAACTGGCTGTGCGGGTGCGAAGCCGCGACGTTGAATATTCCGAGCTTCACATAGAGCACCACGCCGACGGCGGCGAGCGCGACCAAAGCGATCGCGGCAACCAGGAAGTGATGCGGCGTCGGCCAGTGCTTCAACCCGGCTCTCGGAATCAGGTCGGCAGGGCGTAGGCGATCAGGCTGTCGCCCATTGGTGTCTCCATGAAATGGTGGCCACCGGCAAACATCACCAGATATTCGCGTCCGTTCTGCTGATAGATCATTGGCGTCGCTTGACCGCCTGCTGGAAGCGGCACCGACCAGACGGTCTTGCCGGTTCGCTCGTCGACCGCCCGTAGCAGATCGTCGGTCGCCGCCGCGATGAACACCAATCCACTTGCCGTGGTCACGGCGCCACCGTTGTTCGGGGTGCCAATGGTGAACGGCAGCATCGTCGGCAGGTTGAACGGTCCGTTCTTTCGCGCGGTCCCGAACGGACGGTCCCAGAGAGTCTTGCCAGTCGCGGCGTCGATCGCCCGGATCCCGCCATACGGCGGCCGCTTGCACATGAGTTTGGTGAACGGCATGCGCCAGCCGGCATTCACCCTGACCGCATAGGGAACGCCCCATTGGGGGTCGATCTGATGCGAGTTCAGCGACAGTTTCTGTGTTGCGAACCGGGGCACGATGCCTTCCTTGTTCGCCTCGGCTCGAGGAACGAGCTTCACGTAGTTCGGCATGTCGTTGTAGTTGGCGATCACCACGCCGCGAACTGGGTCGACCGACAGGCTACCCCAGTCGCTGCCGCCATTGTAACCCGGATATTGCACGGTGAACTTGTCGGCCCGGGGCGGAGTGTAGAAGCCGCGATAGTCGGCCATGCGATACTCGATGCGGCAGATCATCTGGTCGATCGGCGACATGCCCCACATGTCAGATTCCTGAATTTCCGGCTTCCTCAGCGTATTCCACAGGGAGACGATTTGTGTCGGCGACCTTTCCGTCGGCTCGAGCCCGCCCAGGGGCGCCCGGATCGTGCCGATCGGAGCAAGGGGTTTGCCCGTCGCCCGATCGAGCACGTAAAGGTCGCCCTGCTTCGATGCGACAAGCAGCGCCGGCGTGCCGTGGTAGTCGATCAGGCTCGGCTGGCTGCCAATATCGTAGTCCCAGACGTCCTTCTTGACCGTTTGAAAGCTCCAGCGGGGCTTGCCAGTGGTAACGTCGATAGCGACAATCGAGCTGTTATACGCGTCTTCCTCTGGCGTTCGACCGGCGGAAATATAGTCGTCGGCGACATTGCCGGTGGGCACGTAGACGAGCCCAAGCTTTTCATCGCCGGCGCTGATCGACCAGCTGTTCGGGGACCCGCGCATCCAGGTCTGCCCCTTGGGCGGATAGCCATGCCAGTCGGGGTGCTGCATGTCCCATGCCCAGGCGAGCTTGCCGGTCCTTGCGTCGAAGCCTTGGATCACGCCGGACGGGGCGCAGCGGCACTGCCCGTCCAGCACCTGGTGGCCGACGACGATGATGCCTTTGACGACAGGAGGTGGTGAGTTGATGCCGACCGATCCCGGCGGGGTCCAGCCCATGCCGATCTTGGTGTCCTGCTGCCCGGTGCCGTTGAAATCGGTGCAGGGCTTGCCGGTCAGCGCATCGACCTCGATCAGGCGCGAATCCATCGTGCCTTCGATAATCCGACCGGCGCATGCGCTGTTCGCCGCTGCCCCTGGAACCGCATAATAGCTGACGCCCCGGCAGGCCGTCGTGTACGGAATCCAGGCATCCGGCACATGCGGGTCGACGCGCCACTGCGGCTTGCCGGTCGCCGCATCCAGGGCGACGATGATGTTCTTGGCGGTGCAGGTGTACAGCAGGTTGCCGACCTTCAACGGCGTATTCTCGGTGCCGTAGAGCTTCTGATAATCAGCGCTTGTCGGCATCCCGCCGAGGTGGACTTCCCACACCTTCCGGAGCTTGCCGACATTATCCGGCGTAATCTGGGTCAGGGGCGTGAAGCGCCAAGCGGCGTTCGTCCCACCATAGGCCGTCCAGTCCGCTCCGGTTCCAACGCCGGACGGGTCGGTCATACCGGGGGAGCTTTGCGCTGGCAGGGCAGCGATCGCGCTTTCGTTATTGCCAAGTGCGGCAAAGCTGACAGCCACGAACAGGACGCCGAGCACGATCCCGCCTGCCGCCATCTTCCAGCGGTTTGCGGCAATCGTGAGCGTTGGCATGACGAGCAGCACAGCGATCAGCAGGACCAACGGCGCGATCAGCCACGGGATCATCGCCCAGGCATTGTCCCGCGCCTCCGCGAACCCCCAGATCGCGCTTAGAATGAAGAGGCCGATGTAGATCCAGCCGCCGAGCAGACTCCCGCGGAACAGGAACCAGGCCGAGGCCAGCATCAGGATTCCGGCGAGCACGTAGTATGGCGACCCGCCGAGGCTCACCAGCCAGATACCGCCGACGGTCAGCACAATGCCAATCAGCGCCATGAAGAACGCGACAATCATCGCCGCCCAGCTGCGCCTCATGGTTCCGCCTCCGTGTCGATTACCGACCGTTAACGGGCCGCGCAGCGGCGGCGTTCCATTAAATTGATTTCAGGCCTGACCGATCTCTTTGAGCAGGCTGGTGAACCACGGAACGTTGACGTCGAATTTCTTCCCGCCGGCGATCCGCTCGAACTCGATCGCGCGTAGCTGATCGCCGCGTTCCTCGTCCTGGCCGATCACGCCGGACTCGCCGCGCAGGGCAGCATCGACCGCATAGTCGGTGCATCGCCGGATGAGTGCGAGATCGGCGGCGTTGGCCGCGGCGGAGCGGGAGAAATAGCCGCTCTTCTGGACCAGCACCTTGTCCGCGCCGAGCGCGGCGGCGAACTGCTTGGCGAACCATTGGCCCGGGTTGATCTTGTCGAGCTGAACATGCCCGAACGGGTCTCGCGGCACGTCTTCTCCGGCAGCTTCCAGCGCCGCCACGATTTCACTGACTCCTGCCCCCTCTGAGATGAAGAGGTTCACGCAATCCTGCTCATCCATGATCGCGCGCAGGCGGTTCGCCTCCGCATGGATGTCGAACGGCCGCTCCGGCAGGAATACCGCGTGGACGTCCCAGCGGATCGGCTGGCTTTCTTCCCAACCGGCGAACTTCGCCGTCTGCACCCACTGATGGTGGGCAAGTGCGGTTGCCGCGGTCAACCACCCGCAGTTCCTGCCCATCACTTCATGGACGATGAGCATCCGAGGATTGGACGAATGCTCCGCAATGATGTTGCGTGCGTAAAGCGCCCCTTGTTCCGCGGCGGTCCAGGCGCCCAGTGATTGCTTGATCGGAACCACGTCATTGTCGATTGTCTTGGGCAGGCCGACGACCGTTAGCTCATAGCCATTGCTGCGCAGGTAGGCCGCGAGGTCGGCTGCGGTACCATTGGTGTCGTCGCCGCCGATAGTATGAAGCACGTCAACTCCGTCGCGGCTCAGCTGCTCGGCCGCTACGTGCAGCGGATCCTGACCCTCCTGCACCAGCCCGCGCTTCACGCAGTCCTTGACATTGGTGAGCTTCACTCGGCTGTTGCCGATCGGCGTACCTCCGAACGCGTGCAGGCGGTGGGCGTTGGCCCGTACTTCGTCGATCACCTCAACGGAATCGCCGGTCAGCAGCCCGGCGTAGCCGTTACGATAGGCGATGATCCGAACGTCGGGCGCGACTTCGGTATAGCGTTCGATCAGCCCGCCGACGGCGGAGGAAAGGCATGGCGCGAGGCCGCCGGCGGTCAGCATTGCGACGGTGGAAACAGGCATTGCGCTTCTCTGCCAACTCGCCGCCGCCGGCGCTAGAGCGCTGAGGCCCGCTCAATATCGGAACAGCGCGCTTTCGAACAGCAAAGCGAGCGCGATCACCGTCGCCAGCGACAGCACGGACAAGGTGAAGGTCCTCTGGGTCATGCCGTCCGCCTCATCCGCGATTGCTGCGAATTCGGCTGCTACCGGACGGTGATTACATCAACATGAAATGGCTCAGCTCGGGCTCACGCCGCTGTCCGCTGCCGCTATCCCCCAGCGGTCCTTGCCCGAGCCGACGGGCACGACGACGCCAGCGTCATCGATCGTCAGCTCCTCGCGGTGTCCGATACCCTGGCTGAAGTCGAGCACCGAGAGATGCCTGCAACGCGCCCGCATGAAAACGGCGTCCGTCGCGTCGGGCATCTGGAAACCTGAAAGGTTGGAATGGCGCTCCATCAGCAGCCGCCAGGCCTCCTGCCGTTCGGCCGGGTCGGTGATCTCTTCGGCCTTCGCGGCGGCATAAACCGCGCACAATTGGCTGAGCTCTGTCGGCTCGCTTGCGACCGCGATGGATACGCGGTCGTCAGCGCTGATGTTGGAAAACTTCTGGCTTGCCCTGAAGATCATGAAGAACAGCTCAAAGTCGCGGTTCGCATATCCAACGAACGTGGTTTGCGGCCATCCGTCCGGACGGACGGTGGAGATCGCCATCAGGCGATGCGAGTTCAGTATCCTGAGCGCTGGCTGTTCCATCCCGCGATCATCCCGAACAACCGGGCAGTCGTATATCCGGGAAAATGCGTAACAGCGGGTGGAAAGCCGGCGTGCACGACGGTAGCCTGCGTTGGTCTATCGAGCGGGCGTTTCGGGAGGGCAGAAAGCGATGCGGTTAGCGGTCATTGGCCTCGGCAGGATGGGAGCAAATATTTCCCGCCGCCTGATGAAAGGCGGTCACGGGATCGTCGCCTTCGATCGCGACGAGAATGCGGTCAGCGGCTTGGTCAGCGAAGGTGCGATTGGGGTTGCGTCGCTGGAAGCGGCGGTCGCCGCGCTCGACGCCCCGCGCATCTTCTGGGTCATGCTTCCAGCCGGCGATCCGACAGAGCAAACCGTGGCCGCCCTTGCCGCCTCGGTGCAGCCCGGCGACGTGATCATCGATGGCGGCAACACCTTCTTCAAGGACGACATCCGCCGCCACGCCGACTGCGCAAAGCACGGCGTCCATTATGTCGACGTCGGCACCTCCGGCGGGATTTGGGGGCTTGAGCGCGGCTATTGCCTGATGATCGGGGGCGAACAGCAAGTCGTCGACATGCTCGACCCGATCTTCGACACCCTGGCCCCGGGATATGGGACGATTTCCAGGACCCCTGGCCGCGATCCCGGCGATGATCGTGCGGAGCGGGGCTACATCCATGCCGGCCCAGCTGGCGCCGGGCACTTCGTGAAGATGGTTCACAACGGGATCGAATATGGGCTGATGCAGGCCTATGCCGAGGGCTTCGACGTCCTCAAGGGCCGCGCGTCCGAGAAGCTTCCCGAAGACCAGCGCTTCACGATCAGCTTGCCCGATGTCGCCGAGGTCTGGCGCCGCGGATCAGTCATATCCTCCTGGCTGCTCGACCTCTGCGCGCTGGAGCTGGCGGCGGATCACGATCTCCACCAGTTCTCCGGTCACGTGGCCGACAGCGGGGAGGGCCAGTGGACCGTCGACGCGGCGATGGAGGAAGCCGTTCCCGCGAACGTTCTCACCGCGGCGCTCTTCGCGCGCTATCGCAGCAGGATGGACGAAAGCTTCGCCGACAAGCTCCTCTCTGCGATGCGCTTCGGCTTCGGCGGCCACGTGGAGATCCCCCAGTAGGAGAGGAGCGCTCGCATGCGTCTCCGGAAAGGCTTCGTCATGGCACTGGCTTCCAGCATTCCGGCAATCGTACTCCTGTCTTGCGCGCTCGCGCTTGGGCTTGGTTTGGCCTGTCTTGGCCAGGTGCTCGTGCATCGCCGGTTTCGAAGGCAGTCCTTCATCGAACATAATGAAGTTGGCGGTGTAATTTTCACTGTTGCCGGCACTCTTTATGCAGTCGTGCTCGGGTTCCTGACGGTTGTCGCGTGGCAACACTACGAGGAGGCCCGAGCGATCGTAGTCACCGAGTCCAATGCGGACATCGATGCGTGGCATGCGGCGGTCGGCCTCCCGCCCGCCGTACGTCAACGGGTACGCGCCGACTCCCTCGCCTACGCGGAAACAGTCGTCGACAATGAATGGCCAGCGATGCGCCGCGGAACCATCGATCCCAAGTTGGCCATCATAACGATGGACGCAATCAACGCGACGTTCTCGTTCAAACCGTCCGACGTTGCCGAAGCCAATGCGCAGGTCGAAACCATGCAGCAGCTGACGATCGCTCATGATGCCAGGCAGCAGCGTATCGGCGTCAATCGAGCCGGCGTCGCATGGTTCGAATGGCTTGTGCTCCTGATCGGGGGTGCCTGCGTCATCTGCTTCTGTTGGCTTTTCGGCCTCAGGAACGAACGTATACACCTGCTGATGACTTCGACTGTGGTGACGATCACGGTGTGCATGATGGTGCTGCTGTTCGAGCTCCAATACCCGTTCCGGAGCGACATTGGGGTCAGCGCGGACGCCTGGCGAGACGCCGTCAAGCACATCCATCAGATGCAGACCGGGCCCGTCATGAGCATGAAGGGGTAGGTTGCTGACCCGGAGCGGCCGGCCGCTGTGCATTAAGTGAGTCCCGAAAGAGACACTTTCCCCATCTTTTTTGGCGATTGTGTCTTTTACACACCCATTTTCGGCGGCATAACTGTGGATAATTTTCACGGAGAGCCGGAAGTATGGCCTACTGGCGTAACGTGTTCGCCCGGACGTGGCGTGACACCGCAGAATCAGTCGGCCTCGGAACGCGAGAAAAGGTGATCCTCGCCGTCGCATCG